>QHUC01000055.1:0-40196 GCA_003221045.1 Gemmatimonadota bacterium | reverse complement strand
CATGCGCGCCGAGCCGATGCCCGAGCCAGACCGGGCGCTCGCGCACGGAGACGTTCTGCCCGTCGGGGAGCTCGCGTTCCGGGTGCGCCACGCGCCGGGACACTCGCCCGGCAGCGTCGTGTTCGAGGGACAGGGCGTGGTCTTCACGGGTGACGTGCTGTTCCAGGGCTCCATCGGGCGCGCGGACCTGCCCGGAGGCGACCTGGAGACGCTCATCCGGAGCATCGAGCGCGAGTTGCTTACGCTCCCCGATTCGACCATTGTGTACAGCGGTCATGGACCCGAAACCACCGTGGGCCGCGAGCGCCACACCAACCCCTTCCTCACCGGCGCCTATCGCCTCGGGTAAGCCGCAGCCGACATGCTTGCGGTGTGGCGCCGAGGTGTTACCCCGGCCCTGGGGCTGCAAGAACCCCTGCCCGAACTGCGGCTTCATCTACCCCCTTGGCGACTGCTCCGACTGACGCTGGCGTGGGCCACCTCCTCTCCCTGGCGCTGCTCGCCATCGACTGCGTGGTCCGCGCCTGGCGGATCCAGCTCGCCGTCTGGACCGCAGGGGGCCGTCTCTCGTTCGACGATGCGTTTCGGCTCAATCTCTACGGTGAAGCCGCCTCACAGCTGACGCCCAATCGCCTCGGGGGTGAGCCCGCGCGCTTTCTGGGCCTCACCGAGGCGGGGCTGCGACCGGTCACGGCGATCGTGGCGATCGGCGTCGAGGTGGCCGCCGAGTGGCCCGTCTTCCTGATCGCCGGTGCAGCGCTCTTCGCCTACTACGTGCCCGACTGGCGGGACGCCGCGGCGACCTGGCTGCATCGCCACCGCGCCGGCGAACTGGTGAGCGTCGAGGTCGTCGCGCTCCTCGTCCTGGTGATCGCGTACCTGCTCCAACGCCTCGCTCGCGCGGGGTTCGTCCGCCATCGCGTGCGCCGCCAGTGGCGCGTCGCCTGGGCGCACGTCCGCCGCGCTCCCTGGTGGGCGCTCGCGTCGGGCGCGCTGCTCACGGTGATCAGCGTGGTCGCCCGCGCGCTCATCCTGCCGGCGCTCGCCTGGGGCTTGCCACACCCCCCGCCGTTCGGCCAGATGTTCTTCGGTGCGCTCGCGCTGATCCACGCGCCCCTCATTGTGCCCCTCCCGTCGGGAGGCGGGGGACTCGAGGTGGCGTTCTTGAACGGCTTTGCGGGGGACTTCGGCTCGCGCCAAGTCAGCATGCTCCTCCTGTGGCGCTTCTATACCGCGGTGCTCCTGACGGTCCTCGGCTTCTACGCGATGGTGCGCTACCTTGGCTATCGCGCGGCGGTGCAGGTGTTCAAGATCGGTTGGGGAAAGCGAAGAGGTGAGACAACATGACGGCTCCACGCATTGCGCCACTCACGCCGGAGCAGGCCGCGCCCGAGGTGCGGCCCATCTTCGACACCTATTTGCAGGAGCGCGGGAACATCCCGAACATGTTCCGCACCGTGGCCCTCCGCCCGGCGCACCTGCGGACCCTCATCGCGCACTTCCGCACCGTGATGAATGAGGGAACGGTTCCGCCGCTCCTCAAAGAGCTCCTGTGGGTGCGCATCTCGCACTTGAATCGTTGCCGTTACTGACTGAACTCCCACACTGTCCTGGCGGGACAGAAGGGTGCCAGCGCCGAATTGCTCGGGGCGATCCAGGATCGTGGCGGGCAGCGAGCCATCGATGCGCTCGAGCAAGGGTGGCAGACGGCGCTGGAGTACGCCGACGTGATCCATCGGGGGGGTCACGACGTCACCGACGAGCTCTACGGACGCCTCCGGGCGGCGTGGGACGAGGGGCAGATCGTCGAGATCACGCTGGTCATCGGGATGACCGAATATTTCAATCGTTTCAACGACAGCCTGCGGGTCGAGCCGACGAAGTGATCTACGCGGCCGGCGCCGGCGCGATCCCGACGAGCACCGTCGTTCGCTCGTGCGCGCGCTCCACGCCGTGCGGAACTCCCTCGGGGGCCAGGATGAGGTCTCCGGGGCGTGCCTCGAACCGCTCCTCTCCCACGGCGAACCTCGCCTTTCCACTTACAACGAAATAGAATTTGTCGGCGCCCGGATGGGCGTGCACCTTCTGCTCCTGACCCGGCTCGAAGCAGTTGAGACCGACGAGGAGCCGCGTGGAGCGGAAGCAGTCGATCTTGATCGGCTTCGTGGCCGAGAAGCGCGCGCGATCGGCGAGGTGGTGCAACAGGTCCTGGGTATCCATGGGCAATTCCTGGTTCGAGACCGACGGTGCCGTGACCGAACGACGGACGGAGGCGATGAGCGCGACCCGCGTCGAGCGTGACTCCCTGGGTGAACTGCCGGTTCCCGCCGACGCGCTCTACGGCATTCAAACCGAACGGGCCCGCCGCAACTTTCCCATCTCCCACCTCCGACCCCTCGCCTCATTCGTCGACGCGGTCGTGCAGATCAAGAAGGCCGCCGCGCTCACACACAAAGAAACCGGCCGTCTCGATCCGAAGTTCGCCGACGCGATCGTACGGGCGGCCGACGAGGTGCTGGGGGGTCAGCACCGGGACCAGTTTGTCGTGGACCCGTACCAGGCGGGGGCGGGAACCTCGCATAACATGAACGCGAACGAGGTCCTCGCCAACCGCGCGAACGAGCTGCTGGGCGCTCGGCGCGGTGCCTACGCACCGGTGCACCCGAACGATCACGTCAACATGGCCCAGTCAACCAACGACGTGATCCCGACGGCCATCCGGCTGGCCGCGCTCGCCGAGCTGACCCCGCTCCTCGACGCCATGGGGCGGCTGGCCGCCGCCTTCCTGGCGAAGGGTAGAGCATTCGACCGCATTCTCAAGTCCGGGCGCACACACCTGCAGGACGCCACGCCGATTCGCCTCGGCCAGGAGTTCACCGCCTACGGGCACACCGTCGAGCGCAACCGGGACCGCGTGGCCGGCGCCGCGGATGCCCTGCGCGATCTCGGGATTGGCGGCACGGCGGTCGGAACGGGACTGAACGCCGAGCCGGCGTACCCGCCACTCGTGGTGAAGCATCTCCGGGCGATCACCGGGCTCGAGCTCCGGGAGGGGAGGGATCGCGTTCAGCTGATGCAGTCGATGGGCGACGCGGCGGCGCTCTCAGGATGCCGGGGAAGGTGAACCCGTCGATCGCGGAGATGGTGAACATGGTCTGCTACCAGGCCCTGGGGAACGACGTCACCGTCGCTACCGCCAGCGAGGCGGGCCAGCTCGAGCTCAACGTGATGATGCCGGTCATCGCCCACAACTTGCTGTTCACGATGCAGCTCCTCGCCAACGCCTCGCGCGTGCTGTCGGAGCGCGCCGTGGAAGGGGTCGAGGCCGATCGCGCGCAGTGCGAGCACTGGCTCGAGCGCAGCCCCGCGCTCGTGACGGCGCTCGCCCCGAAGATCGGCTACGCGGAGGCGGCGAAGCTCGCGGAGGAGGCCGTGGCGAAGAACGTCACGGTGCGGCAATTGGTCATCGAGAAAGGCCTGCTCAAGGGCAAGGATCTGGAAGAAGTGCTCGATCTGCTGGCCATGACCGAGCTGGGAGTCCCGGGGCAACGGACGTGACGTGAGTGCGGCAAGGACGGCCGTCTGCAGTCCAACACTCCAGAAGGAGGAACCCGCATGAGCTGGATCGTCGCTGGACTGATCGGGGGCGTGGGTGCGTTTTTCGCTGATTACGTGATGTGGGGAAAGGTCTTCACTGGTCCCGAGATGCAGGCGTTCGGGACGTTCCCTCCCACGCCCGAGGAAGGGAAGAAGATGATGGCCGCTAACCTGCCCAAGTCAGCCGTCCTGGCGCTGGTGTTCGGCGTGCTGTTCGCGTGGTTCTACGGACAGTTCCGCGGTGCGCTCTGGGTGAAGAGCGGTGGCGTGCTTGCCGGCATGGAGTTCGCCACCGTCCTCTGGCTTCCCACCATTTTCCTCTCGACGCTCGGGAGCGGCGTGTGGTACGACAAGGTGCGCCCGTTGCTCAAGGCAACCGCCGTGTCATGGCTGGTGCGGATGAACGTGACGGGGCTCCTGGTCGGATTGCTGATGAAGTAACTCGCGTCACTCGGGGGGCCGGGGGGGGCCGGGGGCCGTGATTCGAGTCACCGAACCCGACCCCCGCGCTCGTTATCCGTTGCGCCATGCGTGCGATACTCGCAGTCGCGGCGGCCCTCTCGATGGTCATCGTTTCAACCGGTCACGCCCAAAACCGATTCCGAATTGGCCCGACGTACTCGTCGATCAGCCTCGAGGATCTTTCCGGCGCGAGCCACAGCTTCCCGTCCTGGGGCGGAACGGCCGCCCTCATCACTGGGGACGAGAGCGAGATCGGGCTCAGCGTCGCCCGCTACAACGATCTCTCGACGGATCACGGTGTCCGGCGGCTCACCCTGTATGGGCTCGACTCGTACTATTACCCGGTCGGCACGCGCAGTCTCGTGGCGCCGTTCGCCCTGACGGCCCTCGGCCTCGCGCGAGTCACCGAGGTCGACTCGCTCTGCCTGATCGTCCTGTCATGCACCGCGCACACATCGGCCACGAGCCAGCTCGCGCTGGCCTTCGGACTGGGAGTGCGAGTCAATGTCGGCCGCGCAGCGGCTGCCACCGTCGCGGGACGGTTCCTCGAAGTCCCGGGGAGTCAGATCCAGGCGCTCGAGGCCGTGGCGAACGCGTCCGTGACGGTCGGCGGCGTCCGCAACGGAGAGTTCCTTGATGGCACGGTGGGTCCAGCCGCGAGCTTCCTCATCCCGATCTCCGGCTCCCTGCACGGGCGCGCTCCATTCGTCGGCGCCCGATTCCGACGCGACACCAAGAAGGCGGGCACCGTCGCGGTCCAGATCGACCTGGCCCCACTCCGAATCACAAGCGGCTGCCCCTCCACGGGTTGTGACGAGACCGCGGTGCTCTTCGCTCCGGCCTACGAAGCGTCGGTGCGGCCCGCGTGGGGGCGGGTGTACGGCGAGGCCGGGTTTCTGCTCGCCGGTGTGTACTCCCAGGGCCCCGACAGGGGCATCGCGCAGGGGGCGCAGGGAGGCGTCGGCGCGGACTTTTATAGCGGGGATCTGATGTGGAACCTGAACGGGCGCCTGCTGTGGCTGCAGCGCAATTCCGGCGAAAACGTGTTTGGTGTGCAGGTGGGGGCGTCGCTCAGCCCCCGGATTGGTGGGGCCCGTTAGCGAACGGGAGCGGGGAGCGGGGAGCGGTACCGTTTGGTGCTGAGGAGGGTACCGCTCCCTGCTCCCCGCTCCCATTGAATCCCGAGACTTACCCTCCCATATTGCAGCCATGCGCGTCACCACCTGGGCCGAGTACGGGTTGATCGTGTCGCTGCACCTCGCCAAGCGTGCGGGGCAGGGGCCGGTTGCGGCGCGCGAGCTCGCCGAACAAGAGCGGTTGCCCCACGATTACGTCGAGCAGATTCTCCTCCGCTTGCGGCGTGGTGGACTGGTGGAATCGGTCCGCGGCGCCAAGGGGGGCTATCACCTCGCCCGCGAGCCTCAGGCGATCAGCGTCAAGGACGTGATCGAGGCCTCCGAGCACGTCACCTTCGAAGTGAACTGCGATCTCCATCCCGTCGATCCCCAGCGATGTAGTCCGGACGCGTCGTGCAGCATCCGGCCGGTTTGGCGAATGCTCGAGCACCGGATCAACGATCTGCTGGCCGGCATCTCGCTCGCCGATCTCACGCACGACGAACCCGAGCTGTACCAAATCGCCGGGGTTCTGGCCGGGAACTAGTCCCGCCGTCCCGATTGTTTTTTTCAACTGAAACCCGACTGGCACTGTCGGGTTTAACCGGATTGGAGGCAACCGTGCCATACGCGCATCCCGAGGCGCTCGTGTCGACCGATTGGGTGGCCGCGCACGTGAACGATCCCGCCGTTCGGCTGATCGAAGTCGACGTCGATACGACGGCGTACGACGCGGGTCACGTCGCTCTTCGGCGACAACAACAACTGGTTCGCGGCGTTCGCGTTCTGGCTGCTGCAACTGTACGGGCACACGAACGCGAAGCTGATGAACGGCGGCCGGGCTAAGTGGGTCGCGGAAGGCCGGCCGCTCGTGTCCGAGCGCCCGACGATCCGGCGGACAACCTACCCCGTGCCGAAGAAAGTGAACGCGGCGATCCGCGCCAAGCGCCCGGAGGTGGAGAAGGCGCTCAAATCCAAGAAGACGGCCCTCGTGGACGTACGCTCGAAACCGGAATTCGTCGGGGAGATCATCGCGCCGCCCGGCATGACGGAGACGGCGCAGCGGGCGGGACACATCCCGGGCGCGAGGAATATCCCATGGAGTCAGGCGGTCGCCCAGGACGGCACGTTCAAGACGTACGAGGATCTGGTGCAGCTGTACAAAGGCGCCAAAGTGATCGACGGGAAAGACGAAGTGATCGCCTACTGCCGCATCGGGGAGCGGTCGAGCCACACGTGGTTTGCGTTGAAGTACCTGCTCGGAGTGAAGAAAGTGCGCAACTACGACGGCTCGTGGACGGAGTGGGGGAACCTGGTGGGAGCGCCGATTGCGAAGGGAGCGGAATGAAAACGGCGGCGGCAGAAGGCGGCAGAAGGCGGCAGAGGGCGGTAGAGGTCGCGCCCGTTGAGCCCGCGCTGTGGGCGCTGGTGGGCAATACGCCGCTGATACCTCTACCGCCCTCTACCGCCCTGGGCCGCCCTCTGCCGCCCGTCTTTCTCAAGGCCGAGTGGTTCAACCCCGGCGGCTCCGTGAAGGATCGTCCGGCGCTGTTCATACTCCGGGACGGGATCGCGCGCGGCGAGTTGCCCGGCAAGCGCCTGCTCGACGCGTCCAGCGGCAATACGGCGATTGCGTACGCGATGCTCGGGGCCGCAGCGGGGATCGGGGTGACCGTCTGCGTGCCGCGCAACGCCAGCGCCGAGCGGAAGGCACTCCTCGAAGCGCACGGCGCTGAGGTGATTTTCACGGACCCGCTCGACGGGTCGGATGGAGCGATTCGGGCGGCACGAGCGCTGGCGGCTGCCGAGCCGGACCGGTTCTGGTACGCGGATCAATACAATCATCCGGCGAACGGGCGGTCACACTACGTGACGACGGCCGAGGAGATCTGGCGCCAGACCGCCGGCCGCGTGACGCATTTCGTGGCAGGGCTCGGTACGACGGGCACGATGATGGGAACCGGCCGGCGTTTGAAGGAATTGAACGCGGACATCGAGCTGGTCGCCGTGCAACCCGACGGGCCCTTCCACGGGCTCGAGGGGCTGAAGCACCTGGCAACGGCGATCGTGCCGGGAATCTACGATCCCGCCCTGCCGGACAGAACCGAGTTTGTGGTGACGGAAGAGGCGGAAGGCGCGGTCCGGCGCTTGGCGCGGGAGGCGGGGCTGCTCGTGGGCTGGTCCACAGGGGCGGCAGTCGTGGCCGCGGAACGGGTTCTGTCCGACTGCCCCCGCCCGAACGCCCGATTGTCAGACGCCGTCGTTGTCGTCGTCGCGCCGGACTCGGGCACTCGTTACTTGAGCGAGCCCCGTCGGCTCGCGGGGGAATGGGAGGGGGAGGGGGAGGGGAAATCCGAATGACGCTCGTTCTCGATCCGCGACACGTAGCGGCGATCCGCCGGCACGGCGAGGCGGACTACCCTGCCGAGGCCTGTGGCCTGATCGGCGGGAGCGTCGAGGAGCACTACAAGGTGGCGGTTCAGCTGGTGCCGTTGGTCAATCGACGGACCGACGCGGCACGCAACCGCTACTTGATCGACCCCGAATCGTTCCGGCGAGCGCAGGAGCGCCTCGAGCGCGACGGCCTCGAGGTCATCGGCGTGTATCATTCGCATCCCGATCACCCCCCGGTGCCATCGGCGTTCGACCGTGAGCACGCCTGGCCCACGCTGTCGTACGTCATCGTCGGCGTGGGACGGGGCAGCGCCGCCGAGCTGAAGAGCTGGGTTCTCACGGACGATCGTGGGAGCTTCGAGGAAGAGCCGATCACCAACGAGGAGCGGAAGGTCGTATGGCAGTGACAATCCTGATTCCCACACCGCTGCGTCCCTTCGTGGGCGGGCGTGATGCGGTCCAGCTGGAGGGGGGGAGTGTGGGGGAGTTGCTCGACCGGCTCACCGGCGAGCACGCGCCGTTGAGGCCGCATCTCTTTGCAGACGACGGCCGGCTGCGCAGCTTTGTCAACGTGTACGTCAACGACCGCGACATCCGGCAGCTCGCCCAGCGCGACACGCCGGTCAAGGCCGGGGACACCGTTTCGATCATCCCGAGTATTGCCGGAGGAACGGCCGTGGCAGACGTGCTGCCCCACCTGTCGCACGAGGAAATCCTGCGATATTCGCGCCACCTCATCCTGCCGGATGTGGGTCTCGAGGGCCAGAAGAAGCTGAAGGCGGCCCGGGTGCTCCTGGTGGGAGCAGGGGGCCTGGGCTCACCGGCGGCCCTCTATCTGACGGCCGCTGGCGTCGGCACCATCGGCCTCGTGGACTTCGACGTGGTGGACAAGACGAACCTGCAGCGGCAAATCCTGCACGGCACGTCCACGGTCGGCACGGGCAAGCTCGAGTCCGCGGCGGCGCGCATCCACGACCTGAACCCGAACGTGCGCGTCGAGCCGTTCGAAACCCGGCTCACATCCGAGAATGCCCTCGACATCATCCGTGACTTCGACGTCGTGGCCGACGGGACAGACAACTTCCCGACCCGCTACCTCGTGAACGACGCCTGCGTGCTCCTCGACAAGCCGAACGTCTACGGGTCCATTTTCCGCTTTGAGGGTCAGGCATCGGTGTTCCACGCGAGACGGGGACCCTGCTACCGCTGCCTGTACTCGGAGCCGCCGCCGCCGGGACTGGTCCCCTCGTGCGCGGAAGGGGGCGTCCTCGGCGTACTGCCCGGGATCATCGGCTCGATCCAGGCGATGGAGACGATCAAGCTGATCCTCGGCGTGGGCGAGCCGCTCATCGGGCGCCTGGTGCTGTTCGACGCCCTGAAGCTGCAGTTTCGCGAGCTGCGGCTGGAGAAGGATCCCGACTGCCCGGTGTGCGGCCGCCATCCTACCATCACCGCCCTGATCGACTACGAGGCGTTCTGTGGCATCGGCGCCGAGCCGTCGTACGAAGGGGCGGAGATCAGCGCCGAGCAGCTGAAAGACGAATGGCACCTCAACCCGGAGCTGCTGGTGTTCGACGTGCGCCATCCGCACGAGCACGCGATCGCGCACATCGAGGGTGCGCGGCTTATTCCACTGAGTGAGCTCCCGGACCGCCTCGGCGAACTGGACGGGCACCGCGAGATCGTGACGCACTGTCATCACGGCGCGCGCTCGCTCAAGGCGCTCGAGATCTTGAAGGCCGCAGGCTTTCCGAAAGTGCGCAGTCTGCGCGGCGGGATCGACGCGTGGGCGGTGAACGTGGACCGGAGTCTGCCGAGATACTGACATGCCGAAGGGGGGACTCGAACCCCCACGGGCTTGCGCCCACTGGCTCCTGAAGCCAGCGCGTCTACCAATTCCACCACTTCGGCAGCGCGGGAACGGCGAATATAGACGGCGGTATAACCTCAAGTCAACTCTTGGCTTGACCGCTTTCGTGACGGTTTCTATCTTGCGCTGGCCCGGTGGACAAAGTCTCCATCGCCCGTAACCCGCGGGCGCGACATGACTACCATCTCCTGGAGACGTGGGAGGCGGGCCTCGTGCTTACGGGCACGGAGGTCAAGTCGCTCCGCGTCGGCAAGGCCAGTCTCGGTGAAGCCTATGCGCACGTGCGCAACGGGGAAGTGTGGCTCGAGGGGATGACCATCGCGGCCTATCGGCCCGGGAGCTATAACAACCCGCCGCCCGCGCGCTCCCGCAAGCTGCTCCTCCACGCACAGGAGATCCGCAAGCTGATCGGCGGAACCAGTCGGAAGGGACTCACGATCGTCCCCCTCGAGCTCTACTTCAAGGACGGTCTCGCCAAGGTTGCGATCGCTCTCGCGAAGGCCAAGAAGCTGCACGACAAGCGCGAGGAGTTGAAGCGGCGCGTGGCGGAGCGCGAGCTGGCGCGCGGCATCAAGGGAACGCGCTCGTGAGCGTGCTGCTATGGCTCTGGCTCGCGATCGCGACGCCTCCCCGGGCGCCCCAAGTCGTGTTGATCTCCACGCCGCGGGGGGAGACCACGGTACCCGTGACGAGCGAGCGCGGCAGCGCCGCCGTCGCCGCGCCGCTCCTCGGGCCGCCGCTCGGACTCACCGTGGCGCTCGAGGGCTCACGCGTGGCGGTGGGACTCTCGGGGACGGAGTTCGTCTTCCAGTTGGGCGCGCCGTTCGTGCGCGTCGGCGGCGTGGTGTACGGGCTCGTGGGCGAGCCATACGTGGCGCGCGATACGGTCTTCCTGCCCCTGAACTGGCTCGCGGACTGTGTGCCGCGGGCGCTGGGCGGCCGCTATCGCTGGGACGCCTCCGGGGCCGGGGCGTGGTCACGACTCGTCGAGCTGCCCGTGGCTGGTGCGGTGGCTGCCGCTCCTCCGCCATCCGCCCCAATGCACTCGCCCGCGGCGGTGCCCAACCCGATGACCGGATTGCGCCTGCATCACACGGTCGTAGTGGACCCGGGGCACGGAGGCGTGGATCCGGGGAACCCGGGTCGGTATTTCCCCGATGGCCTGGTGGAGAAGGACATCACACTCGCCATCGCCCGCCTGTTGCGAGCGGAGCTGATGCGGCGCGGTATCGGCGCGTCGCTCACCCGCTCCGGCGACACCCTCATTGACCTCGCCGATCGCGGGGCGTTCTGCAAAGCGGAGTGCGACCTGTTCACGGGGGCGTCGAGCGCAGCGACCGGTCCGTTGGGGTTCATCCTCAGGGACCTCCAGGTGAACGAGTATCTGCGCGAGTCGGCCCAGCTCGCCGCGCTGGTCCAGGACTCCGTTGCGCGCATCCATCCCGGAGGCGGTCACGGTGTGCAGCAGGCGGGGTTCATGGTGCTCACCACGGCCCGGCGGCCCGCCATCCTGGTCGAGACCGGCTTCGCCACCAATCGCACGGACGGGGCGTTCCTGGCCTCGAGCCTCGGTCAGCACAAGATCGCGAGCGCCATCGCGGACGGGATCGTCGCGTATCTCCTCGAGTTCGAGCGGAAACTCGCGGTCGCGGCGCCGGCGAGGGGGCGGTGACGGCAGTTCGGCTGTTCGACGCGACGTTCCAAAACCCAGTCCTGCTCGCTTCCGGCACTGCCGGCTTCGGCCGCGAGGTGCGCGACGTCATCGATTTGGACGCGCTCGGTGGGATCGTGACCAAGGCGGTCACCCCGGAGCCGCGACCCGGACACCCCGCGCCACGTGTGGCCGAGTTCGCGGGCGGCATGCTCAATGCCGTCGGTCTCGCGAACCCCGGCGTCCAGGCGGTGCGCGACCACGACCTCCCGTGGCTCGCGACACACCTCCAGCGCGCACGGGTGCTGGTCAACGTCGCCGGTGCGACGGTGGACGATTACGTACACGTGATCACCTGCCTCAGTCATCTCGCCGTGATCACGGCATTCGAGGTGAACGCGTCCTGTCCCAACACAAGCGCCGGTGGGCTCGAGTTCGGTGCGACTCCCGACGGACTGCGTGAGCTCGTGCGGCGATGTCGCGCGGCGGCCACGCGACCGATCGTAGTGAAGCTCTCGCCCGTGCTACCGGACATCGCCGGCATGGCCGCGGTAGCGAAACAGGAGGGTGCGGCTGCGGTGACCCTCGTGAACACAATACCGGGGGCGCTCGACGGGCGCCTGGGAAACGGATCCGGCGGCGTGAGCGGTCCGGCGCTCCTTCCGATCGGCGTGTTGGCGACCCGACGAGTGCACGACAAGGTCGACATCCCGATCATCGGGGTCGGGGGCATCCGCACCGCGAGGGACGCGCGCGAATACTTGACGGCGGGAGCGTCGCTCGTGGCGATCGGGACTGCGGCACTCGCCGACCCGCGCGCCCCGGAGCGCATCGCGCGGGAGCTCGGTCCTGGCTGACCTCATCGTGGCGTTCGATCTCCCCAGCGGGCGGGAGGCCTTGGACCTGGCGGCGCGGCCGGGCGCAGGGGGTGGCGATGGCGACGGTACACACCCTGGGCGGGCCGGCGGTTCTTGCCGCTGCGGCAAGCGCCGCCGGGGAGGTGGCGCTCGTTGGCGTCACCGTGCTCACGTCGCACGACGCTGGCGACTTCGAGCGGGTGGTAGGCCGTGGCGTGCCGGATATGGGAGTCGAGACCGAGCGTCTCGCCCGGCTGGCGGTGAGCGCCGGCCTCCGCGGCATCGTGGCATCCGGGCTTGAGCTGACGCTGCTTCGCGCCGCTCTCGGGCCCGCGCCTTGGATCGTGGTGCCTGGCATCCGGGCTCTCGGTGACGCGAGGGGCGACCACGCGCGCACGGTGACGGCGGCCGAGGCGATGCGGCGCGGGGCGACCCACGTCGTGGTCGGCCGTCCCATCACCCAGGCCGCGGACCCGGCTGGGGTGTACCAGCGGTTGATGGAGAGCCTCTGATGCTGCGCTCGCTGGCGATCGTCCTGCTACTCAGCGCCGTTTTGGGCGTTGGCGTGCGGGCCCAGGGCTCGCTCGCCGAAGCGGCCGAGCGCGTGCGACAGGCGTGGCTGAGGCACAATGTGGAAGCGATTGTGGGCCAAGGCCCTAGCATCGTGCTCCAGATTCCAGGCGCCGACCCCTCCGCGCCGGTGGATCGTGCCCAGGCCCTCGAGCTGTTGCGCCGTCACCTCCGGGCAGGCGTCGAGCGCCGGCTGACGGTGAGCGCGGTTCGCGAGGTCGAGCCGGAACGCGGCTACGCCGAGCTGGAACGGCGGTACGTGGTGGCGGGCACGAGCGACGAGCGTCGCGAAACGGTGTTTCTCGGGTTTCGAAAGACGAGCGACGAATGGGTGCTGACGGAGTTGCGGAGCGCGCCCTAATCCCGCCCCTTGCGCGAACTTACAGCGCCGTCTACAATTCAAGATTCAATTGGAAATTTTTTCCCGGGAGCGCCCGTCTTGAAGGTCCGGACTAGCGTAAAGCCGATCTGTGAGCATTGCAGGGTGATCAAGCGGCGGGGAGTCATCCGCGTCATCTGCAAGCGCAGCCCCAAGCACAAGCAGCGGCAGGGGTAGCGGATGGCACGCATTGCAGGGGTCGACCTGCCGCGCGACAAGAAAATCCTGTACGCCCTTCCGTACATTTACGGCATCCGACCTCGGAACGCGAGGAGAATTCTCGCGGAGACCGGGGTGAACTCGGATGCGCGCGTGCGCGACCTCCGGGATGCGGAGGTGGCACGGCTGCGTCAGGTGATCGAGCGCGACTACAAGGTCGAAGGCGCGTTGCGCACGGAAGTCGCGATGAACATCAAGCGGCTGATGGACATCGGCACGTATCGCGGCTCGCGGCACCGGAAGAACCTCCCCGTGCGCGGCCAACGCACCCACACCAACGCGCGCACGAAGAAGGGGCCGCGGCGCGCTATTGCGGGCAAGAAGAAGCCCTTGCTGAAAAAGTAAATGGCACAGGCGAAAGCGGCGGGCGCGAAGCGCGTCAAGAAGGTGGTGGAGGCGGAAGGCATCGCCCATATCACGGCGACCTTCAACAACACGCTCATCACCATCAGCGACATGCAGGGGAATGCCATCACGTGGGGTTCCTCGGGCAAGGCTGGCTTCCAGGGGTCGAAGAAATCGACGCCGTTCGCCGCGACGGTGGCGGCGGAGCAGGCGGCGCGTGAGGCGCTCAATCTCGGCGTGCGGCGCGTGCACGTGCGGGTGCAGGGGCCGGGGTCGGGCCGTGAATCCGCGATTCAGGCCCTGGCCACCGCCGGGCTGCAGATCCGCTCGATTCGGGACGTGACCCCGATCCCGCATAATGGCTGCCGGCCGCCGAAAAAGCGGCGGGTCTGAGCGATGGCACGCTACACGGGTCCTGCCTGCAAGCTGTGCCGCCGCGAGGGGACGAAGCTGTTCCTCAAGGGGACGCGCTGTTTGACGGAGAAGTGCGCCGTCGAGCGGCGGGCCTACGCGCCCGGTCAGCACGGCCAGTCGTCGGGGCGGCGGCGCAAAGCCTCCGAATACGCGCGGCAGCTGCGGGAAAAGCAAAAGGTCAAGCGGATCTACGGGCTGTCAGAGCGTCAGTTCCGCAACATCTTCGATCGCGTGCTGAAGGAGCCGGGCGTGACCGGTGAGGCGCTTCTGGTCGCGCTCGAGAGCCGGCTCGACAACCTCGTCTACCGGATGGGGTTCGCGGTGTCGCGTCGGCAGGCGCGCCAGCTCGTCCGTCACCGCCACGTGCAGGTCAACAGCCGGACGGTGAACGTGCCGTCCTTCCGGGTGCGCCCGGGTGACGAAGTGAAGCTGGCCGACGCAAGCCGCGAGTTGGTGCAGGTGAAGCTGGCGCTCGAGCAGTTCGGCCGCCAGCAACCGGTGTCCTGGATACAGGTCGATACCGACAAGGCGCTCGGCAAGATGACGCAGCGGCCCACCCGCGACGCCATCCCGATCGCCGCGCAAGAACAGTTAATCGTTGAGCTCTATTCCAAGTGATGACGACTCTAGATTTGACGGGCCTGGTTCGCCCGCACCTGGTCGAGATGACCAAGCGGGAAGACAATGCCAATGCCGCCGAGTTCCGCCTCCAGCCGCTCGAGCGGGGCTACGGCTACACGCTGGGCAATTCGCTGCGCCGGATGCTGCTCTCCTCGCTCCGCGGGGCCGCCGTGTGGGCCTTCCGGTTGGACGGGGTGGTCCACGAGCACCAGACCATCCCCGGCGTGGTCGAGGACGTGCACCAAATCATCCAGCGGCTCAAGGCGCTCACGCTCGTCCTCGCCGCGGACGTCGACGAGGCGGTCCTCCACATCAAGCACGACAAGGCCGGGCCGGTGTACGCGCGCGATATCGACGCGCACAGCGCGGTGACCATCGTGAATCCCGATCAGCTGCTGTTCACCGTGCAGGACGACCGCGAAATCGGCGGTGAATTGTACGTGAACAAGGGGCGGGGCTACGTCGAGGGGCTCACACTGACGGTCGAGACCAATGGGACCATCTCTCCCGAAGACGCGGTCGCGTACGCGGCGGCCCTGGCGCAGGAGCATTTCCGCTTCTTCGTGGACTTCGGCAAAGTGCCGATGGTCGCCGCCCAGCCAGCCGGAAACGGTGGCGCCGCCACGGGCCGGTTGCGGGAAGTGCTCGCCCGCTCGATCGACGACGTGGGCTTGTCGGTCCGGTCGGTCAACTCGCTCAAGAATTCCAACATCCGCACGTTGGGAGACCTCGTGCAGTATCGCGAGGAGGATCTCCTCAAGGTGAAGAACGTGGGCGAAAAGGCGCTGGGGGAAATTGCCGAGCTGCTCCGGCGGGAGGGCCTGAATTTCGGGATGAAGTTCGAGGAGACAGACACCGAGTGGAAGGTGCTCGATCCTGGCATGCCACCGCAGGCGCAGGCGAGTGAAGGAGAAGCGGAGTAATGCGGCACCGGGCCAAGGGCCGGCAGCTGTCCCGCACCGCGAGCCACAAGAAGGCACTGCTGGCAAACCTCGCGACGAGCCTCTTCCGGCACGACAGGATCGTGACCACCGAGGCCAAGGCGAAGGAGCTGCGCCCCTACGCGGAGCGGCTCATCACGCTCGCGCGGCGCGGAGATCTGCACGCGCGGCGCCTGGTGGAGCGGCGGCTGAAAGATCGGGACGTGACGCACCGGCTATTCAAGGATCTCGGACCCCGGTTCGCGGCGCGGGCGGGCGGATACACGCGCATCACCAAGCTCGGTCACCGCGCGGGTGACGGCGCCGACGTCGCTCGCATCGAACTGTTGGGTGAGTGACGGCCGGGGGGCGGCGGGGCGCCCTGCGAGACAACGGAGGGGACCCTGGGTCCCCTTTTTCGTTACGCGGCCTTGGTGACGCGGTTCGATTTGAGACAGCGCGTGCAGACCCGAATGCGCCGCGTGGTCCCGTTCACCACCGCCCGCACCCGCTGGAGGTTCGGGTACCAGCGCCGGTTGGTCTTATTGTTCGCGTGGCTGACGTTGTGCCCCGACATGGGGCCCTTGCCACAGATCTCGCAGACTCGAGCCATGGACCCGCCCGACCGAGGAAATGAGCGCTTCGCAAAAGCGGCCGAAAGCTAAACCGGCCAAGGGAGTGGGGCAACCCCGACGCACCGCGCTCATCACCGGGATCACGGGACAGGACGGCTCGTATTTGGCGGAGCTGCTGCTCGGGAAGGGGTACGAGGTGGTCGGCGTGGTCCGACGCACGTCGCACGACTCTTACGAGCGCATCGGGCATCTGCTTGATCGCGTCCACATCGTGCCCGCCGATCTCCTCGATCAGCATTCCCTCACGTCGGTGATCCGCGACGCCAAGCCGGACGAGGTGTACAATCTGGCGGCGCAGAGCTTCGTTCCGACGTCGTGGGCGCAACCCGTGCTGACCGGCGAGTTCACCGCGCTCGGCGTCACTCGGCTCCTCGAGGCCGTTCGGCTCGCGCATCCGGCCGCACGCTGCTACCAGGCGAGCTCGTCCGAGATGTTCGGCAAGGCGCAGGAAACGCCCCAGCGCGAGACCACGCCGTTCTATCCGCGGTCGCCGTACGGCGTCGCCAAGGTCTACGGCCACTGGATCACAGTGAACTATCGCGAGTCCTACGGCCTGTACGCGGTCAGCGGCATCCTGTTCAATCACGAGTCGCCGCGCCGCGGGCTCGAGTTCGTGACCCGCAAGGTGAGTCACGGCGTGGCCCGCATCGTGAAGGGCAAGAGCAGTGAGCTGCAGCTCGGCAACCTCGACGCCCGGCGGGCACGTGAAGGTCGACCCGCGGTTCGTCCGGCCGGCCGAGGTCGACTTGTTGCAGGCCGATCCGTCCAAGGCCAGGCGCGACCTCGGCTGGGCGCCGCAGACGAGCTTCACGGACCTGGTTCGCATGATGGTGGACGCAGACCTGGAGCGCGTGTCGTGAAAGTGCTCGTCACCGGGGCCGACGGCTTCGTGGGTCGCTGGGTGGTCCGCCGCCTGCTCGCGGACGGCCGCGAAGTCTACGGCGCGGTCCGACCTGGACAGAGCCCCGCAGCGGTCGGCCCGGCGGGCGACCTGACGCCCGACGAGCACGCCGCCGTCCGATGGCTCCCCCTGGAGCTCACGGATGCCGAATCGGTCCGCGCGTGCGTCGACCTCCCCTACGACGCAGTGGTGCACCTCGCCGCCGTCTCGTCGACCAGCGACGCGACGCGCGATCCGGGGTTCGCGTGGAACGTGAACGCCGCGGGCACCGCGCGCATCGTGCACGTGCTCGGCCAGGCCCGCCGGGCCGGGCGCGCGGACCCCATCGTGCTCGTGACCTCGACCGCGGAGGTGTACGGCCCGTCGACGGAGCCCAGGCCGCGGCGTGAGACGGACCCGATCGCACCCGCGTCTGCCTACGCGGCGAGCAAGGCGGGTGAGGAAATCGCGGCGCTCGAGGCGTGGCGGCGAACCGGCCTGCGGGTGATCGTCACGCGTGCCTTCGCGCATACGGGCCCCGGCCAGGACGCGCGCTTCGTGGTCCCCGCGTTCGTCGAGCGCCTGCGCGCCGCTAAGCGCGTCGGGGCGCCAGTGGTCAAGGTGGGCAATCTCGAGCCCGTCCGGGAGTTCCTGCACGTGCGAGACGTCGTGGATGCCTACGCCCGCCTGCTGGTCAAAGGACAGCCGGGCGAGATGTACAATGTCGCGTCGGGGCAGGCCGTGTCACTCGACGAGCTGTTCGATCGCGTGGCCACCATGGTCGGGATTCGGCCCATTCCGGAGGCGGATCCGGATCTGATGCGTGCCGGCGACGTGCTCCACCTCGTGGGCGACGCGTCCAAGCTGCGGGCCGCCACCGGCTGGGCGCCGCGCTACGACCTGAACGACATCCTGCGGGACGTGCTCGATGCCCAAGCGGACTGACCTCCGGCGCATCCTGCTCATCGGCTCGGGCCCGATCGTGATCGGCCAGGGCGCGGAGTTCGATTATTCGGGCACGCAGGCGGTGAAGGCCCTCAAGGAAGAGGGCTATCAGGTGGTCCTCGTCAACTCGAATCCCGCGACGATCATGACGGACCCCGAGCTGGCCGACCGGACGTACGTCGAGCCGGTGACGCCAGAGTGGGTGCGGCGGGTGATCGAGCGGGAGCGCCCCGACGCCCTGCTCCCCACCATGGGCGGGCAGACGGCCCTGAACGTGGCGATGGCGCTCGCGAGGGACGGCACGCTGGAGCGGTGCGGCGTGCAGCTGATCGGGGCCAATGCCCGCGCTATTCAGATGGCCGAGGACCGGGCGGAGTTCGCGGCCGCCATGCGGCGGATCGGCCTGGCGACCCCCGTGGGCCGAACGGTTGGAACCGTAGCGGACGCGCTCGCGGAGGCATCGGAAACGGGATATCCCGCGATCATCCGCCCCTCGTTTACGCTGGGGGGCACCGGCGGGGGTATCGCGTACAATCGCGCCGAGCTCGAGGAGCTGGTCGAGCGGGCGCTCGAGCTGTCGCCGGTCCACACCACGCTGATCGAGCGGAGCGTGCTCGGATGGAAGGAGTTCGAGCTCGAGGTGATGCGCGATCATCGGGACAACGTGGTGATCGTATGCTCGATCGAGAACGTGGACCCCATGGGCGTGCACACCGGCGATTCGATCACCGTGGCGCCCGCCATGACACTCACGGACCGCGAGTACCAGCGCATGCGCGATGCCGCGATCGCCATCATCCGCGAGATCGGCGTCGAAGCGGGCGGTTGCAACATCCAGTTCGCCGTCAACCCGGCGGACGGCGAGATGCTCGTGATCGAGATGAACCCGCGCGTCTCCCGTTCGTCGGCGCTTGCCTCGAAGGCCACCGGATTCCCGATCGCCCGCATCGGCACGAAGCTCGCCGTCGGGTACACCCTGGACGAGCTGCCGAACGACATCACGCGAACCACGCCGGCGTCCTTCGAGCCCGTGCTCGACTATGTCGTGGTGAAGGTGCCGCGGTTTGCGTTCGAGAAGTTTCCGACCGCGGACTTCCGTCTCACCACCCAGATGAAATCCGTGGGCGAGGCGATGGCGATCGGGCGCACCTTCAAGGAAGCGTTCCAGAAGGGCTTGCGCGCTCTGGAGATCGGGCGCCCGGGATGGGTGGCGGGCCAGACCCTGGCGGACGACCGCCTGACCAGCGACAGCCCGGAAGACCTGCGGGTGGCGCTGCGCACCCCCACGCCCGAGCGGATCTTCCAGATCAAGCGCGCGTTGCTCGACGGCGTGTCGGTGGACGACGTGACGCGGGCAACGGGGATCGATCCCTGGTTCCTCTATCAGATGGAAGAGCTGATCGAAGCGGAGCGCTGGTTCGCGGGGCTGCACGAGCCGAGTGCGCTCGAGCTGCGGCGCATGAAGCGCATGGGCTTCTCGGACCGACAGCTGGGCGAGCTGCGCGGCACTACAGAGGCGGCCATCCGCGAGCTGCGTTGGCGGCTCGATGTGCATCCCGCGTACAAGACCGTCGACACGTGCGCCGGGGAATTCCCCTCCGCCACGCCCTACCTCTACAGCTCGTACGACGCTGAGAACGAATCGACGCCGTTCGGCGGCGAGGGCGTCGTAATCCTCGGCAGTGGGCCGAACCGCATCGGGCAGGGCGTCGAGTTCGACTACTGCTGCGTGCGGGCAGGTCTCGCGTTCCGCGAGCTGGGTATGAAGACCATCATGATCAACTCGAACCCCGAGACCGTGTCGACCGATTTCGACATCTCGGACAAGCTGTACTTCGAGCCGCTCACCCTCGAAGACGTGCTCGAAATCGTGCGCTGGGAGCGGCCCAGGGGTGTGGTGGTTCAGCTCGGTGGCCAGACCCCCTTGCGACTCACCAAGCCACTCGAGGCGGCCGGCGTGTCCGTCCTGGGGACCTCTCCTGACTCGATCGACGTCGCCGAAGACCGCGGACGGTTCGAGGCTCTGGCGGACCGTCTTGGTGTCACCCAGCCGGCGAACGGTACGGCGCGGTCGGTGGCGGAAGCCGTCACCGTCGCCGAGCGGATCGGCTTCCCGGTGCTGGTCCGGCCGTCCTACGTGCTGGGCGGCCGGGCGATGGAGATCGTGTACGACGAGGGCTCGCTGCGCGATTACTTCGAGAAGGCCGCACGCGTCGCGCCGGAGCATCCGGTGCTGATCGACCGCTTCCTCGAGGATGCGTTCGAAGGCGACGTCGATGCCCTCTCAGATGGGACCCGCTGCGTGATCGGGGGTGTGATGCAGCACATCGAGGACGCCGGAGTTCATTCGGGAGACTCGGCGTGCGTCCTCCCCCCCTACCTGATCGGCGATCGACAGGTCGAAGAGATGCGCCGCTACACCAAGGCGTTTGCCGCCGCCCTCGGCGTCGTGGGGTTGATCAACGTCCAGTACGCCATCAAGGACGGGGTCGTCTACGTCCTGGAGGTCAATCCCCGGGCGTCCCGGACCGTCCCCTTTGTGAGCAAGGCGACGGGGGTGCCCCTCGCCAGGCTCGCGGCGGCGGTCATGGCCGGGCATACCCTGGACGAACTGGGTGTTCCCGATGACCTTCCGCTGCCCGGGGTGGCGGTCAAGGAGGCGGTCTTCCCCTTCACGAAGCTGCCCGGGGTCGATACCATCCTGGGCCCGGAGATGCGCTCGACCGGCGAAGTCATGGGATTGGCGGACAGTTTCGGCATGGCGTTCGCGAAGGCGCAGATCGCCGCGGACGGCAGCCTGCCGCTCGAGGGCGCGATTTTCGTAACGGTGAACGACTCGGACAAGCCCACGGTGTTGCCGATCGTGCGGCGGTTTCACGAGATGGGGTTCCGCATCGTGGCCACCGAGGGCACGGCGCGGTACGTACGGTCGCGCGGCGTGCCGGCGGATCTGGTGGCCAAGGTGCATGAGGGGCGGCCCAACGCGATCGATCTGATCGTTTCCGGGGACGTGCAGCTGCTGATCAATACGCCCCTGGGGAAGTTCACGCAGGCGGACGACTACGCGATCCGGCGCGCGGCGCTGATGCATCGCGTCCCGTACACGACGACGATGTCGGCTGCCAGCGCCGCATGCGACGCGATCATCGCTCTTCGCAGCCGAACGGGCAGCGTGAGGAGTCTCCAAGAATGGCACGAAAGAACGACCGTCGAAAAGCAGCCACCGGTCGCGGCAAGGGCGCCAGCGGTAAGCCCCGCACCGGCCGGCCAGGCGTAGCGAAAGCCGCCGCGAAGCCGACCGGCAAGGGGGGCAAGCTCGCGGTCAAGCCGGCGACGCCGCCCCCGGCGCCGAAGCCCAAGTTTCGCGGCCGCGTGCTCGAGAACGAGCCGTTGGCGCGCTACACCACGTACCGGATCGGCGGCCCGGCGCGCTTTCTCGTCCAGCCGGCCGACGCGGAGGACGTTGCCAAGGCGCTCGATCTCGCGCAGGAGCGCGGCCTGCCCTGGATGGCGCTCGGTCTCGGCTCGAACGTCCTGGTGAAGGACGCGGGCTTCCCCGGCGTCGTCATCCGCATTGGCAAGGGGCTCGACCGCTTCGAGATGAAGGGCGCCACCGCCATCGTCGGGGCCGGACTGGCGACCCCGCTGCTCGCGCGCCGGACGGCGGAGGCGGGGTTCGCCGGTGTGGAGCGATTCATCGGCATTCCCGGCACCGTCGGGGGAGGCGTCTATATGAACGCCGGTGCGCACGGCGCGGAGTTTGCCGAGGTGCTCACGGAGGCCACCGTGATGGACGCCAAGGGGAAAGTCCGGTCGGTGGGGCGCAAGCAGATCTCCTTTAAGTACCGGGCGTCGAACCTCGGGAACGTCATCGTGCTCGAGGCGAAGCTGGCCCTGATCGAGGAGCCGCCGGCGAAGCTCAAGGAGCTGCAGGCCCGGCTGTTCCGCTGGCGCAAGGCCGGCACGCCGTTCGACCAGCCCTGCGCCGGATCGGTCTTCAAGAATCCAGGCGGACCGCGCACAGCGGGCGTGCTGATCGACGAGTGCGGGCTCAAGGGCTTCACCATCGGCGGCGCCCAGGTCTCGACGCTGCACGCGAACTACATCGTGAATACGGGCACCGCGACGGCGAGCGACGTGCTCAAGGTCATCGACCATGTGCGCAAGACCGTCGCGAAGAAGACCGGCGTCGAGCTCGAGCTCGAGGTAAAGGTGATCGGAGCCTAGATGGCAGACTACTTCGTGCACGAATCCAGCTACGTCGATGACGGCGCCCAAATCGGCCGCGGCACGAAGATCTGGCACTTCTGTCACGTGATGCCCGGTGCGATGATCGGCGAGCGCTGCAGTCTGGGGCAGAACGTGGTGGTGATGCCCGGCACGCGGATCGGCGCCAATGTGAAGATCCAGAATAACGTTTCGATTTACGAGGGCGTCACGCTCGAGGACGACGTGTTCTGTGGACCGTCCTGCGTGTTCACCAACGTCCTGAACCCACGCAGCCACGTGTCGCGCAAGCACGAGTACCGCGCCACCCTCGTGAAGCGGGGGACGTCGATCGGGGCCAACGCCACCATCGTCTGCGGCGTGACCCTTGGGGAGTATGCGTTCATCGGGGCCGGCGCCGTCGTCACCTCCGACGTGCCGGCCTACGCCCTGATGGTCGGCGTCCCGGCCCGCCGCGTGGGCTGGATGTGCCAGTGCGGTGAGCGTCTGGTCGTGGCGCGCGGCGCCGCGGCGTGCGCGAGCTGCGGCGCGACGTATGAAGAGTCGGACGGCGCGTTGCATCGCATTGCCCAGCCCGGCCGGGTCGGGTAATTTCCTTCCCCCTCTTTCTTTCGGATCCCTGACACCGTGAACGTGCCGTTACTGGACCTCGTGGCGCAATATCGCGCGATCAAGGACGACGTCCTGCCCGCCCTGCAAGCGGTCATCGAGTCGCAGCACTTTGTGATGGGTCCCTCCGTCCCGCAGCTCGAGAGCGCCGTAGCCCAGCTCGCCCGCGCGAGACACGGCATCGCGTGCGCGAGCGGGACCGACGCGCTGCTTCTGCCCCTCAAGGCCCTCGGGCTGGAGCCGGGCGACGAGGTCATCACGACGCCGTTCACGTTCTTCGCCACCGCCGGGGCGATCCACAACGCCGGCGGCACGCCGGTCTTCGTGGATATCGAGCCTGGCACGTTCAACATCGACCCCGCGGCGGTGGAGGCGGCGGTCACCCCGCGCACCCGGGCCATCCTGCCCGTTCATCTGTATGGCCAGATGGCCGCCATCGAGCGGTTGATCCCGATCGCGCGCGCTCATGGTCTCAAGATCATTGAGGACGCGGCCCAGGCGATCGGGGCGCGCCGCCGCATCGACGGCGAATGGCGCATGGCGGGCGAGTTGGGCTGGGCCACGGGCTATTCCTTCTTTCCGAGCAAGAACCTCGGCGCCTGGGGCGACGGCGGGATGATGGTCACCTCCGACGACGCGGCCGCCGAGCGACTCCGCAAGCTGCGGCTGCACGGCGGGGCGAAGCAGTACCATCACGACGAGATCGGCACCAACTCGCGGCTCGACTCGGTGCAGGCGGCAGTGCTGCTCGCGAAGCTGCCGCACCTCGCCTCCTGGTCGAGCAAGCGGCGCGAGCACGCCGCGTCCTACACCAAAGCCCTCGACGGGCTGTCACCCGTCCGGACGCCGGTGGTCGACCGCTGCAATGAGCCGATCTTTCATCAGTACACGCTGCGGGTCGAGCGCCGGGACGAGTTGCAGGCGCATTTGAAGAGCCACAGTGTCGGCAACGCGGTCTATTACCCGGTGCCGCTCCATCTCCAGAACTGCTTCCGTCACCTGGGCTACCAGCGGGGCCGGCTCCCGGAGGCCGAGCGGGCCGCGACGGAGGTGATCTCCCTGCCCATCTATCCCGAGCTCACCGCCGACCAGATCGGCTTCGTGGTCGAGACGATTCGCGGGTTCTACCGGTGAGCCGCCTCCGGGTGGGTGTGATCGGTGCCGGCGCGTGGGGCAAGAACCACGTCCGCACAGTGGCGACCCTCGCTGATGCGGAGCTGGCGGCGGTGTGCGACGCCGACGTGAAGACGCGCGAGCGGCTGGGACGGCAATACCCGGCGGTGCACGTCACCGGAGACGTGACGGATCTTCTTGGTCGGGTGGAGGCCGTGGTGATCGCGTCCCCCGCCGCGACGCACGCCCGGATCGCCCTGCAGTGCGTCGAAGCCGGCAAGCCGTGCCTGGTCGAGAAGCCATTCGCCCTGAGCACCAGCGACGCGGAGGCGGTCGCTCGGGCCGCGACCAAGCACGATGTCCCCGTGCTCGCCGGCCACCTCCTCGTGTTCCACCCGGCCGTCGAGCGGCTCCGCGCCCTGGTACAGGGCGGGGACCTCGGTCGCATTTATTATCTGTACGGGCTTCGCGTCAACCTGGGGCAGGTTCGCGCCGACGAGAATGCCCTCTGGAGTTTCGGGCCGCACGACGTGTCAGTGGCACTGTACTTGCTTGGGGAAACCCCGGTGCGTGTGGCCGCGCACGGGAAGAGCTACCTGCAGCCGAAAGTCGAGGACGTCGTGTTCCTGACCATGGAGTTCGGGAGCGGCGTGCTCGCACACGTGCAGTTGTCGTGGCTCGACCCCCACAAAGAGCGAAAACTCACGGTGGTGGGAGCGACAAAGATGGTGGTGTTCGACGATATGGAGGCGCGCGAGAAGCTCCGGATCTACGATAAGGGCGTGGAGCGGCCACCGGAGTACGGGTCGTACGGCGAAGCGCTGTCGATCCGGGAAGGCGACATCTTCATTCCCAAGATCGCCAACGTGGAGCCGCTCGCCGCCGAGCTCGGCCATTTCGTGCGCGTCGCCCGTCGTACGGAGTGCCCCCGGGCGAGCGCCGCCGACGGTGTGGCGGTGGTCCGAGTACTCGACGCGGCTACCCGTTCCCTGTCGGCGGGGGGCGCGCCGGTCAGCCTATGAGCCCGCCCTCGGCACGCTCCCCCGGGCCCGCCGGCGCCCCCGCTCCCGCCGCTCCCCCCGCCCCCGCCGCCCCCGCCGCGCCCGCTGCGCCCGCCGCGTCCGGCGCCGACCTCCTCGTTGCGAAGGCCAAGGACCGCTCCGCGCTGATCGGGATCGTCGGCCTCGGGTACGTGGGCCTCCCGCTGGCGATGGAGTTCGCTCGCGTGGGCTTCCGCGTCCTGGGCTTCGATGTCAGCAACAACGTCGTCGACGGACTGAATCAGGGGCGCTCCCACGTGCAGGACGTGCCGGGCGCGCAGCTGGCCGGATTCGTCAAGGCGGGGGCCTTCGCGGCGACCACGGATCTGACCCGACTGCGCGAGCCGGACGTGGTATCCATCTGCGTGCCGACACCCCTGTCGAAGACGAAAGATCCCGACGTGAGCTACGTGCTCGCTGCGACGAACTCCGTCAAGCAGGCCCTGCGCCGCGGCCAGCTCATCGTTCTCGAGTCCACCACCTACCCGGGCACCACGCGCGAGTTGTTGCTGCCGGCGCTCGAGGCGACCGGACTCAAAGTGGGTGAGGATTTCTTCCTCGCGTTCTCTCCGGAGCGGGTGGACCCCGGCAACCCCGAGTGGAACACCCACAACACGCCGAAGATCGTTGGCGGTATCACCGAGGCGTGTCGCCGGGTGGCGACGGCCGTATACGAGCCGGCGATCGAGCGGCTCGTGCCGGTCTCGTCCACGGAGGCGGCCGAGCTGGTCAAGATCCTCGAGAACACGTTCCGCAGCGTGAACATCGGGCTCGTCAACGAGATGGCAATTGTATGCGACAAGCTCGGCGTCAGCGTGTGGGAGGTCATCGAGGCCGCGGCCACCAAGCCGTTCGGGTTCATGAAGTTCATGCCCGGGCCCGGGGTCGGCGGCCATTGCATTCCGCTCGATCCGCACTACCTGGCGTGGAAGATGCGCACGCTGAACTACCGGACCCGGTTCATCGAGCTCGCGGGCGAGATCAATGCGGCGATGCCCGAGTACTGGGTCGGGCGCGTGGTCGACCTCCTCAACGAACAGGGACGCGCGGTGCGGGGCAGCAAGGTGCTGGTTCTGGGCGTCGCCTACAAGAAGGACATCGACGACATCCGCGAGAGCCCGGCGCTGGACGTGATTCGACTCTTGCAGCGGCGAGGCGCCGTGGTTTCGTATCACGACCCCCACGTCCGGAAGCTGAAGGACGAGGCTATCGACCTCACGTCGCTCCCGCTGACCTCGGAGACCATCGCCGCGGCCGACTGTGTCGTGATCGTGACCGATCACACCGAGGTGGACTACGCGCTCGTGGAGCGGTGCAGCCGCGTGATCGTCGACACACGAAACGCGCTCGAGAAAGCGCGGCGTAAGGGCGGAGCGCGGTGAAGATCGCGGTCGTCGGCACGGGGTATGTCGGGCTGGTTGCGGGCGCGTGCCTCGCCGAAACGGGGAACGACGTCCTCTGCGCGGACGTGGATGGCGCCAAGATCGACAGCCTCAAACAGAACCGCCTACCGATTCACGAGCCCGGGCTCGAGCCCCTGGTGATTCGCAATCAGCGGGACGGACGGCTCCAGTTCACGACCGACGTGGGCGGCGCGATCGAACACGCCGACGTGGTGTTCATCGCCGTCGGGACACCGCCCGACGAGGACGGGTCGGCCGACCTGCAGCATGTGCTTGACGTCGCGCTCACCATCGGCCGGCACATGGACCGGCCAAAGCTGGTGGTCACCAAGAGTACCGTGCCGGTCGGCACCGCGGAGCGGGTCCGCGCCGAGATCGCCAAGCACACTACGACCCCGTTCCAGGTCTGCGCGAATCCCGAGTTTCTCAAGGAAGGCGCCGCGGTCGAAGACTTCATGAAGCCCGATCGCGTCGTGGTCGGCGTGGACTCGGCGGACGCCGCGGACGTGATCAGCCAGCTGTACGCGCCGTTCGTGCGGACCGGCAACCCGATCATTTTCATGGACCTCCCGTCGGCCGAGATGACCAAGTACGCCGCCAACGCGATGCTGGCGACCCGGATTTCGTTCATGAACCAGGTCGCCCGACTGTGCGACGCCGTCGGCGCGGACATCACGCTCGTCCGCAAGGGGATCGGGACGGACCGACGGATCGGACCGGCGTTCCTCTTTCCCGGGCCGGGGTATGGGGGATCGTGCTTTCCGAAGGATGTGAAAGCGATGATTCGGATCGGGCAGGACCGCGGCGTGCAGCTCGAGATCCTTCAGGCAGTCGAGTCCGCCAACGAGCGGCAGAAGCGGGTCCTGTTCGAGAAGCTGGAGCGGCGGCTGGGACCCGACCTGCGCGGTGCCACGATCGGCGTGTGGGGGCTGGCGTTCAAAGCGGAGACCGACGACGTGCGGGAGAGTCCGGCGCTCGTGCTGGTGGAGCAGCTGCTGGAGGCCGGAGCTCGCGTGCGCGTGCACGACCCGGCGGCGGCCGCGTCCGCGCGCCGCCACCTGGGCGACCGCGTGACGTACGCAGCCAATGCGTACGGCGCCGTCGAGGGCGCGGCCGCACTCGCCATCGTGACCGAATGGCTCGAGTACCGCAACCCCGACTTCGAGCGCATCAAACGCGCGCTGTCCCGGTCCCTGATCGTGGACGGGCGCAACCTGTACGATCCACAGCGGATGGCACGCTTGGGATTCATCTATGAGAGCATCGGGCGCCCCGTGGCATGCGCGTCCTCGTAACCGGCGCCGGCGGCTTTCTCGGCTCGCACCTGTGCGACCGACTGCTGGCCCTGGGCCACCGCGTGGTCGGCATGGACAATTTCAGCACCGGCAACAAGACAAACCTCGAGCACCTCAAGAGTCACCCCAACTTTCAGTTCGTTCTCCACGACGTCGCGAACTTCATCGAGGTCCCGGGACCGCTCGAGGGCGTGTTCCACTTCGCCAGCCCCGCGAGCCCCGTCGATTACCTGGAGCTCCCGATTCAGACGTTGAAGGTCGGGTCGCTCGGCACCCACAAAGCCCTCGGCCTCGCCAAGGCGAAGGGCGCACGCCTGCTGCTCGCCTCCACCTCCGAGGTATATGGCGACCCGCTGGTCCACCCCCAGCCCGAGAGCTACTGGGGCAACGTCAATCCAGTCGGGCCGCGGGGCGTATACGACGAGGCCAAGCGTTTCGCCGAAGCCTTGACCATGGCGTACCATCGCTCCCACGAGCTCGATACGCGCATCGCCCGAATCTTCAACACCTACGGCCCCCGCATGCGACCCCACGACGGGCGCGTCGTGTCGAACTTCATCGTCCAGGCGTTGAAGGCCGAGCCGCTCACCGTGTACGGGGACGGCTCCCAGACTCGCTCGTTCTGTTATGTCGACGACCTCATTGAAGGGATTGTACGCTTGTTCGAGCGTGGAGCACCCGAGCCGACGAATATCGGGAACCCGGACGAGTTCACCGTGCGGCAGTTGGCCGAGCTCGTGCTGAAGCTCACGGGCAGTGCGAGTCCGATCACGGTCGAGCCCCTCCCCACCGACGATCCAAAGGTCCGCCAACCCGATATCCAGCGCGCTCGCGAGACGCTCGGTTGGGAGCCGAAGGTATCCCTGGAAGAAGGTCTTCGCCGGACCATCGAGTACTTTCGCGGGCTCTTGAGGTGAGCCCCCGGATCCTCGTGACGGGCGCGGCCGGCTTCATCGGCTCGCACGTCTGTGAGGCGCTGCTGGCCCGGGGAGACGAGGTGGTGGGCCTCGATAACTTCGATCCATTCTACGAGCGCGCCGTGAAGGAGCGAAATCTCGAGGGGCTGCGACGCACGGCGGGGTTCCGCTTCGTCGAGGTCGACATTGTGCGTGACGGCTTGCCGCTCGACGGCGTGTTGGTCGTGCTGCACCTCGCGGCGCGCCCCGGCGTCCGACCGTCCCTCGAGGACCCCGCCTCCTACAGCGATCTCGCCGTACGCGGCGAGCAAGCGGGCCGGGGAGCTCATGGCGCAGGCCTTCGCGCATCTGTACGGTCTTCAGATCGCCTGCCTGCGGTTCTTCACCGTCTACGGGCCCCGCCAGCGGCCCGATCTGGCCATCCATCGTTTCACCCGCCTCATCGCCGAGGGGCAGCCGGTCCGCATGCACGGCGATGGGTCGAGCGAGCGGGACTATACCTATATTACGGACTGCGTGGATGGCGTCCTGTCCGCCGTGGAGTGGACCGGCCGGCCGCGGGCAGCCGGGGTCGCCGAGCCCATCAACATCGGCGGCGGGGAGCGCGTGCGGCTCGACCGGCTGATCGACCTGATCGGACGGACCCTGCGGCAGGACGTGCGCATCGAACGCCACGGCGACCAGCCGGGGGACGTGCGGCTCACCGCGGCCGACCTGCGGCGCGCGGAACGCGAGCTCGGCTATCGGCCCACGGTAGGGATCGAGGAAGGTATTCGACTGTTCGTTCGCTGGTACGAGGCGACCCATGGACGTAAGTCCTGAACATCTCGTCGGACAGGCGCGAGAGCGATTTCAGCTGCAGGACTACTACGGGGCGATCCACCTCCTCGAGGATGTGGTCGCGACCGGACGCGCGTTCGCCGACGCGCATCATCTGCTCGGATTGTCTTACACGCTGGTCGGGCAGCCGGAGCAGGCGCTGGCCCAGCTCGACCGGGCGCTTGCGCTGAACCCGCAATACATAGAGGCCCTCGTGCACCGGGCCATCGTCCTGAACGAGCTCGGCCGCGAAGCGGAGGCGGACGCAGCGTTCCGGCGGGCCGCCCAGGTCGGGGGTGAGCCGCGCCAGGGGTTCGCGGCGCACGTGGCCGCCAAGCTGGCGAACCAACATGCCCGCCTGGGGGACGCGTACCTCGAGGCCGGTGGTCTGGGACGGGCCATCGATCAGTACCACGCGGCGTTGGCACTCGGACCCGCGTTTCACGATTTGCGGTATAAGCTGGGGCGCATGCTCCTCGAGGCCGGCCGGGCCCTCGATGCGCGCGAGCACTTCGAGATCATCGTCCGGGCGCGGCCCACCTACCTCGATGCCGCCGCGATGCTCGGGCTCGCCTGTTACCTCGCCGGGGACGGGCTCGCCGCCAAAGCCGTGTGGGAGGATTGCCGCGAACGCCGGCCGGAGGATCCGAGGGTGGAGGCCTATCTCGCCATGCTGGCGCGTAACGACACCGCGGTGTCCATGGCCATGTCCGGCGGAGAGTCGGGTGACCACGAGTCACCCCCCCCGACCCGGTCCGACCGCGCGCGGGGTGGCGAGGGGGATGGGAATAGGGGCGGGGGGCGCAAGAAGAAATCGTGAGACGCTGGGTGACCTTGGGCGTGGTGGTAGGCCTCGCGTGCCAGCCGAGCGCCGCTGACCACGAAGAACTCGGAGACCGCGCCTACGCCGCGGGAGCTTACCGCGACGCCCTGGCGGAGTATCAGCTCGGCCTGAAGGTGGATCCCTCGAGCGGAAGTCTCAACGCCAAAGCGGGCGCCGCGGCCCTGCATGTCGGCGACTTTGCCACCGCCGTGGATGCCTACATCGCCCTTGCACAGGCCGACCGGTCGCGGGCGGGAGAGGCCGCTGATGGCCTGGAGCGCGTGGCCCGTGCGGCGCTCGCCGCCAACGATCGGACCGACGCGGCGCGGGGCCTGGCGGGCCTCCGGACAGCGGCTCCGAGTCGGCCGCTGGGCCGCTACGCCCGACTCGCGGCCCTCGATGCGGCCGATCGCGGCGACACGGCGGGAGCGATGGCCTTGTTGCCGGGTGCCGCCGCGGCCGCGGGGGATGCGCGCATGACCGACTCGCTCCTGTATGTGTACGGGATGAGCGCCGTGCGGGCGCGCGACTGCGGCACGGCGGTCCCCGTATTCGAGGGCGTCATCCGGCGGCAGCGCGAGCCCGCCGTGGCGGACGAAGCGCGCGAGGGATTGGGTCTGTGCTCGTTGGTCGAAGGCCAGCGCCTGCTCGACGCCGGCAAGCCGGCGGAGGCGGAGGACTGGTTTCGCCGCGCCAGCGCGCCCGGCGCACCGGCGGATGTGGTCCGCGGGGCGTTCATCGGCCTGGGCGACGTGAAGCTGGCCCAGGGCGACGTCGCGGCGGCCCTCGAGAATTATCAGCAGGCGCTGACCGGGGGCACCCCCGGAGACACGATCACGCAGCGCGCGCAGCAGAAGATCAATGCGCTGGGGAAGGCGGACGCACCGTCGCCGGCCCCGCCGAAACAACCGTGAGGACCATGCGTCGCCTCTGTCTGATCGCCGCCACCGTCGTCGCGGCCGCCTGCCACCACGGCCCACGCGTGATGCCGGCGCCGGACCCCGTCGCCGATCTGACGCGCGCCCGGGCGCTCCTCCGCCAGGGCAAGTTCAACAAGGCGCTGGTGCTCTTCAGGCGGCTCGCGTACGAGATCGGGCCCACCCAGCCCGAGATGGCCGAGGTGCAATACGACCTGGCGGAGTGCTACTTCCAGACCGGGGATCGGGTGCAGGCGGCTCACGATTTCCGTCAGGTCGCGGACCAGTTCCCCACGAGCGACTATGCCGCCCTGGCGCTGCTCCGCGCCGGCGACGCCAACGTGCGGCTCTGGAAGGACCCCGAGCTCGATCCCTCGTACGGGGAGACAGCCCTGGCCATTTACCAGGAGCTCGGGGGACGCTACCCGGGGACGGAGGCGGCCGCCCGCGGGCAGGTCCACGTGCGACAGCTGCGCGAGTGGTTCTCCCAAAAGGACTACAAGAACGGGATGTTCTATTTCAAACGCCGCGCGTTCGATTCCGCGATCATCTACTTCAAGGACGTGATTGCCAATTACGCGGGGACGAGCCGCGTTCCCGACGCGTTGATGCGGCTCGTCGACAGCTATCGCGTCATCGGCTATGCCGACGAGCTGAAGGAGACGTGCGAGCACCTGCGGCGTTTCTTCCCACAGACCGAAGGTCTCGACAAATCTTGTCCGGCCGACTCGAGCGCCGCCGCGCCTTCCTGACCGCGCGTGGAGGCCCTGTTCGGCGGCTCGTTCGATCCCGTGCACGTCGGCCACCTGGTGGTGGCGGAAGCGGCGGGCGAGGCGCTGGGCGTCACGCTGCGGTTTCTCCCCGCCCGGGAGCAGCCCTTCAAGCGGGCGGCGCACGTCGCGACCCCCGACCAGCGCGCCCGGATGCTCGAGCTGGCCGTCGCCGGGAATCCGCGGCTCGGGGTCGAGCGGATCGAGCTCGGCCTGGCAGCGCCGTCGTATACCGTGCGCACGCTCCGCGCGCTCGCCGAACGGGAGCCCGGGAACCGATTCACGTTGTTGTTGGGGACGGATGCCGCCCGCGACCTCGGGGCGTGGCACGACGTGGACGCGCTCCCCGACCTCGCGGACGTCGTGGTCTTTGCCCGGCCGGGTGCGCCGCTCACGCGGCACCCGGCCATTCGGCGCGTGGTCGAGGTGCCGGCGCTCGACGTCTCGGCTACCATGATCCGAGAGCGCGTGCGGCAGGGACGCTCCATCCGCTATCTGGTGCCCGAGGCGGTGCGCGAGTACATCGCCGCGTATGGGCTGTATCGCGAATAGAGGGTTGATGGTCGTCAAAGACTGGTTCACCAAGATCGTCGGCACCCGATTTCAGCGAGAGCTGAAGCGGGTCCGCCCCGTCGTGGACGCGATTCACCGCCACGAGGAACGGCTCAAGGGGCTGTCCGACGCGGAGCTGCAGGCCCAGACCCCCAAACTTCGCGGGCTGATCGCGGAGCGCACGGGACAGGTGGCGGCCGACGTCGAGCGCCTGAAGAAGGAGAAGCACGACTGCCCGGATGCCGAGCAGCGGAAGGAGCTCAGCACCAGGCTGTCCCACGCGGAGGCGGCGTACGTCAAGGCGTTGCAGGCGGCGCTCTCCGATGCGCTACCGGAAGCCTTCGCGACCGTGCGCGAGGCGTGCCGTCGCCTCCTAGGGAGCGAGGTCGTGGTGACGGGCCATGGACTCAAGTGGGACATGGTGCCATACGATGTCCAGCTCATCGGCGGCATTGTCCTGCACCAGGGCAAGATCGCGGAGATGGCGACCGGCGAGGGGAAGACGCTGGTCGCCACGCTCCCGTTGTATCTGAACGCGTTGGCGGGCCGGGGCGCTCATCTCGTCACCGTCAACAACTACCTCGCCCGACGCGATTCGCAGTGGATGGGCCACCTGTTCAAGTGGCTGGGCCTCACCGTCGGGTGCATCGACGACACCGAGCCGTCGACCCCCGAGCGCCGCGCCGCCTATCTCTGCGACATCACGTACGGCACGAACAACGAGTTCGGCTTCGACTACCTGCGCGACAACATGGTCTTTACGCTGGACCAACGGGTGCAGCGCGGCCATGCCTACGCGATCATCGACGAGGTGGACTCCATCCTGATCGATGAGGCCCGGACGCCGCTCATCATCTCCGGCCCGGTCGGGAGCGAATCGGACGAGAAATACGCACAGTTCAACGCGCAGGTGGTGCAGCTGGTGCGCCGCCAGACCGCCGTGGTGAACGATCTCATCGCCAAAGCCGAGCCGCTCGTGGGGGACGACAAGACGGCCTACGACGGCGCTGTGCTCTTGTACCAGGCCCAGCTCGGGGCCCCGAAGAACAAGAAGCTGCTGAAGCTGCTGCAGGAGCCCGGGGTGAAGTCCCTGGTTCAGCGGGTGGAGCTGAACGTCCTGGCGGACCGGAAGCTGCCCGCGCGCGAGCAGAAGCTGCGCCACATCGAAGAGGAGCTGTACTTCGTCCTGGACGAGCGCGGCCACTCGGTGCACCTGACGGACAAGGGAGTGGAGACCATGTCTCCGCAGGACCCCAACCTGTTCGTGGTGCCCGACATCTCTCACGCCGTGCACGAGATCGAGCACGACGATCGGCTCTCTCCCAAGGAAAAGGTGGAGCGCCGCCGCGAAGTCGAAAGTGAATACGCGCAGAAGAGCGAGACCCTCCATATCATCCACGCGCTGCTCCGGGCGCACGCCCTGTACGAGAAGGACGTGGACTACGTCGTGCAGGACGGGAAGGTCTTGATCGTCGACGAGTTCACCGGACGGCTCATGCATGGGCGCCGGTGGTCCGAGGGGCTGCATCAGGCGGTCGAGGCGAAGGAGGGCGTCGCGGTCCAGGAGGAGACCCAGACGCTCGCGACCATCACCATCCAGAATTACTTCCGGATGTACGACAAGCTCGCCGGTATGACGGGAACGGCGGAGACCGAAGAGACCGAGTTCTTCCAGATCTACGGTCTCGAGGTGGTGGTCATTCCGACCAACCGGCCGGTGCGCCGGGTCGACAAGCACGATCTCATCTACAAGACCCGCCGGGAGAAGTACAACGCGCTTCTCGACGAGGTGGAGCGCCAGCACGGCCGTGGCCTGCCCGTGCTCGTCGGCACCGTCAACGTGGACGTCTCGGAGACCCTGTCGCGCATGCTCAAGCGGCGGGGCCTGCGCCATGAGGTGCTGAACGCCAAGTACCACCAGCGCGAGGCGGAGATCGTGGCACAGGCCGGCCAGCCAGCGGCCATCACGATCGCGACGAACATGGCCGGCCGAGGCACCGACATCAAGCTGGGGCCCGGTGTGAAGCAGTGCCAGGTGTGCGGCATCACGGCGCACCAGGCGCCGTTCGGGCAGCAGATCGAGCGCCCCGACCTCACGGCGGAGGAGATCAAGCGGCGCGGGTGCAACGACGACCCGCCCTGCGGCCTGGTGATCATCGGGACCGAACGGCACGAAGCGCGCCGGATCGACCGACAGCTCCGCGGCCGCTCGGGTCGCCAGGGCGATCCGGGGCAGAGTGTGTTCTTCCTCTCGCTCGAAGACGATCTGATGCGGCTCTTCGGCTCGGATCGCATCGCGCGCTGGATGGACCGCACCGGAGCGGAAGAGAACGAGGTCATCACCCATCCGTGGGTGACGAGCGCCATCGGGCAGGCCCAGAAGCGGGTGGAGCTGCAGAACTTCCAGCAACGGAAACGCCTGCTCGAGTACGATGACGTGATGAACCAGCAGCGCGAGGTGATCTACTCCCTGCGGCTGTTCGCGCTCGAAGGAGGCGAGGAGCTCAAGGCCGAAGCGCTGCGCATGATCGAGCAGGCGGTGGAGCGGCTTGCAGACGAGCTGATCGGGACGGCGAAGGACGCCTACCAGTGGGACCGCGCGCTGATGGAGACCGAGTTCCTCCTCAAGTTCCTGATCTCCGTGCCGGGCACCACCGATCCGGCCAAGATCCGGAACCGCGACGAGCTCTTGCAGGCCGCGCAGCAGGCAGGGCGGGCGGCGTTCGACGCCAAGCTCCAGCACTTCCAGGACGTCGAAGCCAAGGTCGGCGCCGTGAACCTCGGTGGCCAGGCGCTGTCGCACATCATGCTCACGGTAATCGACGAGAAATGGAAGGACCACCTCTACGATCTCGATCAGCTGCGCGCGGCGATTCAGTACCGGGCCTGGGGTCAGAAAGACCCCCTGCTCGAGTACAAGTCGGAAGCCTACGACATGTTCGTCGGCTTGATGCGCGACCTCCACGCGACCTTCGCGGAGCGCTGGCTCAAGTTGCAGATCGAAATCGGGCCGTCGCGGGGCGGAACCGCGACCGGGCCGGCCGGCGGCCGGCCCCTCGGCGGAGCGGGCCTGGTGAAGGGGCCGGCGCCGCGCCGTCCGGCGCCGATGGTGGCGAGTAAGGCGACGGCTGGTGGCCTGGTGAGCGGCGAGCCGGCCGGGGGGTCCCGTCCGGCGCCCGTGGGCGCCAGCGTCGCCACTTCGAATCCGTACGCCGACGTCGGTCGCAACGATCCCTGTCCATGCGGGAGCGGCAAGAAGTTCAAGAAGTGCCACGGCGCCGCGGCGTAGCGCCGCTCTGGATACCGGCGCCGGAGCGCGTTGCCCGGGCCAACCTGACGGCATTCATCGAGTACGTGCACCACCATCGGCGGGACGTAAGCGACCATCGGTCGCTGTACGGCTGGTCCGTCGACTCTCCGGACGAGTTCTGGCCCGCCATCTGGCGATTCTGCGGGGTGATCGCGCAGGAGCGGAGCGGAGGTGATCCGTGGGACGCCGTCGGCGTCGGATTGGACCGCATGGCCCCGCCCGACCCGCTGCGCGGACCCCGCTGGTTTCCCGGCGCCCGTTTGAACTTCGCCGAAAATCTGCTTTGTCATGGAGGTGAGCACCCGGCGCTCATATCCTGGAACGAGTCTGGGCGCCAGCGGGAACTGAGTTACGCGCAGCTCCGCACGGAAGTGGCGCGTGTAGCCGCCGCCCTGCACGGCCATGGGGTACGTGCGGGCGACCGCGTGGCCGCATTCATGCCGAACATTCCCGAAGCGGTCATCGCCATGCTCGCCGCAGCGAGCCTGGGGGCGATCTGGTCGTCGTGCTCGCCCGATTTCGGCGTCGGCGGGGCGGTCGATCGCTTCGGGCAGATCGCGCCGCGTGTCCTCTTTACCGTCGACGGATATCGCTACGCCGGCAAAGCGATCGACTGCCTGGAGCGCGTCGCCGCGCTGGTGGACCGCATTCCGGCGATCGAGCGCGTGGTCGTGGTGCCGTACCTGGCGGAGCGTCCCAGGCTCGCGAGCGTGCGGGGCGTGGCGCTGTGGCGCGCGTGGATCGCTGCGGCCTCGTCGCCGGACCCGGTGCTGTCGTTCTCGCACCTGCCGTTCGACGCGCCGCTCTACATCCTGTATTCCTCCGGGACCACGGGTCTCCCCAAGTGCATGGTGCATGGGGCGGGCGGAACGCTGCTGCAACATCTGAAAGAGCACACGCTCCACGTGGACTTGAAACGTGAGGACCGCTTCTTCTACTTCACCACCTGCGGCTGGATGATGTGGAACTGGCTGGCGAGCGGCCTGGCCACTGGCGCCACGGTCGTGCTGTACGACGGCGCGCCGTTCGGCCCCAGACCGGGCATGCTCTGGGACCTGGCCGAAGCAGAGCACGTGAGCGTGTTCGGTGCTAGCGCGAAATACCTCGCCCTCGCGGAGAAGGAAGGGCTGGCGCCCGCCAAGACGCACGACCTCTCGGGGCTCCGCACCGTCCTCTCCACTGGCAGTCCGCTCGCCGGGCACAGCTATGACTATGTCTATCGCGCGATCAAGGCGGACGTGCACCTGGCCAACATCAGCGGCGGTACCGAGATCATCTCCTGTTTCGCGATCGGCGACCCTACGCTGCCGGTTTGGCGCGGGGAGCTCCAGACGCGTGGGCTCGGGATGGCGGTGGAGGTCTTCACGGGGATTGGGCGGAGTTCACCGAGCACGGCGGGCTGGTCATTCACGGTCGCAGCGACGCGACGCTCAATCCGGGCGGCGTGCGCATCGGCACGGCCGAGATTTATCGCCAGGTCGACGCACTGCCGGAGATCCTCGAGAGTCTTGCCATCGGCCAGCGAATCGCCGACGATGAGCGCATCGTGCTGTTCGTCCGGCTACGGCCCGGATTCACGCTGGACGAAGCGCTACGCGAGCGCATCCGCGGTTGCCTTAGAGAGCGTGCGAGCCCCCGACACGTTCCGAGTAAGATCGTCGCGGTGGCGGATATCCCCCGGACCATCAGCGGGAAAATCAGCGAGCTCGCCGTACGCGCGGTGGTCCACGGACTCGAGGTCGAGAACCGCGACGCCCTCGCCAATCCGCAGGCCCTCGACCTGTATCGCGATCTGCCGGAGCTGGCGCCGTAGAGCAGAGAAGCGGGGCGGGTTTTTCCGGCCCCCGCCCGCGCTCCTCGGGTACCCCGGCTCAGTCGGCCGGCGCTACGTTGGCCGCATGGTGCTGCGTCTGTCCGAGCGTCCCGAGCGTGACCGCCCGCGCGAGCGACTATGGAGTGTGGGTCCGTCCGCGCTGACGGGCCAGGAGCTCCTCGCCGTTCTCTTGGGGACGGGGTGCGCGGGGCAGGACGCGCTCGCGGTCGCCGGCGCCGTGCTGGCACGCGTGGACGGTTCGTTGCGCCGGCTGGCCGGCCGCCCGTCGGCGGAGCTGGCGCTCGTGCCGGGGGTGGGCCGCAGCAAGGCGGCGCGGGTGGCGGCCGCGCTCGAGCTCGGGCGACGCGTGGGCGCGGAGCAGGAGCCGCCGCCCGAGCGAATCCGCGGCCCGGCCGACGTGCGGCGCTTCTACGCGCCCCGGTTCCGCGACGTGGCCGTGGAGGAATTCCACGTCCTCGCCCTCGGCAGCCAGAGCCAGGTGCTCGGCGATCTGTTGATCACTCGCGGGATCCTGAACAGCTCCCTGGTGCATCCACGGGAGGTGTTTCGCGCGGCGATCGCCGAGGCGGCGGCGGGGATCATCGTCGTGCATAACCATCCGAGCGGTGACCCAACCCCCTCCGCGGACGACCGGTCGGTGACGCGGCAACTCGTGGATGCGGGGCGCCTCCTCGATGTGCCGGTCTACGACCACGTGATCGTCGGGGGGGACCGATACCTGAGCTTTGCGGAGGCCGGGCTGCTGTAAGGATAGGCGCCGCAACCGGCTGCGTCGTCCGCCCTGGGTGGCCTGGTACCCCGCGTTGACTGGGCTGCCTGGTCTCGCCATCCTCCATTCGTGACCAGCACCGCCCCCCTCCTCGCACCCGAGCTCGCCCGGGCGGTCGCGCAGCAGCGCGACCGCCTCGACCTCGATCTCCTGGCGCGGGCCTACCGGATGAGCGCCCAGGCGCACCGGGGCCAGAAACGGCAATCGGGCGACGACTACGTGTCGCACTCGGTGGCCGTCGCCACCATTCTCGCCGAGCAGCAGATGGACTCGATCACCATCGCCGCCGCGCTGCTGCACGACGTCGTGGAGGACTCCGACATCTCGATCGAGGATATTCGCGGCACGTTCGGTCCCGAGGTCGCGGAGCTGGTGGACGGCCTCACAAAGCTGTCGACGCTCACGTTCCGGTCGACGGCGGAAGAGCAGGCAGAAAACTACCGCAAGCTGTTGCTCTCGGTCGCGAAAGACGCGCGGGTGATCATCATCAAACTCGCCGACCGCCTGCACAACATGCGGACCCTCGAGCACCTAGACCCGGAGAAGCGTCGTCGGATCGCGCTCGAGACCCGCGAGATCTACGCGCCGCTGGCCCACCGCTTCGGCATGGCGGGCGTGAAGGCCGAGCTCGAAGACCTGGCGTTTAAGTTCCTCGAGCCCGAGGACTACCGGGCGCTGTCCCGGAAGGTGCGGGCACGGAAGGTTGAGCGTGAGCAGACCATCGAGCGCCTGCGCGAGCCGCTCGCGGAGGAATTGAAGAGCGCCGGGCTCACCGAGGCGGAGATTACCGGCCGTCCGAAGAATCTCTGGTCGATCTATAAGAAAATGAAGAAGCGGGACAAGCCGTTCGAAGAGATCTACGATCTCCTCGCGGTACGCGTGCTCGTGAACAATATCCCCGAGTGCTACCACGTCCTGGGCGTCATTCACCATAAGTGGACGCCGTTGCAGGAGCGCATCAAGGACTACATCGCGAGCCCCAAGTCGAACGGCTACCAGTCCCTGCATACCACGGTCTTCGGACCGAGTGGCCAGCTCTACGAGATCCAGATCCGTACCCGCGAGATGCACCACACCGCGGAGTACGGCATCGCAGCCCACTGGCTGTTCAAGGAGGGCGGGAAGAGTCCGGACGAGCTCGACCGCCATTTGGCCTGGTTCCGGCAGCTGCTCGAGCTCCAGCAGGACACCCACACGCCCGAGGAGTTCCTCGAGTTCCTGAAGGTCGACCTCTATCAGGACGAGATCTTCGTCTTCACGCCGCGTGGCGACGTCAAGCGTTTGCCCAAAGGCGCCACGCCGATCGACCTCGCGTTCGCCGTGCACACGGAGGTAGGCCAGCACTGCCAGGGTGCCCGCATCAACGGCCGCATCGCACCGCTGCACCGGCCGCTCAAGAACGGCGACACGGTGGAGGTGATGACGAGCCCGCAGGCCAAGCCCTCCCGGGACTGGCTCGCGCACGTGCAGACGGCGCGCGCCCGGCACAAGATCCGTCAGTGGATCCGCCAGGAAGAGCACGAGAAGAGCCTCGAGCTGGGGCAGGAGATCCTCGCGCGCGAAGTCCGGCGGCGCCGGCTCGACGCGCCCGATGATGCGCGGCTGCGCGCGGCGGCGGCCGCGCTCTCGGTGGGGAGCGCGGAGCAGCTCCAGGCAGCGGTGGGGCGGGGGGACATCGCGCTCGGCACCGTAATGCGGGCGCTCTACCCCGACCTTCCCGCCGAAGAGCTGCAGGCACCCAAACCCACGGCGTTCGGGCGCGTGATCGAGCGGCTCCGGCTCGGTCGCGGCATCAAGATTCAGGGAGTGGACGGCCTGATGGTTCGCTACGCCCAGTGCTGCCAGCCGGTGCCGGGCGACCCGGTCGTAGGCTACGTCACCCAGGGGCGTGGCATCTCGATCCACCGCTCCGATTGTCCCAACC
>QHUC01000046.1 GCA_003221045.1 Gemmatimonadota bacterium | reverse complement strand
CCGGGAACCGCAAGCAGCGCCAATGGGTCATCATGGCGGCGAAAGAGCTGGGCCTCATGCCCACGATCGAGGGCGGGCTCGACTTCAAGATGAACCAGACCGTCCAGCTCGACGGCTATCCCGGCTCGGAGCACGCCTTCCCGATCATGCCGCTCTACAACGACGCCGTCCAGCTGGCGGCGCAGTCGGGGATCACGTACACGCCCACGCTGCTCGTGTCGTACGGCGGACCGTTCAGCGAGAACTACTTCTACGAGCGCTTCGACATACACGACAACGCCAAGATGCGGCGCTTCCTGCCGCACGAAGAGATCGATCAGCGAGCCGAGCGCCGGCCGTGGTTCCGGGAGAATCAGTACGTGTTCCCGCGCATCGCGGCGTCCGCGGCCGCGGTGCTCCGCGCCGGCGGCAACGTCGGCATGGGGTGCCACGGCCAGCTCGACGGGCTGGGGTGTCACTGGGAGCTGTGGGCCATGGCGGGGGGCGGGATGACGCCGCGCGAAGCGCTGCGCGTCGGCACCAGGGACGGCGCCTACGGCATCGGGATGGACAAGGACCTGGGCTCGCTCGAGCCCGGCAAGCTCGCCGACCTGATCGTGCTCGACGCCAATCCGCTCGACGACATCCACAATACGGAGAAGATCCGCTACGTGATGAAAAACGGCCGGCTGTACGAGGGGGACACGTTGAACGAAGTGTGGCCGCGCAAAAAACAGCTGCCCAAGATGTGGTGGTGGGACCAAGAACCGAAAGGCGTCAAGTAAAACCGTAGAAGAAAACCGTTGATAACAGGCGTGGAGGAGAATCGTAGACCACGGTCCTTCTCCACGTCTTTTCTTTACGCTTCTCCTTGACGTTTCTTCTTTACGTCTTGACGTTTCTTCTTTACGTAGTTAAAGTTGTTTCGAACCACGAGCTGGCATCCTTCCGAAGGACGGTCCCGCTCAGGAGCGGGCACCGGCGCTGTACACACGCCCGGTCTCATTCCCCAGGTTCACAACGAGAGTGACGCTGCAGCTGAGTGGCACGAGCCACTGGCAGCGTGCGTGTGTGTGTGTTCGAAAGGAAGACGTACAGTAATGCCATTCAAGTCCCTCGGGCTCGCGCCCGAGCTCGTGCGTGCCGTGGCCGAAGAGGGCTACGAGCTACCCACACCCATCCAGCAGGAAGCGATCCCCCTCGCCCTCGCCGGCCGCGACCTCATCGGGTCCGCGCAGACCGGGACGGGCAAGACCGCCGCATTCATGCTGCCGATCCTGCAGCGCCTCGCGCGCAACGGGACCAAGCACGGTCTGCGAGCGCTGGTCCTCGTGCCCACGCGTGAGCTCGCCGAGCAGGTACTGCAAAGCGCCCGCGTGTACGGCCGTCACGTGGACGTGAGTGCCGCGGCCATCTACGGCGGGGTCGGGATGGAGCCGCAAACCCGGGCGCTGACGCACGGCGTCGACATCGTGGTGGCGACGCCGGGCCGCCTCCTCGACCACATGGAGCGCGGGCACGTCGATTTCTCGCGGCTCGAGGTGCTGGTACTCGACGAGGCCGACCGGATGCTCGACATGGGGTTCGCGCCGGATGTCCGTCGCATCCTCCGGGCCCTGCCCGAAAAGCGCCAGACGATGCTCTTCTCGGCGACCATTTCGTTCGAGGTGGACGCGCTGGCCCGCGCGGCGCTCGATAGGCATGCGTCCGTCGAAATCGGCCGTCGCGCCACGCCCGCCGAGGGGATCGAGCACGTCGTGGTCGCGGTCGACAAGCTCCAGAAGCGCGGCGTGCTCGCCCGCATCCTGCAGGCCAAGCCGGCCGGGCAGACGCTCGTGTTCACCCGCACCAAGTATGGAGCCGACAAGCTCGTCACGTTCCTGCGCCGTGAAGGCATCCCGGCGCACGCGATTCACGGAGACAAGGCCCAGAGCCACCGCACCCGCACGCTGGACGCGTTCCGCAGCGGGGACGCGGACGTGCTGGTCGCGACCGACATCGCGGCGCGGGGAATCGACGTGGACGGGATCCGCATGGTGGTGAATTTCGACGTGCCGCAGGACCCGGAGGTCTATGTGCACCGGGTGGGCCGCACGGCCCGCGCCGGAGCACGGGGCCTCGCGCTCACGCTGCTGTCGCCCGACGAATGGCTCCTGATGGGCGACATCGAAAAGCTCGTGGGTCAGACGTTCCCCCGGGAAGTGATCCCAGGGTTCGAGCCGTCCGTGGCGCCGCTCCAGCCGGTGTCGCGCCAGCTCGTGCAGGCGAAGCAGGGTCCGTCGGTCCGCGCCCGCAGCGGAGGTCGTCGGCGGCGCTAGACGCCGGCGCGGGGCGGCTCAGCCTCTCGCTTCGATCGGTACGTAGTCCCGCTTGTCGGCCCCCGTGTAGATCTGCCTCGGCCGGGCGATCTTCTGCTCCTTGTCGAGCAGCATCTCTTGCCACTGGGCCAGCCACCCCGGCGTGCGGCCGATCGCGAAGAGCACCGGGAACATATCCATGGGAAACCGCATCGCCTCGTAGATGATCCCGGAGTAGAAGTCGACGTTGGGGTAGAGCTTGCGCGACACGAAGTAGTCGTCCTGGAGCGCGATGCGCTCAAGCTCCACCGCGATGTCGATCAGCGGATTCCGGCCGGTGACGTCGAAGACCTCCTCGGCCACTCGCTTGATGATCGTCGCGCGCGGATCGTAGTTCTTGTAGATGCGGTGGCCGAAGCCCATGAGGCGAAACTCCCCGCGCTTGACGCGGTCGATGTACGCCGGGATCTGCTCCTTCGATCCGATCTGGCGCAGCATCCGCAGCACCTCTTCGTTCGCCCCGCCGTGCAGCGGTCCGTAGAGCGCCGCTGCGGCGTCCGTCGCCTTGAACATCATGTTCAAAAAGTTGCCCGCGTACGACAGATCGTTGTCCGGGTAGGCGTAGGGCATGCCCACCGAATGCCGGTACGCGAACGCGGCGAGCGTCGGCGCCTTGGCGATCAAGCGGAAGATCTGGTTCTGTCGCGACCCCTCGTCCGCGATGTGCTTCGCTTCCGGATAGAAGGTCGACAGCGCGGCGACCGTGCTCACGAACGTCCCCATCGGGTGCGCGTCGTGATGGAACCCGTCGATGAATTTCTTGATGCTCTCGTGGACGATCGTATGGTGCGTGATGTTGAAGAGCCAGGAATCGAGCTCGGCGGCGGACGGCAACTCGCCGTGCAGGAGGAGGTAGGCGGTCTCAAGGAACGTGCTCCGCTCCGCCATTTGCTCGATCGGATAGCCGCGATAGCGCAGGATGCCCTTGTCGCCGTCGATGTAGCTGATGGCGCTCCGGCAGGCGGCCGTGTTCAGGAATCCCGGATCGTACGTCTCGAGCCCCGCGTCGCCGTCTCCGGTCTTGATCTGCCGCAGGTCCACGGCGCGGATCGTACCGTCCTGGATGGGGATCTCGTACTGCTTGCCGGTCCGGTTGTCGGTGACGGACAGGGTACTCTTCGACACTCGAATCGTCCTGGGAGATGGCTGGGGAAAGATAACTACCGCCCTCTACCGTCCTCTACCGCCTTCTGTATTTTGACTCCGTGACCTCCCCCGCGACCGCGAAGCCCGCCGCGCTCTACCCGACGCGCTCGGCCGCCGGCGCCTTGTTGGGCCAGCAGCTGGCCGCCCGTGGCTACGTCGGCTGCCTGCTGCTCGGCATCACGCCGGAAGGTGTGGAGATCGCGGCCAACGCCGCCAAGGCGATGGGCGCGCAGTTCGACGTGCTGGTCGCGGCATTCATCAAGCTCGGATCCAAGCTCGCCCCCATCGGGGCGATCGCCGAATCAGCCCCGTCGGAGATGGACCCCGACTTCCAGCCGAGCGGTGCGCTCCTCGACAAGCTCGCGAGCGCGATCGACGAGTCCCGGGCCCGGGTGAGCCAGGATCTGATCCTGTATCGCACCCAGCGGCCGGTGAAGAAGCTGGCGGGCCGGATCGCGGTGATCGTCGATGGGCAGGTGACCTACCCCTGGAAAGTGCTGGCCGCGGCGAAGGTCGCCGAGCAGCTGGGGGCGAAGCAGGCCGTGATCGCGACGCCGGTGGCCACGCAGGCCGCGGCCGACCGCATCGTCGCGCGGCGATACGAGTTCGTCTGTCCCAGCGTGGTGATGGATGCGGCCGGACACCCGTCCCCGTACGGCGACGCGGCGGGCGAGACACCGGAGCGGCTACGGGCGATTATGATTGCTCACCAGGCAGCGTGAGGTGGGATACAACGTTGCGGGGTGAGGCGTTGCCTCACTCCAGTTCCACCATCCCCCGCTCCAGCCAACGATGCTCTCCCGCCAGCACTTCCTGGGCGACCCGGTATGCCCGCGTGTCGACGTTGCGCCACAGCTCGCGGAACTTCCCGTTCACACGCCCCCGCGCCTGGCGACAGAAGAGGTCGGCGACCTCCACCGCACGGCGGCCCGCGGCGGGGTCCGTCTTCGCGAGCCACTGCGCCCGCGAGCATGTGGCGGCCATGGCGAAGAGTTCCGCTCCGACATCCACGAGGCGAAACAGCACCGCCTGACGGTATTCGAGCTTCGGCCCGAACCGCACCATGGCGTGGAACACGCCGCGCGCCAGCCGCCGCGCCCCCCGCTCCACGTAGCGGAGGTGCGGCGCCAAGCGCCCGAACCGGCCGTACTTCGGCCAGAAGCCCCAACCCAGCCAGCGCGACGGATACCACCAGCTGTAAAAGAGACCGGCGCGTAGTAGGCCCTGCAGCCGCGCGCCGAGGCGCTTGCCCGGCATGACCACATCGCCCGCCACCTGGAGGTGCTTGTCCACCGCCTCGCGCGCGATGAACAGATGCATGATCTCGCTCGACCCCTCGAAGATCAGATTGATGCGGAAGTCGCGCATGATACGCTCGACCGGCACGGGCTTCTCGCCGCGCGCGCGCAACGAATCGGCGGTCTCGTAGCCGCGGCCCCCGCGGATCTGCACCGTGTCGTCGATGATGCGCCAGCCGCCCTCCGAGTTGTAGAGCTTCGCGATGGCCGCCTCAAGACGGATGTCGTAGCCGCCGCGGTCGGCCATGGCGCCGCACAACTCGGCCACGGCCTCCATGGCGAACGTGTTCGCCACCATGGCGCCGATCTTCTGTGCGATCGCGTCGTGCTTACCGATGGGGCGGCCCCACTGCACGCGCTCGCCGGCCCACTGGCGCGAGATCTCGAGGCAGCGCTTGCCGGCGGCCACAGATGAGATCGGCAGGGTGAGCCGCCCGGTGTTCAGCGTGACGAGGGCGAGCTTCAGGCCTTTGCCTTCCTCCCACAGCACGTTCTCGCGCGGGACGCGGACGTTCCGGAACGAGATGACCCCGTTGTAGATCGCCTTGAGGCCCATGAAGTGGCAGCGATGCTCCACCTTCACGCCGGGCCAGGCGGTCTCGATGATGAACGCGGTGATTTGCCGTTTCTCCTTGCCGTTCACCACCGCGGACGGCGTGCGGGCCATCACCACCATCAGCTCGGCCTTGGTACCGTTGGTGCACCACAGCTTTTCGCCGTTCAGGATCCATGCCTGTCCGTCCTCGCTCGGAACCGCCGTGGTCTCCATCGCCGCCGGGTCCGACCCGACGCCGGGCTCCGTGAGCGCGAACGCCGAGATCGCGCCCTTCGCGAGTCGCGGGAAGTATTTCTTCTTCTGGGTCTCCGACCCGAACATCTTGAGCGGCTGCGGCACGCCGATGGACTGATGCGCCGAGACGAGCGCCGTCACCGAGCCGTCGACCGACGAGATCAGCTCGATCGCTTTCATGTACGAGAGCTGGGACAAGCCCAATCCGCCATACTCAGGCGGAATCTTGATCCCGAAAGCCCCGAGGTCGCGCAGACCCGCGATCACGTCTTCAGGGATCTCGCCTTCGCGGTCGATCCGGTCCGAGTCCACCCGCTCGCGCAGGAAGCGTTCGAGCTGCTCGAGGAAGGGTTTCGCCCGCCGCACCTCCTCGGGATCCTGCGCGGGATAGGGATGGATCAGGTCGAGGCGAAACCGGCCGAGGAACAGGTCGCGCACGAAGCTCGGCGCGATCCACTCCTTTTCGCGCGCGGCCTCGGCGACTTCGCGGGCCTCGTCGGCGCTGACCTTGCGCTCCGGAGGCGTGACGGTAGTGGCCATGGGAACCTCCTGCTCTAAGTTAAGCGCCTTGACAGGCCCGCGCTCAGAGGGAGATTCGCCTCGCGCTACCACGAGGAGTCTTGCGATGCGCCACTCGTTGCCGCCTGTCGTCACGCTCGCCTTGTACACCTTGGCGGCCGCGCAGACGCCGGCCCCCCCACCCAACCTGGTGATCCGGCCGATCCTGGTGAAAGCCGGCCGCCTGATCGACGGCCGCGCCGATGTCGCCCGCAGCAACGTGGGCATCCTGATTCAAGGGGACCGCATCCAGGCCGTCGGGCCCCTGGCCCAGGTGCAGTCGCAGGCCGCGGCGGCCCGGGTCGTGGACCTGTCGCAGATGACCGGCTTCACGGCGATCCGCGACCTTGAGACCGAGGGCGCGATGTACGCCGACGTGGACGTGAAGCGCGCCGTGGAGCGCGGCGTGATCCCCGGGCCGCACATCTTCGCATCCACGCGGGCGATGGCCCCCACGGGGATGTATCCCATCGTGACCGACAACTGGGAGCTCGAGCTGCCGCACGGCGTGCAGCCGGTGGACGGCGTCGAGGGCGCCAGACTCGCGGTGCGCCAGCAGGTGGCCCACGGCGCCGATTGGATCAAGTTTTACGCCGATCGCCGCTATTACTTCGGAACCGACTCGGTGCTGCACAGCTGGGTCAATTTCACCGACGAAGAAGCGCGCGCCATCGTGGACGAGGCGCACCGGCTGGGCCGCCGCGTGGCCGCGCACGCCATCGGCGCGGACGGAATCGCCGCGGCGCTCCGGGCGGGCGTGAACACCATCGAGCATGGCGACGGCATGACCGATTCGCTCATCGACGTTCTCGTCGCAAAGGGTGTCTACTGGGTGCCGACCGTAACCGTGGCGCACTACGTCGCCGGTCCGCGCGGCGGGGCCTGGGGGCCGATGGTCGAGCACCAGCGCCAGGCGTTCGCCCGGGCCGTGAAGAAGGGCGTCCGGATCGTGTTAGGAACGGACGTGGGCGGCTTCCCCTGGACCGAGCTCAACGAGGCGCAGGAGTTCGCGTATTACGTGCAGTACGGCATGACGCCGATGCAGGCGATCAAGTCGGGGACGTCGCTCGCGGCGGAGCTGCTGGGTCAGGCCGATCTCGGCGCCGTCGCCCCCGGGATGGCGGCGGACCTGGTCGCCGTGTCGGGGGATCCGTTGAAGGACATCTCGGAACTCGAGCGGGTCCGATTCGTTATGAAGGGCGGTGTCACCTATCTTTCGCCATAGTGCGGCGCGCGCTCGGGGCTAGCCTCGCTCTCTTGGTTGGCGCCGTCGGCCCGGTTGCGGGACAGTACGCCTCCCCCGGCACCGGCGGCGTCGCGGCGTTGGCGGCCGCCTTGACGCAGCTCGGCGCCGCGAAGCGCGTCTTGATGATCGGCGCCCACCCCGACGACGAGTACTCCGACTTGGTCGCCCTGTTCGCGCGGGGGATGGGCGCGCAGGTCGGGTACCTCTCGCTCACCCGGGGGGAGGGCGGCCAGAATCTGATCGGCCCCGAGCTCGGGCCCGAGCTCGGTATCATCCGCTCGGAGGAGCTGCTCGCGGCCCGCCGCATCGACGGTGCCCGCCAATTCTTCGCGCGCGCCTACGACTTCGGCTACTCGAAGACGATCGACGAAGCGCTGCGCTTTTGGCCCCGCGACTCACTGCTGCGCGACGTGCTCGACGTGGTTCGGCGCTTCCGTCCCCAGATCATCGTATCGGTTTTCTCCGGCACGCCTGCCGACGGCCACGGTCAACATCAGGTGGCCGGTGTGCTGGCGCGCCAGGCGTTCGAGACGCTCCGCGACTCGAGCTGGGGGCCGGTGAAGCTGTACCGATCCCTCTACTTCGACACGGCCGCCGCTACGCTGCGGCTCGACGCGGGAGTGCTCGACCCGGTGGACGGACGCTCGTACCACCAGATCGCCATGGCCGGCCGAAGCCAGCACCGCTCGCAGGACCAAGGCCAGCTCGAACGGCCCGGATCAAGCATCGCCCGCCTCGCCTTCATCGAATGGCGGGACCGGAGCCGGCGGCCTACGGATGGAGACGGGTTCTTCTCGGGCATCGATACGGTGTTCACCGGCAAGGCGCGCTACGCCGCCCTGATCGACTCCGCACGGGTGCGGCTCAATCCGTTGCGCCCGGCCGCGATCGTGCCGCTCCTGGCGCGCGCCCTGCACGAACTTGGCGATACGGACTCGAGCCAGCAGGCCATCCTCACGCAAGCGCTCATGTCCGCGGCGGGCGTCGCGGTCGACGGGTTCGCGGATGACGGCGTCGTCGTGCCGGGCGAGCGGGTTCAGGTGGAAGCGAGCGTCTGGAACGCCGGCGACAGCACCGTGAGCCTGGGAGGCGTGGAGATGGGCGCGCCGCCGGGGTGGAGGGTCGAGCGCCTGGATGCGGCTGCGTCCCCCGTTGCTCCCGGTGGGCTCGCCAGTCGTCACTTTGCCGTGACGGTGGCGCCGGACGCCCCACGTTCGCAGCCGTATTTCCTGCGCCGGCCACTGGCCGGCGCCCTGTACGACTGGAGCGGTGTGCCAGCCGAGTGGCGCGGATTGCCGTTCGAGCCGGGGCCGCTGCAACTGACGGTGCGCCTCACCATTGGCGGCGAGCCCCTCGTCCTCACGCGTGAGGTGGTGTACCGCTACCGCGACCAGAGTATTGGCGAGGTGCGCCGGCCGATCTTCGTCACCCGGCCCTTCGACGTGGCCGTCACACCCGATCTCGTCGTCTGGCCGGTGGACGGTACGGCCGCCGGGCCGCGACACTTCACCGTCACGGTGACCAACCGCACGCGTGGTCCCGCGGCGGCGCAGGTGGTGCTCACGCCCCCGTCCGGGTGGACGGCGATCCCGCCCGAGAGCCTTTCGTTCCAGCGCGAGGACGAGGCGAAGAGCCTGACCATTACCCTTCCGTTGCCTTCCGCCGTGAAACCCGGCGTGTACCAGCTCCGGGCGGCGGCACTCGCGAGCCGCGAGCGCAGTGAGGGCGCGCTGGCGATCATCGACTATCCGCACATCCGGCCGCGGGGCGTGAGCCACCCATCGACGGCGGAGATCCGCGTCGCGCGCATGACGTTGCCGGCGCTCACGCGCGTCGGGTACGTCCGTGGTGCCTCGGACCGGGTGCCTGAGGCCCTCCAGGCCGTCGGGGTACCGATCGAGCTGCTCGGTCCCGACTCCCTCGCGCGCGGCGACCTGTCCCGCTTCGACGCGATCGTCATCGGCAGCCGAGCGTACGAAACCGACCCCGCGCTGGTCGCGGCCAACGGACGTCTGCTGGACTACGTCCGGGCCGGCGGGCTCGTGATCGTACAGTACCAGCAGTACCCCTTCGTGAACGGCGGCTTCGCGCCCTATCGCCTGTCGATCGCGCGCCCGCACGACCGCGTGACCGATGAGACAGCCGCCGTCACCCTCCTCGACTCGAAGAGTCCTGTTTTTCGCGTCCCGAACGAGATCGGCGTGGACGACTGGCGCGGCTGGGTGCAGGAGCGCGGGCTGTACTTCGCCCACGACTGGGATCCTGCGTACACGCCTCTGCTCGAGATGCACGATCCGGGCGAGGCGCCCCTCCAGGGCGCACTGCTCGTTGCCGCCGTGGGGAAGGGAACGTACGTCTACACGGGACTCAGCTTTTTCCGACAGCTGCCCGCGGGTGTCCCCGGCGCCTAT
>QHUC01000045.1 GCA_003221045.1 Gemmatimonadota bacterium | reverse complement strand
GCACGCCTGTGAGCTTCCCCGGCCGCGCGTAGGTGAAGTTGAACGAATTCGTGGGGATGAGGTTCAAGGGCTCGTCGTCGTGCTCGAAGCCGATGGGGGCATCGAAGCGGCCGAACCCGAGCGACCACTTGTTCGCGATGTGTGGCGTCCAGCTCACGAGCAGATTGTCGATCTCCGTGGACGACGCGCCGTCTTCGAGCGCCGTCGTGAGCTGCGCGAACAGGTACGCATCCCCGACCGGCTTGAACAGGCTCACGGCGACCTTGCCGGCCGCGAACGTGTTGCTGCGGGTGACACGATCGTAATCGGTCAGGCCCACCGCGAAGCCCGACACCGTGACCGGCGCCGGCTCCTCGAACGTGACCTCTTTCTCCTGCGCCGCGGCACCGGTCGCGATGCTGCAGAGCAGGGCGCACCACAGCGCACTGCGCATGTAAGCCTCCGAATTGTGGGTGGCTAGCGAGTCAGGTCAGCCGACGCCGTTCGGAGGGGGAGAGATCGGGGAAAAGGCCGGGGAAGGGGGAAGGGCAAAACGCGAGCGGTCCATCACGATCAGCCTCGGCATCGCCAGGAGCGGCGGCACGACCGGTGGCGTCGGCACCGCCGTGGACACGGCGAGGTCGAGCCCGCCGGCCATCTGGTCGCAGAAGCAGGGACCGTCCGTGGGCGTCGAGTGGTGCCCACGGCCCGTGTGGTGCATCGCCTCGTGCGAGCACGCGAGCAGCGCCCGGGTGGTCTCGCCTCCCGGACCCGCCGCGAGCCAGCAAGCGGCGGCCAGCATGAAGAGCACGAGCCTCGGAGCGCTTCGCATCGACTGTAAGTGTACGGTCGTCATTTCGGCTGGCGCAACCCCAGTCGGTCCGTGTAGACTGCACCCTCCATGACCGCCGGGCAGTCCGGCGTATTCCCGCGGGAGTTTCGCCAGATGGCGGAGCGCATTCGATACGAAAACGGCCGGTGGATGGTCCCCGACCGCCCAATCATTCCTTTCATCGAGGGCGACGGCACCGGCCCCGACATCTGGCGCGCGGCGCGCCGCGTGTTTGACGCTTCAGTCGCGCGCGTTTCGGGCGGAAAGCGTCAAATCCACTGGCTCGAGATCCTGGCCGGGGAGAAAGCCTTCAAGCAGACCGGGAACTGGCTGCCTGACGCGACGCTTGACACGATCCGGACACACCGCGTGGCGATCAAAGGCCCGCTCACCACGCCGGTCGGGGGCGGTATCCGCTCCCTGAACGTGGCCCTGCGCCAGCTGCTCGATCTGTACGCCTGCATCCGGCCGGTCCGCTACTTCGAGGGCGTGCCGAGCCCCATGCGGGAACCACAGAAGCTGAACGTGGTGATCTTCCGCGAAAACATCGAGGACGTGTACTCGGGCATCGAATACAAGGCCGGCAGCCCCGAAGCCGACGCGCTCATCACCTTCCTCACGGAGCGGTTCGGGGCGAACATCCGTCCCGGTAGCGCGCTCGGGATCAAGCCGATGTCCCGCTTCGGCTCCCAGCGCCTGGTGGCGAAAGCGATCGAGTATGCGCTGCGTTCCGGGCGCCGGTCCGTGACGCTCGTGCACAAGGGCAACATCATGAAGTTCACGGAGGGTGGGTTCCGGGAGTGGGGGTACGAAATCGCCCGTGAGCGATTCGGGGACCGGACGATCCCCGAGGCCGAGGCGGGGAAGAGGGACGCGGGAAGGGTCGTGATGAAGGATCGCATCACCGATGCGATGTTCGCCCAGCTCGTGCTCAGGCCCGATGAGTACTCGGTGATCGCCGCGCCGAACCTGAACGGCGACCTCCTCTCCGATGCGGCCGCGGCGCAGGTCGGCGGCCTGGGTCTGGCGCCGGGGGGCAACGTGGGCGACGGGTTCGCGGTGTTCGAGGCGACCCACGGCACCGCGCCCAAGTACGCCGGTCAGGACAAGGTGAATCCCGGCAGCGTGATCCTGTCGGGGGCGATGATGTTCGAGGAGCTCGGCTGGAACGACGTGGCGGCCGCCATCGTTCGCGGGCTGGAAGGCGCGATTCGCTCACGGCGCCTGACGTACGATTTGGCGCGGCTCATGCCCGCGGCCACGGAGGTCTCGACCTCCGCATTCGCCGAGTGCATAATCGAGCATGTCTGAGATCAAGAGCTCCGACGTCACTCTCCCGCTCGCCCAGGTCGAGACACCCCTCCTCGCCATCGCGGTCGCGCAAGGGAGCGCGCTCCCCGCTTCGCTCGCCGAGCTCGACCGCGCGGCGGGCGGCGTGGTAGCGCGGGCGATCAAGAGCGGAGACTTCAAAGGGAAGCGCGCTCGCGTTCGCCGTCGCGGCCGAGGCGCGAAACGGCGTCTCCGCTCGGGATCTCGGGCAGGTCGTGGTCGAGGGTGCTTCGCAGGGAGCGTGGACCTTCACCGAGATGAAGGCAGCCCTGCCGCCCGATGAGGTGAAGCCCGAAGTCGAGAGCGTCGCCGTCGTGTCCGACGCGAAGGATGCCAAGGAAGTGGCGAGCGGCCGGCGCGTCGGCGACGCAATCGCCGCCGGGCAGCGCCTCACACGCTACCTCCAGATGCTGCCGGGAAACGTGTGCACCCCGGCCTATCTCGCCGATCGCGCCAAGCAGCTCGCCGACCAGTACGGCTTCGCCCTGACCGTCCTCGACCGGGCGCAAATGCAGCGCGAGGGGATGGGCGCGCTGCTCGCGGTGGCGCAGGGCAGCACGCAGGAGCCCCGCTTCATCGTGCTCGAATACCGGGGGGGCGGCGGGGGCGCGGGGGGCGGGGCGGGCGACGCGGCACCGGTGGTGCTCGTCGGAAAGGGCGTCACCTTCGATTCGGGCGGGATCTCGATCAAGCCGGCGCAGAGCATGGAGGACATGAAGTTCGACATGTCCGGGGCCGCCGCGGTGCTCGGGACGTTCGAGGTGTTGGGACGCCTGAAGCCGAAGGCCAACGTCGTGGGTATCATCCCGGCGACCGAGAATCTCCCGTCCGGCGCGGCCGTGAAGCCGGGAGACGTAGTCAAGAGCCACTTCGGTAAGACGATCGAGATCATCAATACCGACGCCGAGGGCCGGCTGATCCTGAGCGACGCGCTATCGTACCTCCGCCGCTACACGCCCGCCGCCGTGATCGACATCGCGACCCTCACCGGCGCGGTGGTCGTGGCCCTGGGGCAGCACGCGATCGGCGCGATGGGGACCGACGACGCGCTGCTCGCCGAAGTGCGGGAAGCCGGGGAGCGCGCGGGCGAGCGCCTCTGGCCGCTCCCGTTGTGGGACGACTATCGCGACATGCTCAAGTCGGACACGGCCGACGTCAAGAATTCGGGCGGGCGCGGCGCCGGGTCGATCACCGGGGGCTGGTTCCTGCGCGAGTTCGTGGAGGGCTACCCCTGGGTGCATCTCGACATCGCCGGCACGGCGTACACGGACACCGAGGGGCCGCACCAGGTGAAGGGCCCGACCGGCGTCGGGGTGCGATTGTTTTCGGAGCTCGTCCTCAAGCGCGCGGGGGCGTGACCCGCGGTCTCGTCTGCGCGGCCGCGCTGGCTCTCACCGCGGCCGGAGCCGCCACTCAGGTCGACAGCACGGCTCGTTCCGACACCACGCATCGCGACTCGACGGCCCGCCGCGACACCACCGTCCGCGATACGACGCCCAAGTATCTCCCGATCTTCCCTGAGCCCACCCCCGCCGGCCCGCTGCCCAGGGGCAGCCGTTACACGTTCACGGCCGACTCGTTCGCCTTCTCGAGCGTGCAGACGCTCTCGGATCTCCTCGCCCGGATCCCCGGCGTCTACGTCGCCCGCGGTGGGATCTACGGCACCGCGGAGCCGGTGCTGTACGGGGGCCGGGGCGCGGCCGGCCTCGAGATCTACTGGGACGGCGTCCCGTATCTGCCCCTGGGACGCGACTCAGTCTTCCTCGACCCGGCGCGCATCTCGCTCGCGCCGCTCGAGCGCGTCGACGTGATCGTGTTGCCGGCGACGCTGCGCGTGTATCTCGTCACGCTGCGCCAGCGCTCGACCGAAACCGCGTCGCTCGTCGGGATCGCCACCGGAGAGGTGAGCACCGCCAACTATCGTGGCGCCTTTCTGCGCCGCTGGCGCTCCGGCGTGGGGTTGTCGCTCGTCGCCGACTACAACAACACCGCTGGTATCGACGGCACCTCGAGCAGCGCGTTCAACTCCGTCGACCTGTGGCTCAAGTTCGAGTACCTGCCGAGCCCCCGGCTCGGCGCGTCCTACCAGATCCTCAGCTCGAGCTGGCACCGTGACGCGCAGACCGGCGGGAGCGGGGCGCTCACCGACGACTTTCACGTGGCGCGACGCGACGCCATCTATCGCGTCTTCGCCGCCACCCGGACCGACGGCCTGGGGCTTCGCGCGCAAGCGACGTTCGCCACGACCACGACGAGCAAGGACACCGCCGTGGCGGATGGCTCACGCTCCCAAGGGGCGCTCGAGGTGCAGAGCGACTGGGCTCGCGCCCACCTCGGCCTCGCGCTTCGCTCGCAGGACCATCTCCGGCCGTGGCAGGCCGAGGCTACCGGCGCCTGGAGTCCACTGCCGTGGCTCACCGTGTCGGGCGACGCCCGTTACGCGCGCTACAGCCTGGATCGAACCGGCAAGCGCGCCCACATCGCGGGCGGCCTCGCGCTCCCGGCGGGCTTCTCTCTTCACGGCGACGCGGCGTGGGCCCGGGACCTGCAAGCGCCAGCCGACTCCGCCGACGCCCCCCAGCGCACGTTGGACCTGTCGGGCGCGGTGCGCTGGGACAGAAGTTGGATCACGCTCGAGGTAGGCGGGGCGAACCGCGACCCATTCGCGACGATCGGCCGCCCGGCGGGGCTCCGGACCGTCGACTCGCTCGGCTCGACGCAACGGACCCGCTCTTTCACCACGCACGCGGCCCTGCGCCTCCTGCCGGGCCTAACGCTGTCCGGGTGGTACTTCGACCCGCTGGTGCGGGGCGGAAACAACTTCGAGCCGCCCTATCATGCGCGCACCTCGCTCACCTTCTACTCGAAGTTCTGGCGTGTGTATCGGAGCGGCATCTTTGCCTTGAGAGGTGAGTTGGCCATGGAGTCGTGGAGCACCGGCACCGCCGGGTTCGATTCGTCAGGCATGCTCCGAACGCTGCCGGGAGCGAGCTTCGGTGAGATCAACCTCGAGATCCGCATCGCCGGTGTGACGATTTACTGGGTCCAGCGAAACGCCTCGCTGTTTCGCGGCAGCTACGTGCCCGGCCTCGATTACCCGCGCCGCTTCCAGTATTACGGCGTCCGCTGGCTGTTCACGAACTGAGCTCCGGCCGATTGACCTAAGTGCTTCGCCCGGCTACGTTTAAAGTCTGTGCCCCGGAGCATGACGGGTTTTGGTTCAGCCGAGGGGGACGTCCTCGGCGGGCGGCTCTCGATCGAGATCCGTACCGTGAACCACCGCTACTACAACCAGCAGCTCAAGCTCCCGTTCGAGCTGGCCGGGATCGAGGGGCCGATGCGTGAGCGCCTGCGTCAGGTGCTCGAACGGGGTCACGTGACCGTATCGGCGCGCTGGTTGGAAGGGCCGCAGGTCCAGGGGACGGTGGCCGTGGATCTGGAGCGGGCGCGCCAGGTGCTGGCGGCCGCGAAGGAACTGAAGAAGCGGCTCAAGCTCAAGGGCGACGTTGATCTGGCATTCGTAGCCCGCCAGTCCGACGTGCTCACGGTGCAGCGTGACGGGGGAGGGGCCGCGACGGCGCAGTGGACCGAAGTGGCGCCGATCGTCGACCGGGCGGCGCAGGCGCTCCTCGCGATGCGATCGCGCGAGGGCGCGGTCCTCGCGGGCGAGCTCGAGCGGCGGCTGACTGCCCTGGAGACGGCCGCGCAGACGATCGAGCGGCGGGCCCCCGAACGGCTCGTTGCGGAGCTCACGCGTCTGAAAAAGGCCGTCGCGGAGCTCACGGCCGGCGCCCAGGTGGACGAGCAACGGCTGGCGGTCGAGGTGGCGCTGATGGCCGACCGTGTGGACATC
>QHUC01000044.1 GCA_003221045.1 Gemmatimonadota bacterium | reverse complement strand
ACGGTGGAGTCGCCGTGCATCGCGACGGCGATCTCCTTGCCATCGGGCGCGACGCTCACGTCCCCGTCCCCGCTGGTCGCGATGGTCGGCACGTCGCGGTCGAGCGGCGTGATATCCTTGGTGGCGCCGTCCGAGAGCGCGACGGTGAACACGTGCTGCCGCTTGCCCGCACGCCAGTCGTCCCAGTGGCGCCACATCAGATTCGTCCAGAGACGGGCGTCCGTCGGAAACTCGCCGTTCCGCTGGTCGAGCTCTTGCTCCGCGGGCCATTTGATGTCGCTCGTGACCAGGAGGCCCGAGCCGTCCGGGAGCCACAGCGGGTCGGACACGCCGTCCGGCAGACTCGTGACCCGCCGAGCTTCGCCGCCCGCCAGCGGCAGCACCCACAGCTGGGCGCCGCTCTCCCGCGTCGACACGAATGACAGCGTCCGGCCATCCGGTGACCAGCGCGGTTGGCGGTCCGATCCGGGGCCCGTGGTCAGCTGCCGGCCATGCGCCTCGTCGGTCGCGTCAGCGAGCCAGATGCGCGTGGTGCCGCGGTTCGCCTTCAGGGAAAACTCCGTGACGGTGTATGCCACCCACTTCCCGTCGGGCGAGAGCTGCGGATCGCCCACTACGGGCAGCGCCAGATAGGTCTCGACGGTGATGGCACGCTTCTGAGCGAATCCGACAGGCGGGACGAGGGACGTGCCGAGGGTCAGACATCCCAACACAAACAGCGGCCGTTTCGTCATAACGCCTCTTCGTCCATCGTTCCGTCGCCGTTCATTCGTTCGCCTCTCTAGTAGTCCGGATGCGTCAGGATCGCCTTGACCAGGTCGTCGAACAGGCGCGATTCGGGTGTGACGCTGCCGGCCGCGTCCGTGTGCACGTTCCAGGAGCACAGCTCGTTCAGTGCCGTGGCTTCCTCGTACGTGAGGTGCAGGACCCCTCCGTTCCCGCAAGGAAGGCCGATGCCACGCACCGAGTTCATCGCCACCGGCTTCCACGTTCCCGAGCGTGTCGTCACCAACGACGACCTCGCCCAGCTCATGGACACGTCCGATGACTGGATCACGCAGCGCTCCGGGATCAAGACCCGACACTGGGTGTCCGACGGCGAGACCGGGGTGACGCTGGCACGCGAGGCGTCCTGCCGTGCGCTCGCCAACGCCAGGATGGAGCCGTCCGATCTGGACTGCATCGTCTACTGTACCTGCACCCCCGACCACTTCGAGCCGGGCAACGGCGTGTTTCTCGAACGCGAGCTCGGGCTCACCGACATCCCCGCGATCGACGTGCGCAACCAGTGTTCGGGGTTCATCTACGGCCTCTCCGTGGCCGACGCCTGGATCCGCACCGGCCAGTACCAGCGCGTGCTGCTCGTCGGAGCCGAAGTGCACTCTCGCGGGCTCGACAAGACCAAGCGAGGGCGCGACACGGCCGTCTTGTTCGGCGACGGCGCGGGCGCGGCGATCCTCGGCCCGACCGACGATCCACGTCGCGGCGTCCTCTCGACGCACCTCTTTGCGGACGGCCGCCACGCCGAGAAGCTGTGGGTCGACGCGCCCGGGCTGGCGCACGACCCTTACGTGAGCGAGCAACTGCTCCACGAGGGAAAGCATCGGGCAGTGATGGAAGGCAAGGAGGTCTTCAAGTTCGCGTCCATCCTGATGCCGCAGTCCGTAGCGGTCGCGCTCAGGGCGAACGGCCTCACGCCCGCCGACATCACCCTCCTGGTTCCCCACCAGGCCAACCTGCGGATCATCGAGATGGTGCAGAAGGTGACCGGTCTGCGCGACGATCAGGTCTACGTCAACATCCAGAAGTACGGCAACACGACGGCGGCGTCGATCCCGATCGCGCTGCACGAGGCGGTATGCGCGGGCCGGCTGGCCCGTGGTGACGTGCTGATCTTCACGGCGTTCGGGTCCGGCTTCACGTGGGCGAGCGCCGCGATCCGGTGGTGAGCTACTTGATCTCCTGGCCCCACACGTCGCGATACATGATCGGCCCTTCGTTGAGGGCCTTGATGCCCGTCTCGATCTGACTCCTGTCGCCGACCACCACGATGTCGAAGTGGTCGGGATCGATGTACCGCCGAGCGACCCGCTGCACGTCGTCGGCCGTGACGGCGTTGATCCGCTCGATGTAATGGTCGTAGTAGTCGAGCGGCAGTCCAAAAGCCAGCAGCTCCCGGAACCGGGCCGCCGCACCGCTCGTCGTCTCGAACTCGCCGGGCAGACCGAGCGTCACGTACGCCTTCGCCTTCGCCAACTCCGCCGCCGGTACCGGCTCGTCGCGAATGCGACGGAGCTCCTTGAGGAACTCGATGAGCGAGCTGTCGGTCTTCGCGGTCACCACGGACGCGAGCGCGACGAACGCGCCCGACAGGCGACGGGCGGCGAACTGCGAAAACGCGCCGTAGGTGTACCCGTGGGTCTCGCGCAGATTCTGGTTCAGCCGCGACGTAAACGCGCCGCCGAGGATGGTGTTCAGGACGTCCAGGGCATACCAGTCGGGGGTGGTGCGCGGTGGGCCGACGTGGCCGATGCGGATCACGGACTGCGCGGCACCGGGCTTGTCGATCAGGTACACGGCGCGGGCCGCGGGCGCGGGAGCTGCGGCCGCGGGGAAGACGGGCACATCACCCCGTTCCCACCCGCCGAACCGCGCCGCCACGAGCCGGCGTGCCTCCGCGAGGTTGACGTCCCCCACGATCAGGATGCGCGCCCCGGCCGGGCGGTAATAGGTGCGGTAAAAATCGACGACGCGCTGGCGGGCGAGCGCGGCCGTCGCGGCATCCGTGCCGTTCAACGGATGCCCGTAGGGATGGGCCGCCCCGAAGACGATCGCCGGGAACGCGATGTTCGCCACCGCGACCGGCTCGTCGCGCTGCTGGACCAGCTGCGCGCCGCGCAACTCGCGTTGCCGGGCGACCTCCGAGTCTGAGAACGCAGGGCGGAGCACCACGTCCGCCAGCAGGTCCAGCGCACCGTCGAGCCGCCGCTTCGGCACGTGCACCGAGGCCACGGCCCCGTCGAATGAGGCGGTCGTGTTGAGCTCCGCCCCGAGGAACGCCGCCTCGTCCGCCACCTCGAGTGCACCGCGCGTCCCCGCGCCTTGCTGCAGCATCGCCGCCGTGAACGTCGCGAGCCCCGGCGCGTCCGCCAGATCGCGGGCGGCGCCGGCGTCGACCATGACCTGGACATCCACGACCGGGACCTTGTGCATCTCGACCACGGCGAGCGTCAGGCCGTTCTCGAGCGTCGCCGTCTGGATGACGGGAAGCTTGAGGGCCGGCGGCGGCGGGAGCGTGGGCGGCTTGGTGCGGTCCACTTGAGCCGCCAGGCGGTTACACGCATAGGCGGTCAGGAAGGCCGCGGCAGCACACCTCACCGGCCAACCGCCTAACCGTCCGACGGTCTTCATGGCGTCGCCCCTGCCTTCACCGCGAGCTCGGGCTTCCCCTGCGGCACCACACTCAGCACGACGCGGTGGGGTGCAACGAGATAGGTCCGCACCGCCCGTTGCACCGCCGCCCGAGTCACCCGGCGATAGCGATCCAAGTCCTTCTGGAAGTAGTCCGGCGTCCCGACGAAATAGTTGTAGAGATTCAGCTGGTCGGCCTTCCCGCCAAATCCACCCACCCGCTCGAGGCGCGACAGGAACTGCGCCTCGAAACCGTTCTGTGCCCGCTCCACCTCACGCGGCGTCGGTCCCTCGTCGGCAAGCTTCTTCACTTCTTCGGCGATGACCCGATGCAGCTCGGCGAGATCGTGCCCGGGCCGCGCCGTGGCCGAGAGCTCGAACTTTCCGTCGATCCGGCCACCGTCCTGGAACGCGACGACATCAGTGGCGATCTGCAGGTCGTAGACGAGCCGGCGGTACAGCCGAGACGACCGGCCGCCCGCGAGCACGTTGGCCACGACGTCGAGCGTGGCGTCGTCGTCCGCGAACGCCTTCACCGTGTGCCAGGCGTGATAGACCCGAGGGAGCTGCACCCGGTCCTCGAGGGTAGCGTACACGTCGGCGTCGAGTCGAACCGCCGGGGGCGGGGTACGGGTCACGGCGGGCCCGCGCGGGATGTCACCGAAATAGCGCTCTGCGAGCCGTCGCGCCTCCCGCGGCGCGATGTCGCCGGCGATCGCTACGGTCGCGTTGTTGGGCGTGTAATACGTTTGGAAGAACCGCCGCACGTCTTCGATCGTCGCCGCCTCGAGATCCGTCATCGAGCCGATCACCGGCCAGTTGTACGGGTGATTCGACGGGTACAGCCGCTTGAGGATGTTCTCGTCCGCGAGCCCGTACGGCCGGTTCTCGTAGCTTTGGCGTCGCTCGTTTTCCACCACGCCCCGTTGTAACTCGACCTTCTCCGGCGTGATCTCGGGAAGCAGGAACCCCATGCGGTCCGAATCCAGGTACAGCATCAAGGCGAGCGCGTTGGCGGGCCCGTCCTCGTAGTAATTGGTCCGATCCTCGGTGGTCGAGCCATTGTTGTCCGCGCCGACCGGCACCGAGTGGTCTTCGTGGAGAATGACCTGAAGCCCGTTCGGGAGCGTGAAGGTCTCGTAGGGCACGCGGAGGCTTTGAGCGGACAGCCGGATGGTCGGGCCGACGGACAGGAGTCCGAGCGCGATCAGCACGGCGGCGATTCGCGGCATCATCTCCTCCTCAGATTCCGGAGACGAGAAAACGGTTGCAGGTCGTCCCGAAAAGCTATCCCGCCTCCCGGGCTCTCGCTGCCGCCCCCTGGATTTCACACACAACTCGAACACATTTCCCGGGTGGCGGAAACTCTCCCGCGCGCGAGCGCGTAGGGCCCGCGACAAGGAGATGAGAATGCTCGGCTTGCTGATCGGAGTGGTGGCGTTGGGCGGCGGGTTCGTGGGCGCCCGGAGCTTCGTGCGTCGCCGGCTGCGCTACGTCGATGCGGTACAGAAACCGGCGGCCCCGCTCGTGGCGGGCCTCGCCGCGACGGCGGTGGCCCTACCCGTCGCCGCGCTGCCGGTCGTGACGGTGATGACGGCGGTCGCGTTCGGCGTGGGGGTAGCGGGTGGGGTAGCCAGCGGTCGTCGAGAGCCCCGCGCCCTTCCCGGACCCGGCGACTAGACGACCCTCAGCCCGGGCTGCTGCTCCGCGGTGGGTTCGGGGCGCGCCGAGACCGTCCTGAGCGCCCGTACCGCATCCTTGGCGAACGTTTTCCCAGCCCCCTTTTCGACTTCCTCGAGCGCGCTCCACTTCGGAAACGCGGGGCGGACCGGCGTCGCCATCTGGAGAGTCTCGAAGGCGTCCGCCACGGCCAGGATCTTCACGGTGATCGGCAGCGGCAGCGCTTCGATATCCCAATCCTCTCCCACGATTTCGTAGTAGTGCCCGTACTCTCCGATGATCTCGGCGGCGCCGCGCATCGCCCGTGCCACGCCCACCGAGGAGTCGCTCACCGATCGAGAGAGCAGCCGCAGTAAGCGCTGATCGCGCGTACCGACTTCGTGCAGCAGCGCGGCGACGCGAAGATTCTCGATCGCTTCTTCGGGGAGCTTCAGCTCCCGGCCAATGGCGGCCGCGACGTCCGCCACCCGGTTCGAATGCCCCTGCTGATGGCGCTCGGTGGACTCGATGTGGTAGGTGAGGAGCTCGAGCGTCGCGAGGTAAGCGTTTTTCACTTCGGAGAGCCGCGCTTCCCGCTGCTCCGCCAGGCCGCCGACCACGTAGCCGGTGAGGATGAGGACCCCCGCCCACGGGATCAACGCGAACAGGGCGTCCGCGTAAAAACCCGGGAGCATGTCGAGTCCCTGCACATACTGATAGAAGACGACGAGGGCGACGACGAACACCCCCGCCATCACCGCGAACCGTCGGCCGCCGTAGAAGCCGGCCAGAATCATCGGCAGATAATAGAAGCGCAGGAACGCGAACTTCTGGTCGACGAGGTCGTGGATCGCGACCATGGCGAGCACCAATAACAGCACGAAGATCCGCTCGAAGTGGCGGAAGAAGAACAGCTTGGCGCGCTCCAGCGGACGCGGTTGAGCCACGCAATGTCCCCGGGGTGACGGTGTCAGGACG
>QHUC01000043.1 GCA_003221045.1 Gemmatimonadota bacterium | reverse complement strand
GTCGAGTCCCGTGCCACAGACGCTCGAATAGAGGAGCAGGTCGCGCACGGTGAACCGTCCCTCCGACGCGCGCTGCGCGAGCACCGGATCTTCGAGGACGGGCAGCATGAGACCGGAATAGCCGCAGGTCTTGACCCGGACGCTCTTGAGGACGTCGGTGATCGCCGCGCACCCGGCGAGCGTCGACGCGCTGCCGAACGGCACTCCCGTGAGCACCTCGATCGCCGCCCCGATGCTCGCGTCCTTGCCCGGTGCGGGCGAAACGTCGATGCCCCCGTAGCTGCGCTCGTCCCGGCGCGCGAGGTCGCGCACCAGTCGCTCCAGGGGACCGAGCCGGGACTCGAGTGTCGCCGAGAGACGCTGTTTGGCCTCCGCGAGGGTGTTCGTACCGGTGAACGCGGCCGAGAGTAACGGAGGGGATTCGAGACCGATGGCGACCGCATCCGACCCGCGGTGGTACGCCACGGGAAAGAAGGGTGTTCCCGCCGGCACGTTAGCGGCTGCCGCGAACCGGAAATTGCCGAGGCCGCCCTGGGTGGCGCGCGCGATGGCCGCCATCGCTTCGCCTGCGGCCGTCACTCCGCGGGGTGATGCGCTGCGCTCGGGTGAAGCGACTCGCACCGTGAAACTGATGTTGTGCGTGGTACGGGCGAGCTCCGCGGCCCATGCGCCGAAACCGGGATCATCGCCGTCCGGCGCGAGAACGGGCCCGATGCTCAAGAGCACGTTCTCGGCGACCACCGCGCGGTCCAGCGCCTGAATGGCACCGAGCGCGTCCGCACGCACGCGGGGTCCCGCCTCCTCCAGGAAGGGCTGGGTCGCGATACGGATGGTCTGCACTTCGTAGCCAGCGTCCGCGATCACTTGCTTCGCGCGCTTGAGGAATGCGATCGCCGCCTCCACCCCGGAGCGGTCATCCGGGGTGTGCAGCGTCGTTCCGGCGGTGATCGTGCGGACGCGAAAGCCGAGAGGTGGTGGCCCCCCCCGCCGCCGCACGGTGAGCGGTGCTACGGCCGCTGCGGCGAGCAGGGCGACGACGTCGCGCCGCGACATGTCAGCCATTGGTCATTTCGGGAATGAGTGTTCCGGCCCGGGATAGCGGCCCTCGCGCACCTCGGCCGCGTAGAGAGTGACCGCTTCGCGGACGTCCTCCGCGAGCGCGGCGTACCGCTTCAGAAACTTAGGGGTGAACGGCTCGTTCAGGCCCAGCATGTCCGGGAGCACCAGCACCTGGCCGTCGCACGCCGGCCCCGCGCCGATCCCGATGGTGGGAATCGTGAGCGACTTGGTGATCTGGGACGCGAGCGGCGCCGGCACGAGCTCGAGGACGATCGCGAACGCCCCTGCCTCCTCGAGCGCGGTCGCGTCCGCCCTGAGCCGCTCCGCCGAGCGCTCGTCCCGGCCCTGCACGCGATACCCGCCGAGCGCATGCACCGATTGGGGGGTGAGGCCGAGGTGCCCCATGACGGGGATGCCGATGTTCACCAGGGCGCGCGTCGTTTCCGCTACGGGCGCTCCGCCTTCGAGCTTCACCGCGTGACACCCGGTCTCCTGCATCACCCGCCCCGCGTTCCGGATCGCCTCTTCGCGCGACACTTGGTAGCTGAGGAACGGCATATCGCACACCACCATGGGGCGGGCGGCGCCGCGGCGAACGATCTTGGTGTGATAGATCATCTGGTCGAGCGTGGCGGAGAGCGTCGTATCGGCTCCGGCGAGCACCTGATTCACTGAATCGCCCACGAGCAGAATGTCCACGCCCGCGGCGTCGAGCAGCCGGGCGAACAGGGCGTCGTAACAGGTGAGGACCACGATGCGCTCGCCACGCTGCTTCATGGCCACGAGCTCGACGACGGTGACCGGTTTTCGTTCGTCAGCCACGGGCCGTCTCCGCGTGGGGAGGGGCGTCCAGCTCCGCCAGCTCCCGGAGCCAGAAGTCCCGGTCCGGGAGAGCGGGATGCGGGATCGTCAGCTCCGGTTGCCGCACGACCCGGTCACCATAGCGGACGATGTCCAGGTCGAGGGTGCGCGGGCCCCACCGGACGCGGCGCTCCCGGCCCCGCTCCGCCTCGATGGCATGCAAGTGATCGAGCAAGACCTGGGGCTCGAGGCGGGTCTCGAGGATGACCATCTGGTTCAAGTAGGGTCCCTGGGGCACGGGGCCGAGGGGGGCCGTTTCCTCGATGCGGGAGTGCCTGAGGACCCGACTGTCAGGCAGGCTGGCGAGCCGGTCGCGTGCGTACGCGAGATGCGCCGCGCGATCACCCATGTTGGACCCCAACGCCACGTACACCCGTTCCTGCTTGGCCACGGGAGAATGGTAAGCCGGCTAAGCGACGCTGGCAAAGCCCCGCGTCAATTGCCGCAGCATGGCGGCGACGTCCTCGAGCTCGCGCGTGGCGCGCTCCAACTCCGTGAGACCTCGAGCTGCCTCGTCCGCGCGCGTCGCCACGTCGTCGGCCTCGGCGCGGTTCTTTCCCGCGATCTTGGCGACCGCGTGGATCCGCTCGCGCAGCCGCCCGAACGCCTTGTCCTGCTCGCCGGCGGCCGCCGCGATGCGTTGCGCGTGGGACGTGGCCTCGGCGGTCGCCGCCACGATCGCGTCCAGCGCCTGCAGGGCCGCCGACGACAATTCCTCCACACCCCCGACGTTCACCTGGCCGCGCCGCATCTGCTCGACCACCTCACCGACCTGGCGGTGAATGTCCTGCACGAGCTCGCCCGCCTCGAGCGCGGCGCTCGCGCTCTGCTCCGCCAGCCGCCGGACCTCCTCCGCGACCACCGCGAATCCCTTGCCGTGCTTCCCGGCGCGGGCGGCTTCGATTGCGGCGTTGAGCGCCAGCAGGTTCGTCATGTCCGCGAGCTCGCGGATCGAGGCGATGAATCCGGTGATGCGCCGGCTGACCTGACCCAGCTGCTGGACCTTGGCGGACGCTTCGCCGACGAACGTCTTGAGCGCCACGAGCCGGCCGATGGCGTCCTGAATCTGGTGCCGGTTTTGGCTCGCCACCTCGCTGGCCGTACTCGACGCCTGTGCCGCCTCCGTGCCGTCCTCGGAGACGCGGCGGGACACCTCGGCCAGGCTCTCGGTGGCCTCGAGCCCTCCCGACACTTCCCCCTCCTCCGCGAGCACGCCCTGCCGGATCGTACCGGTCGAGTGGGCGACGGCCCCCGCGGCCTCCCGCAAGGATTCCGCGGCGCGCACCAGCGTGCCGAGCTGCTGCGTGAGCGTTTCGACGGTCTCGACCAGCGGGCGCCGCAGCTCGGTGATGTGGATCGCTGTGGCGAGCTGGTTGGCGAACGTATTGATGGTCAGCACGTCCTTCCCGCGATAGACCTTTCGCTTGTGGTGCTCGAGCTCCAAGGTCCCGATGACCTGATCTCCGAACTTGAGCGGCACCATGACGAGACTCTGGACCACCAGCGGAGCGTCGGCGATGCGTTTGTCGCGGGTGACGTCGTCGATCACCACGGACTCGCCGGTCAGCGCCACGGTCTCGCGCAGGGCCGCCGCCCAAATCCACGATCCTGTGGGCGAGACGCTCGATGCGGGCGAACGAATCCGCCATGCTGATGTTGCTCGTGATGACCGCTTCCATGGCGTGGATCTTGTTCAGCTCCTCGGCGGCGATCGCCTCTTCGAGCATCGACTTGAAAAAGATCCCCAGCGCCCCGAGCACGGCCGCGACGAACAACCACGCGAGCGGTGGCCAGTAGGTCACCGTCCCGACCACGAGCCCGACGGCGATGACGGTGGCGCCGTATCCGATGCACTCGTACCGCAGAATCAGGAGGCGTTCGTCCTGCTCGAGCTTGCCGCGGATGATCAGCGCGAAGTAGAACAGCAGCCGGCCGATGACGAAGTACGCGAGACAGTAGAAAAACAGCGCGGGTACCAGGTCCACTCGCAGGCCCGGCGCCGCCACGTCCGACAGGCGGAGGGCGGCGGCGTATACACCGTACGCGCCGACGAGCGTGATCACCTCGCGCCCGAGGTTCACGAGCGCCGCACGAAACATCTTCTTGTGCCAGAGCCAGTCGGCGGCGAGCACGCCGCCGGCCACGGCCACGGCGGTCGCCGGGACGCCCACCAGCAGGCTCCCGGCGAGGGCCACCAATCCGGTCTGGGTGAGGTAGGAGTACTTGCTCAACGGCACTTGCGCCGCGCGGAGGAGCGCGGCGGCCACGAGCATTCCGGCCATGTCGAAGAGCTGGCCGGTCCACCGCGGGTCGGCGATGAGCGCGGCGGCCAGCACCAGTGGCCCCCCGATCGCGAGGGCTTGGCTGTAGATCGTGACGAGGCGGTTGGCGGTCATGCCGCGCGCACGGCGGCGGACAGGTCCAGCGAGCATGTGGCCCGCACGCGCGCCACATGCTCGCTCAGGTCGGCCGGGACGCGGTCGCGAGCCCCGGTCACGCCGAGCCGGGAGATGAGGTACAGGAACCCGCTCGCGCCCCGGACCGCCCGCGCCAGGCGGTCGGCGGTCGTGGTCGGCGCGATGAGCCGGATCAACGCGAGGGCGCTCGCGCCGACCGTGCCCTCGAGGGCCGGGTCCGCGCCGGCCGGGAAGTCGGTGAGCAGCAGCCCGGTCACCCCGGCCGCCGCCGCCTCGCGGAGAAAGCGCTCGAGTCCGAACGCGAGGACGGGGTTGAGATACGTCATGACGATGACCGGGATCGAGAGCCCCGCGCGGTGAATCTGCTCGAGCACCCGCGCGACCGTCATACCGTGGTCGAGCGCGGCTTGCGTGGAGCGCTGAATGGTGGGGCCGTCGGCGAGGGGGTCCGAGAACGGCACGCCGACTTCGATGAAGTCGGCTCCGGCACCCGCGACTACGCGCAGCGCCTCGAGCGAAATGTCCGGCGTGGGAAACCCGGCGGTGAGGTATGGAATCAGGGCGGCGCGCCGCGTGCCGGTGCCCTCCCCTCCGCGCAGGGCCCGCCAGCGCGCGGCGATCGGATGCTCAGACAAAGTAGTCGCTGACGTTGATTCCGTACTTGGCCGGGTCGGTGACCTTGACGATGGACCGGGGGAAATGGCCGTCGGCATCCTTCTGCGCGAGGTCCGCCAGGAAGCCCGGGTGCTGGACGCCGCCCTCGGGCGTCGTGACGATGCGAACCACCGGGCGATGCACGTGTGTGACGTCCGGGTTGGCGCTGTGGACGAGCGCCACTTCATAGGTGTCGAGGATGATGCACGTCCCCACGGGATAGATGCCGATCAGGTTGATGAACGCCTTCACGACGGTTTGGTCGTAGCCGCGACGCGGATTCTCCCACATTTCCTTGAGCACCTGGTCCGGCTGAATCGGGACGGTCTGATAGACGCGCCGGCTGGTGGCGGCGTCGAATCCGTCGGCCACGGCGACGATCTTCGAGTAAATGGAGAGGTCACGCCCGCGGAGCGACTTCGGGTATCCCGTCAGATCGGTCTTCATGTGGTGCTCGTACGCGACGATCATGCCGCGGTACGGG
>QHUC01000032.1 GCA_003221045.1 Gemmatimonadota bacterium | reverse complement strand
CACAGCGTTTCGCCCGCCGATACGACGTGGGTCGCGGGGAGTTGGCCCTGCAGGGCTGGCGCCGCTCGCGAAGTATCTTGGGCTGGCCGCGCGGTGTCCGGCCGAGCCTGCGTCGTGTCCTGCGCCGCGAGTGTGGGCACCAGCCCCGCGAGCAGCCCTGCTACAAGGGCGAGCAGGGCTGCTCGTTTAGAACGGCAGATCGTCGTCCTCCTCATCCAGGGCCTCCGGGAACGCGTCGAGCGACTCCGCCTTGCCCCCCCCGCCCCCCCCACCCGCCTCGGGGGCTACTTTGGCGGCCGCTTTGGCCCGCACGAAATCGCCTGACCCTTCGCCACCACCCCGAGCCGACAAGAGGAGCACTTCCCGCGCGATGATCTCGGTGGTGTACCGCGTCTGCTTCTCGCGATCTTCCCAGGTTCGGTATTCGACGCGCCCTTCGACGTAGATCCGATCGCCCTTCTTCATGTATTTCTCGGCCAGATCCGCCAGCTGGGCGCCCTTGTTGTTCCAGCAGACCACCCGATGCCACTCGGTCTTCTCCTGCTTCTCTCCACCCTGCCCCGTCCACTGCCGACTGGTCGCCAACGAGAGCGTCGCGACACGGGAGCCGTTGTTGGTACTCCGCACCTCGGGATCGGCACCCAAGTTCCCGATTAGCATGACCTTATTGAGGCTCCGGCTCACAACAAACCTCCAGACTCTGGGCGGGTCTGGGACCAAGGGCGACAACAGTATATGACCCGCAAGTTATTCTGTCAATCAAAGATACGCCACTTGGGCTAAAGTTTTGCAGACACCCCGGGTGCTGGAATGGCAGCCCGGAGAACGACCGCGTCCTCCACCGGCCGGCGGTAGTAGCGCGCGCGGCGTGCCACCTCTCCAAACCCCAGAGACTGATACAGCCGACGAGCCCCCGCGTTCGATTCCCGTACCTCGAGGTACACGACGCGGACTCCCCGCCCCGCCAGCATAGCCACAACGCCCTCAACCAGGGCGCGTCCGAGACCCTGTCGTCGGTGCGCCGTCGCGACGCCGAGGTTCAAGATCTCTCCCTCATCGGCGGCTTGATGCGCCACGACGTACCCGGCGACGGTCCCGTGCTCCTCGGCCACAAGAAACGGAACGTCCGACGACACACACTCCGCGAAGTCGTGGGCCGACCACGGATCCGAAAACACCGCCCGCTCGATCGCGCTCACGTCGCGGACGTCAGCCGCGCTGGCTGGACGGATTGCGTAGCGGCCGGCCATGAAGCGCCTCCCATTTGACCTGCGCTTCCGCGGGGCGTCCGTAGACCGGCTCCGCACCCAGGGGGTCGTCCAACGCGCGCGCCGCGCCCTCCCGCGTGAACAGAGAGAGCAGCGTCGTCGCGTTGGGGATCAGGCTTTCCAAAAATACCGGCGCGGCGCCACTCCACCGGAGCACGTCCTCCGGATACCGCGTCGCTCCATCGCCGACCACCACTCTCGGTCGTACTGGCGCTGCACGAGCCAGTTCGGCGACCGTCATCACGACCGGCGCGAGCACCGTGTCGACCGCGCCGGGGCGAACGACGTACAACGCTCCGTACACCTGACCGCGCAGGGCATCGTAGCAGGCGGCGATGGGCACGGGGCCGAGCTGCCTGGCGACGGTGGCGGCGGCGGCCATGAGCGACGGCACGGCGCAAACCGGCAACCCGTCCTGCTGTGCCAGGCCCTTCGCCGTCGCCCAGCCGATGCGCAGACCGGTGAAGCTCCCCGGGCCGTCTCCGATCACGATGCCCTCCAAGTCTCGCGGCTTGAGACCCGCCTGCTTGAGTGCGTGATCGACGAGACCGATGATCTCCGCCGCGTGGCGCCGCGCGCCCTGTACGAAGGATCCCGTTTCCGCGCTCGGGGGGAAACCCACCGCGACACTGGCGAGGTCGGTGGCCGTATCGATCGCCAGCCAGCGCCCGCTCTTCACGCGCCCTCGATCACGCGGACGGTGGGGTCGGGATCGTGAGCGAGCACGATGTGGCGGTCGAGGGCCGGCGCCCAGGCCCCGGCCCGCTCGGGCCACTCGATCAGCACGATTGCGCGCTCGCGCATCATGTCCTCGAACCCCACGTCGCGGGCCTCGTCGGGCGACTTCAGGCGGTAGCAGTCGACGTGATAGACGGGAACACCGCGAGCCTCGTACTGGTGCACCAGGGCGTAGGTCGGGCTCGTCGCCAGCGCTTGTGCGCCGAGGCCGCGGCAGATCGCCTGAACGAGGGTCGTCTTGCCGGTCCCGAGCTCACCCGAGAGCCCGACCACTGCCGGCGCCGTGAGCCCGCGCCCGAGCGCCTCACCGAACTGGCTGAGCTCGTCCGCGGATAGGCGCATGGCGGACCGCGTCCCCTTCGGCGCGGAGCTCGAGAATTTGATCGCGCAATACGGCCGCGAGCTCGAAGTCGAGCTCTTCGGCCGCGGCTTGCATCTGGCTCTCGAGGAGCTTGATGAGCGCGTCCCGCTCTTTGGCATCGGCTGGCCGGCGCATGCGTCCGTCGGTCGGCTTGACGGTCTTGGCGTCCGCGAAGCGCGTCGCGAACCGCACCTGATCCACCGACTTCACGATGGAGCGAGGCGTGATGCCGTGCTGCTCGTTGTACGCGACCTGCACCTGCCGCCGCCGGGTCATCTCGTCGAGCGCTCGCTGCATCGATCCGGTCACGCGATCGGCGTAGAGAACGGCCAGCCCGTGAAGGTTGCGCGCCGCCCGCCCGACCGTCTGGATGAGCGAGCGGTCCGAGCGCAGAAACCCCTCCTGGTCCGCGTCGAGGATCGCCACGAGCGAGACCTCGGGCAGGTCGAGGCCCTCCCGCAACAGATTGATCCCCACGAGCACGTCGAACTCGCCGAGCCGCAGGCCGCGAATGATCTCGACGCGCTCGATGGCGTCGATCTCCGAGTGAAGGTACCGCACGCGCACGCCGTGCTGCTGCAGGTAGTCGGTCAGGTCTTCCGCCATGCGCTTGGTAAGCGTGGTGACCAGCACGCGCTCGCTCTTCTGTTCGCGCAGGCGGATCTCGTTCAGCAGGTCGTCCACCTGACCCTTCACCGGCCGCACCTGGACGTCGGGGTCGATCAAGCCGGTGGGGCGGATGATCTGCTCCACCACGACGCCCCCGGACAACCGGAGCTCCTCCTCGCCCGGCGTCGCCGAGACGAAGAGGATCCGCGGCACGAGCCCCTTGAACTCGTCGATTCGGAGCGGTCGGTTGTCCAAAGCGGATGGCAGCCGGAAGCCATAATCCACGAGGATCTGCTTGCGGGAGCGGTCCCCTTCGTACATCCCGCCGAGCTGCGGCAGGGTCTGGTGCGACTCGTCGATGATGCAGAGGTAGTCCTCGGGGAGGTAGTCGAGCAGGCACGCCGGACGCTCACCCGGCGACCGGCCGGTCAGGTGCCGCGAGTAGTTCTCGATGCCGGTGCACCGACCCACCTCGAGCAGCATATCGATATCGAAGTTGGTGCGGGACTCGAGCCGCTGCGCCTCGAGCAGCTTGTTCTGGGCGCGGAGCTCCGTCAGGCGCCCCTTGAGCTCCTCCCGGATCGCCCGGACGGCGCGCTCGATGGTGGGACGCTCCGTGACGAAGTGCGTGGCCGGGTAGACCGCCGCCCGGGTCAGCTCGGCGATCGTGTCCCCGGTGACCGGGTCGATCTTGGCGATCCGCTCCACGGTGTCGCCCCAGAATTCCACCCGCACCGCCTGCTCGTCGTAGGCGGGGAACACCTCGACCGTGTCTCCCCG
>QHUC01000054.1 GCA_003221045.1 Gemmatimonadota bacterium | reverse complement strand
CGGGCTCGAGCCTGCTTCCCCAGAAGCGCAATCCCGACGTCTTCGAGCTCACACGCGCCAAGTCCGGACGACTGCTGGGCGACCTGGTCGCGCTCCTCACCACCCTGAAAGGCCTCCCGGCGGGCTATAGCAAGGATCTCCAGGAGGACAAGGCGCTCCTGTTCGACGGGTTCGACACGCTGGCCTTGGTGCTCCCGGCGGTCACGGGCGCGATCGTGACGCTCACGACCGATGGGGGGCGGATGCAAGCGGCGCTCGATGCCACGCTCCGCGCCACCGATCTCGCCGACTTCCTGGTGGAAACCGGCGTCCCGTTCCGCGAGAGCCACGGGTTGGTGGGCCGTCTGGTCCGCGAGGCGGAGCGCTCGGGAGTGTCCCTCGACCGGGTCCCGCATGCGTTGGCGGCCGGCATTCACCCTGCGCTCGGCGCCGCCTTAGCGCAGCTTGGAACGTGGGACGATTCGGTGGAGAGTCGTGCCACCGCCGGGGGGGCATCCCGAGGCTCCGTGACAGAGCAACTTACGGCGCTTCGGGCGGTATTCGCCGAGGGAGGCGGAGGGGGGACTTAACCCAAGCTCTTGCCGGGCCTTAGCCGGTTGTGTAGCATACGGGGCCGCTGCGCCTTGGCGCGCCACGTTTGCCACCGGGAGCTTCCTTGCGCTGTCTAGCCCTGAACGCCTCGTTCGAGCCGCTGACCATGGTGCCCGTGCGCCGGGCCCTGCGGCTGGTTATCGACCGCAAGGCCGAAATCGTCGAGGCGGACGGGCCGGTGGTCAAGAGCGAACGACTGGCCATTCCCCGGCCCGCGGTCATCCGCTTGGTCAAGTTCGTCCACGTACCCCGGCGTTTCCGCCGGCAGGTGACCAATACCTTCCTGTTCGCGCGGGACAACTATCGCTGCCAGTTCTGCGGCCGAAGCCACTCCGAGCTCCGGCACCGGGAGTGCTTGACGCGCGACCACCTGGTGCCGTTGTCGCGTGGGGGGACGAACGCCTGGACCAACGTCCTCACCGCCTGCAGCTCGTGCAACACGCGCAAGGGCAACCTCCTGCCAGAGGAGGCCGGCATGCACCCGCTGCGGCCGCCGTTTGAGCCGCACTTCGTGCACCTGGCCTGGGCTGTGCGCCCTCAAGAAGGATGCAGGGGGCGGTGTCGCCCATCCCGATCCCCGTCCCGGGGTGACGGCCGAGCGGGTGTTGCCGCCGTCGATGGTGCCGAGTACTCCGGGTGCGACGGAAGCCTACGCCGCCGCGCGGACCGCGCCCGGCGTGCTCGATGGCCTGTACTGTCACTGCGATTGCGCCAAGCATTTCGGGCACCGTTCACTGCTCACGTGCTTCGAGTCCGACCACGGTGGCCGGTGCGACATCTGCATGGGGGAAGCGCTGCTCGCTTCTCAGCTGGCCTCCCAGGGCGGCTCCCTCGAGGACATCCGCCGGGCCATCGACCGGCGCTTCGGTACCTAGTTCGGCTCCGGCCGGCTGAACGTCGCGGAGCGCGCTTCGAGGGCGAGGCGTGGTAGACCGGCAATCCGCACCAGGATCCGCTGTGCGCCCCGGGCGAGCGCGTCGCCCAGGTTGCCGCCCCCCGAGACCGCCGGGCTGACATCCCCCTTGAGCCAGCGGGTGAGCTCCTCCAGGTCCGTGTCGTTGAGCGTGGTGACTTCCAGCCGGCACAGGACGTAGAAGTTTCCCCCGCCTTTCGCTTTGAGAGTCACGCGATACGGAACCTCGAACGCGTGCTCCAGGTCTTCGGCCGAGCCGTAGCGGGCTACGGCGCCGCCGGTTCGGATCAGGACGAAGTCGTCGGCGAGTGGATCGTGTCGTGCCACCGCGTCCCATGACCAGTCGCTGATGTGCTGATCGAACCACCCGGAGCGAGCGCGCCACAGCTCGAGCCGGTAATGCAGGCGAAGTGGAAACCCGGACCGCATCAAGCTCGTGAACTTGCCGTCGGTGAGAAGTCCCGTGGCCTGAACCCGGGCGACGTCTTTCTGGAGGATCACCGTCAGTGCGGGGGCCTGCGCCGCGGCCCGGGGGAGGGGGGGGGCCGTGGCAGCGCCGAGCAGGGCCAGGACGACGAGGCCTGGCCTCACCTCAGAAGCGGCGGTCGAGGCGCAGGGTGAAGCGCAGCGGCTCTCCGGCCGTCACCGCCTTGGCCGCGTACACGCCGAACCCACCCCAATCGACGCCCAGGCCAAGGTCGGCGAGCCAGCTGCCGAGGGTCGGCAGGCGATCAGCAGCCAGGCGCCCGGGCCCGTCGCCGACAAGCCAGGCCTGCCCCGCATCCGCCAGGACGACCAGGTCCGGTCCTTGGAGTGTGAGCAGCGATTTCGACGCTTCGTCTTCGGGCGTCGACGAGCCCGAAGCCCAGTGGAGCGAGAGGTGCCCCCGATACTCGGCCTGCGCGAGAATCACGCGGTCGCAAGCCGCCACCTGGGTGTTCGTGAACGCGGGGTCGATGATGTCCCGGTTGCAGGCGCTGTGTCGGAAGCCGTAGCCCGCGAGCGGATCGGGCCCGCCGATGGAGAACCGTTGCTGTAACGGCAAGGGATCGCCGCCGATCCAGCCGCCGGCGAGCACTCGCAGGTTCATGCGCCCTGACGGGCTTATGCGCGTGTACCGCCGGAAGTCCAAGAACAGGCGGCTGAACCCGTACGACCCGTCCGTGCGGATCGGCTCGCGCACGGCGCTCGGCACGCCGGTCGCGGGCTTCACATCGCCGGAGCTCGAGTGCTCGATGCGGGCGCGCAGGAACCACCCCGCCGTCGGGTCGAGTCGTTCGTTGCGCGTATCAAAGGTGACGGTGCCCCGGAGTGTCGTGTAATGGCCGTCGTCAATCGGCGGGTTGGGGCGCCAGGCCTGGTCGTTGCGGAACACGGTCCAGGGATCCCGGGCCGCGACGGTCGTCTCCCAGTCGTGGCGCAGCTCGAGGTCGAGGCGCAGCGGCCGGTCCGGCTGGACGAAGGCCCGGCCGGCGAGCCCCTTGCTCAGGTAATAGTCGCGATAGTCGCGCTGGAAGAGGAACGCCGCCCACCCGACTTCCCCGCTTCTCAAGCCCCAGTCTTCCACGGGCGCGACGTCGTCGAACGCGCGAAATTCGACGCCGTAGGCCGGGAGCTCTCCTGTGCGGAGCTCGGTCCGGAACAGGTAGCCCAGATCGCTGCGCTTGTCGGTGAAGTCGCCGGCGGTGCGGAAGATTCCCAGGGCGTCGATCCGCAGCCGCACATTCTGGTGGAGCTTCCAGTCGAACAGTGGGCCGAACACCACCGGCAGCCCCTCCACCCGATTGAACGTGCCGCCGGTCGCGAGAGAGAGCGACGACCGTGAATCGGCCGTGCCCCACGACTTCTCGATCCCGAGACTCTGGAACCAGCGCCGCAGATCGGGGGGCGCGAGCGCGATCTCTTCACCCTTTACGCGGTACGCGAGCGGTGCCGGGTACACATGAACCTCGCCTCCGACCGTGGTGGTCGCGCGCCGCGCCACCGTCCCGCCGACGACAATTACATCCCCCGTCACCACCGCTCCCGAGTCGAGAATGGCGTCGCCGTTGATGACGAGGAGGGTACCGTCGATCCGCCCGGCCATAACGATGGCCCCGTTGCGCACCGCGACGTCGCCGCGCCATTCGTTGCCCGCGGGCAGCCGGGACCGGCCCACCAGTCGGGTGGTGGTCGGCGCGTTGTACCGGCGCACGGCGTCTTCGGCGACCTCCCGCGGCAGCTCGGGCGGCCGGATGACCACGCCGCCGCTTTCCGGTTGGATGACGATGGCCGTGTCCTGCGCGGCGGCGAAGCCGGGAGCCGAGGCGCAGAGGACCAGAAGCACGAACGCACGCATAACGGAGATCCTGGTTTGGGCCGGATTCATCCCGCCACGTTGCGTGGCGGCTCGAGTCCGAGCCGGCGCATGCGGCGATAGAGATTCGCGCGATCGGTGGCGAGTCGCCGGGCAGCCTCGGCCACGTTCCCGCGCGAGGCCGAGAGCGCGCGCGCGATGAGCGAACGCTCGAATCCGTCGAGGGCCTCCGCGAGGGCGACGTCGCTCCAGCCTTCGGGCGCTAGGGCGGGGGCACCGCCCCCGTCCACCGGGACGACGCGCGCCACGTCGTCCGCGGTCACCACGTCACCCGCCGCGAGGATCGCGAGCCGCTCCAGGATGTTCGCCAGCTCGCGCGCATTCCCGGGCCAGGGATACGACATGAGGAGTTGCACGGCGCCGGCGTCGAACCGGACCGGACGCCCGAGCCGCGCCGCCTGCCGGCTGGCGAAGTGCAGCACTAGGGGAGGAATGTCGTCCGGCCGCTCGCGCAACGGCGGAATGTGGATGGGCAGGACGTTCAGCCGGAACAAGAGGTCATCGCGAAACTGACCGTGCTGCGAGGCCTTCCCGAGGTCTTTGTTGGTCGCCGCGATCACGCGCACGTCCACCCGCACGGGCTTCTCGCCACCCAGGCGCTCGATGACGCCCGCCTCGAGCACGCGCAGCAGCTTGGCCTGCGCTTCGGGTCCTAGGTCGCCGACCTCGTCGAGGAACAGCGTCCCGCCGTCCGCCAGCTCGAAGCGTCCCACGCGGCGCTCCGTGGCGCCGGTGAACGCTCCGCGCTCGTGCCCGAACATCTCCGACTCCACCAGATCCTTCGGAATGGCCGCGCTGTTCACGCAGACGAAGGATCGGCGGGCGCGCGCGCTCTGCCGGTGGATGGCGGAAGCGACGAGCTCCTTGCCGGTGCCCGATTCGCCCGTGATCAGGACGCGCGCGTCGGTGGGCGCGACGCGGGCGATCAGCGCCCGGAGGTCCTCCATCGCCTTGCTCACGCCGACCAGCGGGTCCGCGTGCCCGAGCGCTTCGTGGAGACGCCGGTTCTCGGCGAGCGTCCGCGAGAGTGCGAGCGCCGCGCGGAGCGTCGTGAGCACCCCTTCGGGCGTCAAGGGCTTCTCGAGGAACTGGAACGCGCCGAGCTTGGTCGCTTTCACCGCGTCCGCGAGATTCGCCTTGCCGCTCATCATCACCACCGGGAGGTCCGGCGCCATACGTTTGAGCTGGTCGAGCGTGGCGAGGCCGTCCGGTCCGCCGGGCATCATCAGGTCGAGGAGCACGGCGTCCGGTGGATCCCGCTCGACCGCCGCGAGCGCCGCAGTTCCGTTCGCGGCCTCTGCGGTGTCGAATCCCTCGGACTCGAGCAGCGCCGCCACCATGCGGCGGATGTTCGCCTCGTCGTCGGCGAGCAGGATGCGAGGGCTCATGCGGCCGCCAGTACGACGGAAAATGTGGCTCCGCCGCCCGGCGTCTCGGCGACGGAGATGGTCCCGTGATGCGCCTCGATGGTCTGGCGCACGAGCGCGAGCCCAAGGCCGGTCCCGTCCCGTTTGGTCGTGAAGTACGGCTCGAACACGCGCTGGCGCAGCTCGTCGGGAATGCCGGGGCCGTGATCGGCAATGGTCACCAGGAGCCCGGATCCCTCGGTGGTGACGCCGACGTCGATCGCCCCCCGGCCGCCCATCGCCTCCGCGGCGTTCCGGAGCAGGTTCGCAAACGCCCGCCGCAGCGGGTCGTAGTGTCCGAGCAGCCGGGACGACCCGCCATTCGCCCGTACGCGCACATCGACCGCCGGAGGCACGGCGGTCTTCCCCAGGTCCATCAACAGATCCACGAGATCCACCTCGCTCTTCGGTCCCTCGGGCAGGCGGCCGAATTCCGAGAACTCCTTGGCAAGGCGCTCGAGCCGCTCGGTCTCCGATTCCATGACATCCACGGCGACACCCGACCGCCCGTCCGCCGTACCGCCAGACCGCCGCAGTTGGTCTACCGCGATCCGCATCGCCGTGAGCGGGTTCTTGATCTCGTGCGCCACCCGTCTCGCGACCTCCCGGAACGCCCGCAGCCGCTCCGCCTCGAGCTCGCGGTCCCGCGCCGTCTCGAGGGCGGTCGCGAGCTCGCGCAGCGCCTGGCGCAACGCTTCGAATTCCGGCGCGCCGCGCGTCGGCGGACCCGCCGGCAGCGCCATCCGGCGCCGAATGAATCGCGTCCACCCCACGAGCTCGTCGATCGGCCGGGAGAGCTGACGCGACAGGTGGCCGGCGACCCGAATCGCCGCGATCACCACCAGCGCGCCGAACACGACTACGACCGCCGCGAAGCCGCCGGCGTAATAGTGCAGGTACGTTTCGGCGCGGCGCGCGAGCGTCACGGAATTCGAGAGCTGCTCGAGATGCTCACGCAGCGCCGCGCGCTCGCGCGTGGTCAGGTGCGTCGTGTCCACCCGGTCCACCATCTGTCGGGCCGAGGCGGCGACCTCCTCCAACGCGACGCGCGCCCCGGCGGATGGCGCCACCGTTCGGACGGCGAGCGCCCAGCCCACCACGGCGAGGATGGTCGGCACCGCAGTGAGCGCCACCAGGATCACGAAGATCCGCTGCCGGAAGGGAAGTGGCATGGTTGACGGGCCAATCTAGGGGCTTGGCTTCCGTGTGACAATTCGACACACAACAACGGGAGCAGGGAGCGGGAAGCGGTACGTTATGGTGCATCGGAGGGTGCCGCTCCCCGCTCCCCGCTCCCGATTTCGAGAGGAGATCATGAAGAGCCACACCCACTATCTCTGGTTCAATACGAAATCCCGACAGGAGATCATCGACATCACCGATGAGGTGGCCGACCAGGTCGGCAAGAGCGGTGTTGTCGAGGGTTTGGCATTGGTCAGCGCCATGCACATCACCGCATCCGTGTTCGTGAACGATCACGAATCGGGGTTATGGTCGGATATCCTCAAGTGGCTCGAGACTACGATTGCCCCCTGGGACCCCAAGCGCTATCGGCATAACGAGACGGGGGAAGACAACGCGGCGGCCCATCTGCGAAGTCTTACCGTCGGGCACGAGGTGATCGTGCCGGTGACCGCCGGGAAGCTCGACCTCGGGCCCTGGCAGCGGGTGTTCTACGGGGAGTGGGACGGGCAGCGCAAGAAGCGCGTGATCATCAAGGTGCTGGGGGAGTAGCCGAAATGAGAGTGCTCTCGGCTTGCCAATCGGGCTTGCCTTGCTTTGTCTTGATGAGCCAACCCCGGTCCTTGCTTGCCCACAACGTCATCACCGTTTCGTCGCCGATTCGCATCTCGACTCTCCAGCAGTCGAATCGCCCGGCGGGCACGTCGATGCGCTCGTTCCCAACGACTCTGAAGTCGAGCGGTGGGAACGGTGACGCGCCTGGAACCCGACCGATCAGGCCGACGGAGTACACGCTCCCCTGCCACCCGCGGGCGAGCGGCAAGGCCTGCAGGAGCAGCGGAACGTCGAAGCGAGCCCACCGCACCACCAACGGGTCGTCTGCCGCGCCGGGAAGCTTCGCGCTCGAATGCCAGCTCCGAGGATGAGGGCCGGTGATGTCCACTGCTTCGTGCACGCTGTCGGGAGTGAACTGTCGAACGACGTGGATGCGGTCGCCGGTCAGCGACCAAGAGAGAGGCCGGAGCGTTTGCCGTGCAAAATATGTGGTGTCCGGCGGAACGTAGATCGTGTCGTTGGTCGAAGACCAGCCGCGCACGAACGCCACGCGTTGAATCATCACCCAAACAGGCTGTTCGGCCCGCTGCCCCTCGTGAACCGTTATCCTCAGGCGGCTGCCGCATTTGGTGAGCACATCATCGGTCGTCGTGCAGGTCTCATATGTCCAGGTGCCTGCGTGAGCCCGTGACCCGTCGAGATGATGGACGAGATCGTACCGGGGAGTTCGGGCTGGCCCCGCCTGCTGCGCCATCGCGGCCCGAGGCAAGAAGGACAGGGCCGCCGCGATATCTCCATAATCGGTCTCGGCACCAGCGGGGGACCGCTCCCCGGTGCGGATGTTGATGACGAGGGCCAGAACCGCGGCGGCCGCGAGCGCGGCAATGATCCAACGCGTGTGGTCGCGCTCGGTACGCGGTAACGCAACACGGACGCCGGCAGCCCTGCTGTCGAGGATACGTTGCAGCAGACCGGGTGGCGCCTCTGACGACGCAAGTCCCTGTAATTCTCGTCGAAGCGTTTCGAGCGTCGCTCTACTCATCGCCCGTCCCCCAATACCTTGCGGAGGCGGGCAAGCGCGCGGGCCGCGCGCACCCGGGACGCTCCGACGCTGATTCCGAGTAGATCAGCCACCTCACGGTGCGAATACCCTTCCACCTCCTTCAGCATGACCACTATCCGTAACGGGTCGGGGAGGGCATGCACGGCGCTCTCCAGAACAGTGGCATCAGGGTCGGCGGGAGGTCTTGCCGCCTGATCCGCGAGCTCCAACGGGACCTCGCGTCGTCGCGTGCGGGCCCGCAGCCGGACGAGCGCGACGCGAGCCGTCACCCGCTTGAGCCAGCTCGTCCACTTGCCCCGCTCTTCATAGCGCGCCAGCGCCTCGGGCAAGCCGACGAACACATCGTGGACCACGTCCTCGGCGTCCTCGCGTGTTTCGGTCAGCCGGTAGGCCAGCCGGTAGAGGGCGGCTCCGTACTCCCTGTAGAGCGAGGCGAGTGCCTCCGGACTACCGGCCCGGACCGCCTCGATCAGCGCTCCGAATTCGCCACCCGCCGCCGAGGCGCTCATCGGTCTTTACGCCAATGCCGTTGGATGGCAAAACGTTACATCGGGCCGCCAGTGCTGCCGACAGGCGTTTCGGCCTACCTCTTTCCACGCAAGTTGTTTATTTTCAAAGGTTCCCAACGTTGTGAGGGACGTGGCGGACGTGGAAACGGGTCATTTGGCGGCGCTCTTTGCGCGAGCCGCAACGGAGCACCCCGACCGAGAGTTTCTCGTATACGGGTCGCGCCGGATGACCTACGGGCAGGTGGAGCGTGAAGCGGTCGCGCTTGCTGAGTCGCTGGCCAGTCTCGGCCTCCAGACCGGCGACCGATTGGCCGTAGACCTGCCGAACTGGCCGGAATGGGTGGTCACGTTGCTCGCCGCGGCATTTCGCGGCGTGGTGCTCGTCCCGCTCGATCCCTCTCTCACTATTCACGAGCTCAAGTACCAGCTGCGGCACGCCGAAGTGCGCGCGGCCGTGGTGCCCGAGAGCTATGGCGGAACGGACTTCCTGGAGTTGTACGACGAGCTGCTGCCGGACTTGCCCGAGCTGCGCGCCTTGATTCTCGTAGGCGCGAGCGATCGCTGGCTCGACGACCGCGTGTATCGCTACGCGGATTTGATTTCGAAGCGCCCCCGCCCCGGGACTCCCGGTGCGATCGAGTCCGGCGATCCGGCCACTCTCCCGCTGGCGATCCTCTACACGTCGGGAACGATGGGCAAGCCGAAGGGCGTGACCCTGTCCCACGGCAGCATTACCATGACGGCTCGCGCCTCGTGCGAGGCGGTGCGGCACACCGGCGAAGATCGGGTGCTAGGCGCGGTCCCCGTGTTCACGATCTTCGGCGTGCACGTCGTGGCCGTCACCATCACCGCCGGCGCGACGCTGGTGCTGCAAGAGCGCTTCGACGCCGGCCCCGCGCTCGAGTTGATCCGACACCAGCGGGTGACGGTCGTCCACGGGGTTCCCACGATGTTCGAGCTCCTCATGCGCCATCCCTCGTTTGAGGAGTCGAGACCGGCCACCTGCCGGTCGGGCCTCGTGGCCGGCAGCCCGGTCTCGCCCGACCTCGCCCGCCGCATCCGGCAGTGGTGTGATGTCCAGATCGCCTATGGACTCACGGAGACCGGGCCCACCGTGACGGTGACCCGCTTCGAGGATACGCCGGAGCGCCGGGCGCAAACGGTGGGCCGGCCGATCGCCGGCGTGACCGTGAAGGTCGTCGACCTGAAGAGCGGCAGCCTGCACGGGCCGGAGGCCGTGGGCGAGCTGGCGGTGCGGGGACCGAACGTGATGCTGGGCTACGACCGGATGCCCGGCGAAACGTCGCGGTCCGTCACCGCCGAGGGATTTTTCTTGACGGGCGACTTGGCCCTCGTGGACGAGGACGGCTACGTCAGGATTCTGGGCCGCCGGGCGGAGGTCATCATCCGCGGCGGCTACAAGATCTATCCACGCGAGCTGGAGGACCTCCTCCGGACGCACCCTACCGTAGGCGACGCCAGCGTCGTCGGCATCCCCAACGAGACGCTCGGGGAGCTGATCTGCGCCTGCGTCGTGCCCACGGAGGGATCCATCGTGACGGGCGACGAGCTCAAGGACTTCTGTCGTGAGGCCGTTGCCGACTACAAAGTGCCCGACCTGGTGCGCTTCTTCGACGCCCTGCCCCTGACCGGAAGCGGCAAGGTGAAGCGACGGGAGCTCGCGCAGGTCGTCGGCCTGGAGCTGAGTACAACCCCATGACCCAACCGCCGCATTCGTACCTTCCACGGCAGCACAAGGAGCCGCCGGCCCACGCGCCGAACGCGGCACTCCTGATCGACTTCGACAACGTGACGATGGCCATTCGCTCGGACCTGCAGACGGAGCTGAAACGGCTCCTCCAGTCCGACATCATCCGCGGAAAGGTCGCCGTCCAGCGCGCCTACGCCGACTGGCGGCGCTATCAGCAGTACGTCGTCCCACTCGCCGAATCCTCGATCGACCTGATCTTCGCGCCGGCCTACGGGTCCAACAAGAAGAACGCGACCGACATTCGTCTCGCGATCGACGCGTTGGAGCTCGTGTTCACGCGCCCCGAGATCGGCACGTTCATTCTCCTCTCGGGCGACTCGGATTTCTCCGCCCTGGTCTTGAAGCTCAAGGAGTACGGCAAGTACGTGATCGGCGTGGGAATCCGCGAGTCGTCGAGCGACCTGTTGATCCAGAACTGCGACGAGTACTACTCCTACAACGAGCTGGCGGGATTCACCAAGGAGAGCGACATCACGCACGAGCGCCACGACCCCTGGGAGCTCGTGGTCGAGGCCTTGAAGCAAATGACGGCGCACAACGACGTCATGCGCTCCGATCGGCTGAAGCAGGTGATGCAGGAGATCGACCCGAACTTCGACGAAAAGGACGCGGGGTTCTCGCGGTTCTCGAAGTTCGTGGTCGAGGCGGCCCACCGGGGCCTCATCAATCTCACCAAGCTGGACAACGGGCAGTACGAGATCGCGCTGGGCGCCGGCGTGCCGGGTGCGGCCGCGCAGCCATCGCTCCTCGGCTCCGTGGAGCGCTCGAGCGATCGCGAGCGCACGGGCCGGCGCGGGGGCGGGGGCGGGGGCCGCAGGGGTGGAGGGGGTGGCCGCGGGCAGGAGATGCCGGAGCCCGTGGGCGAGGCTCCGCCGAGCGCGGCGCCGACTCCCGCTCCCGCGCGCGAGCCGCGGCGGAGTGCCTTTTCATTGGACGGCGCCTTCGGCCTCATCAAGCAGGCGATCGGCCGGTTGGGTGGGGAGTCCCGCCCTGTGAGCGCCGAGGAGATCGGCGAGGCGATGGCCGAGATCAAGGGCGACGACCAGCCCGTCGAGCCCGCTCAGGTGCAGAAGCTGCTGCGTCAGGCGCACGACCGCGAGCTGATCGACCTCGCTAAGGAGGACGATGGCGGGTACACCGTCAAACTGCGAGAGCCGGCGCCGCCAGCCGAGCCCGCCGCGGTTACAGACGCCGAGGAGGCGCTCGACCCGCCAATGCCCGAGTCGTCCGCACCGCCGTCCATGCGTCCCCAAGCGCCACCCGCGGGCGGTATCCCCGCTCGGGGCGCGCGATTCCGCCGCGGATCCCGTGGGCCACGCGTCGCACCCCCAGAAGTACCCAAGATCGGCGTGGTCGAGGTTGATCCTAACTTCAAGCCCCGCATTGAGTTGCTTCCACCGAAACCGGCTGCGCCACCGCTCGGCTCGGACGCAGTGCCGGGTGTCGCGCCGTCCGGAGGCGTAGGCCGCCGGGAGCGAGGAGGCGAGGGACGGGGTGGCGAGCGTAGCCGCGGTGGGCGGGGGGGAGGCCGTAGTCGTCAGGGAGGCGGGGCGGGCGGCAGAGACGAGCGAGAGACGTCGCTCGGCGAGCGGGGAGAGCGCGGCGAGCGGGGTGGAAGGGGTCGCCGCGGAGGCCGTGGTCGAGGCGGTCGCGGGCGTGGGGCAGGTGGTGGAGGGGGAGGGGGGGGCGCCTCCAACGGGGAGCGTGGCGAGCCGCGCGATGTGTTCGAGCCGCGGATCACGACGTCGGAGCCGCGGCCGCCGTCACCCGCTCCGCCCCCGGCTGCCAAGCCGCCGGCCCGGGAGGCCGAGAGCGAAGGCGAGGGAGAGTCCTTCTGGTCGAAGGTGAAGCGCGGGCTCACTGGCGGGGCGTGACGAGTCGAGCGCTCCCGGCGTCCTTCTACGCGCGACCTACTCCCGAGGTCGCGCGTAGGCTTTTGGGGCACGTGTTAGTGAGTGATCTCGGGGGCCGTCGCACCGCCGGCCGGATCGTCGAGACGGAAGCATATCTCGGTCCCGAAGACCCCGCGAGTCACGGGTACCGGGCGCGGCGTACCCGCCGTAACGAGAGCCTGTTTGCCCGCCCCGGCACCGCGTACGTCTACTTCACCTACGGCATGCACTGGTGCTTGAACGCGGTGACGGAGCGGCCCGGGTTTCCTTCGGCCGTGCTGATCCGCGCGCTCCAGCCGCTCGAAGGGCTCGACACCATGCGACGCCGTCGGAGCGGTGCTGCCGATCGTCAACTCTGCTCCGGGCCGGCCAAGTTGTGCCAAGCCCTCGGCATCACCGGGCGACAGGACGGCGCGCCGCTCACGCGCGGACGGCTGCGGATCGAGCGAGGCGACATGCGACAGCGACCAGCCATCATGACGACACCCCGAATCGGCATCACCCACGCGGCCCAGTGGCCGCTGCGGTTCCTGATCGAGGACTCTCCATGGGTCTCCCGTTAGGCCTGCTGCTGATGCTCCAACAGCCCATCATCGTGGACGGCCACATCGATACGCCACAGCGCATGCTCGACATGAAGGCCGACATCACGGCGCGCCTCGAGGACGGGCACGTGGACGTCCCGCGCATGCGCGAGGGGGGACTCACGGCCGCGTTCTTTTCGATCTGGGTGGATGCGCGCTACGGTCGGGGGACCGCCTTTCAGCGGGCGATCGACCTGATCGGGGCGGTCCGGGCCCTCGCCGACACGAACACCGAGGTCGAGCTCGCGACCACCGCGGATCAAGTGCGCGCCGCGGCCGCCCGCGGCCATGTCGCCGCACTGATGGGCGTCGAAGGCGGGCACGCCATCGAGAACTCTCTCGAGAAGCTCGATTCGCTGTACCGCCTCGGCGTGCGGTACCTGACGCTCACGTGGAACAACGGCAACGACTGGGCGGGCTCTTCGACGGATCCGCATCACCATGGGGGATTGTCCCCGTTCGGGAAGCGCGTGGTGCGACGAATGAACGAGCTGGGGATGCTGGTGGACGTGTCCCACGTGTCCGACTCGACGTTCTGGGACGTATTGGCCATCAGTAGCAAACCGGTGATCGCTTCACGCCGCCGTCTCAAGCCCGAGACCGACGCGATCCGCACCCGCTACCGTGGGCATCCGGGGGAGTCGGCGTTTGAGGTGGACAAGTTCGTGGGCCAGCACGCGGAGAGCCTCGACGTTCCATCGATCGACCGGCTCCTGGACCACATCGACCACGCGGTGCAGGTGATGGGCGTCGACCACGTCGCTCTGGGCAGCGATTTCGACGGGATCAGCGTCCTGCCGCTGCCCATGAAAGACGCGACGTCGCTGCCCGAGCTCGTCCGGGCCCTCGAAGGCCGCGGCTACTCGGACGGCGACGTCCGCAAGATCCTGGGTGAGAACTTCCTGCGCCTGCTTACTGCCGGTCCGTGATCCCTTCCTTCGAGCTGCCGAGCGAATAGCGGAGGCCACCCTGGATGGTGTGCGTCGTGCCCTGGATCAGAAAGCTCGCCGCCGCCGACGTCAGAATGTAGTGGCCATACAGGGCGAGGCGTCCCTGCTTGATGTCGATCCCGCCCATCCACCAGAAGAACGCCTTCGTGCCGGCGTCCTCTGCCGCTGCCTGTAGCGTGGCCACGTCGCCCGGCCCCGCGCACGTCGCACAGCTCGTCTCGATGTTCAGCGCTTCCATAATCGCGAACCCACCGCCGGCGAACGGCTCGACGCGCATCTGCGCCGGGAACGCGAGCACGCCGACCATGATACGTCGCAGGTTGTTGAACGAGACGTTCCCAGGGTTCACGCCCCCCCCGGGTTCGACGACGGTCGCATGTCGCGGACTGATGAAGAACGATTGCTCGAAGGAGGCGTACAGAGCGGTCTTCTTGCCGGTGATCAGCCAGTGGCCACCGAACGTCGGCTCAAAAGAGTAGCTGTCGAAGTTGGTGCGGAACACGAAGATACCGGCCTCTCCGCCCCAGTACCATTTGTGTTGCCAGTCAGTCGCGCGCTGCTCGTAGGTCGGGCCGCCCTGGCGCGGCTGCGGCGCTTTCGGCACCTGACCTCCGGCCGCGAGGATCGAGTCGCGCTTGGCCTTGGGGATCTCGGGGACCTTCTCCTCGGGCACGCCGCCGCCGCCGAGGAAGAACGACAGGCCTGCCGTCCCGCTGGCCTGGAACACACTCTGCCCTGTGAGACAGCAGTTCTTGGGCGCGTAGTAGCCGCGGGCCTCGAGACGCAGTGCCATGTGGTTCCCGATGAAGAAGCGCTCGCCGATCCCGCCGTGCACCGCGTTGAGCGCAAAGTTGTACGGCGGGTTCACCCCCATGTCGATTCGCGAGTAGCCCCCCAGTAAGTACAGAATGCTCTTGTTGCCGCCGGAGTTGAGGACAAGGCTGACGGATCCGATCCGTACTTGCGTGTGGTTGATGTTCGGCGGGATCGGGCTGGGTGCGTTCTTGAGATTCGCAAATGAGACGTTCCCGTCGACTTCGATACCGAAGACGTCGTTCAGGAAGAAGCCGAGCCGCCCGCCGCCACCGAACTGGTTATCGAGCTGGAAGGCTTGATCGTAGCGCGTGAAGATGCCGTATCCCCCGAACTCGAGCTGGTGCGCATGCTGCGCGCTCACAGTCCCGGCCGCGCTAACCACCAGCACCCCAAGTACAGTGACTACCCGCATGGGCTGACTCCCAGGATCGCGTTCAGAGAGGAAAAAACGCCCACCAAAATAGGGAGTTTGTCTGGAAAACGCGATACCCCTTCGGTTTAAGCCTCTGACTCTTGAAAGTACTTGAAGGTGGGGTCGTCCTTTGGGAGGCTCAATACCCGAATGGATACAGAAACTGGAGCTAGATCAGGCCCAGTTTGGCGCCGACCCGCTTGAACGCCGCCAGGGCGAAGTCGAGGTCATCCCGGGTGTGCGCGGCTGAGAGCTGGCAGCGGATGCGGGCGTGTCCCTGGGGGACCACCGGGTAGCCAAAGCCGGTCACGAATACGCCCTCGTCGAGGAGCAACTCGCTCATGCGTATCGCCTTGGCCGTCTCCCCCAGGATCACTGGGACAATCGGCGTCTCGCCCGGCAGCGGCTTGAATCCGAGCCTCATAAGCTGGTCCCGGAAGTATCGGGTGTTCTCTCGCAGTCGGGCCACGAGCTCGGGATGGTGCTCGACGTGGCGGACGGCCGCCAACGCACTCCCTGCCACGGTGGGCGGGAGGGCGTTCGAAAAGAGCTGGGGTCGGGAGCGCTGAGTGAGGTAATCAGTGAGCGCGGCGGGGCCGGCCGTGAACCCCCCCGCAGCACCGCCCAGCGCCTTGCCCA
>QHUC01000031.1:4930-8184 GCA_003221045.1 Gemmatimonadota bacterium | reverse complement strand
CCGGTCGAGGCCTTCCTCGGCAGCCACCCCCGTGCCCTGAAGTTCGTCCTCGACAACAAGCCGTTGCCGGCGAGCTTCGCCACGCTGGCCTATTTCGGGAACAACGCGTTCGTGTTCGTCGACGCGAAGGGGACTAAGCGACCCGGGCGCTACCAGATCATTCCGGCCGCCGGCCTTGGGAGCCTCGACTCCGCCGCCGCGTCGAAGGCGGGGCCCAACTACTTGTTCGACGAATTGCCGCGGCGCCTGGCGCAGGGCCCGGTCCAGTATCGGCTGTACGTCCAGCTGGCGAACCCGGAGGACCAGACCAAGGATGGGTCCATGGTGTGGCCCGACGATCGCAAACGCGTCGAGCTAGGCACCATCAGCCTGACCGCCGTGGCGCCGAAGAACGACGAGCGGCAACGCTCACTCATGTTCAATCCCATCTACCTCACCGCCGGCATCGAGCTGTCGGACGATCCCCTGGTGCCGCTCCGCGCGGCGGTGTACGCGCTCTCCGTAGCGCACCGACATTAGCTTTAGGGAGAACGCGATGACCACCGCCACTACCCCGCTGACAGACGGCGCCTCGCCGTCGCCCGCGTCGCGCCCCGACCGCCTCTATCCGACGCTCACGCCGGCGCAAGTCGCGCGCATTGCGCCGCACGGGCGGCGGCGCCGGGTCGCGCAGGGCGAGGTGCTCGTCCACGCCGGAGAGAGCGCAGCGCGGATCTTCGTCGTCCTGGCGGGCCGGATCGACGTCATCCGCCCGTCACCCACCGAAGAGGTCGTAGTGTCGTTCAGCCCGGGAATGTTCACGGGCGAAGCGACCATGTTGTCGGGCCGTCGCGGGCTCGCCCAGGTTGGAGTTGATCTCCCGCCGCATCAGCGACGTGGTCGTCCTCGGGTCTCCGCATTGCAAGGGGACGCTCCGCGTCCGCGAGTTCCTCACGCGCAACGGGCATCCCCACACGATGCTCGACCTGGACCGCGATGCCGGCGTCCAGGAGCTGCTCGATCGCTTCCACGTCACGGCCGCCGACATCCCGGTGGTGATCACCTGCAGCGAGGTTGTGCTCCGCAACCCGACCAACCAACAGATCGCCGACGCGCTCGGCTTCAACGACGCGATCGATCAGACCCAGGTCCGCGACCTGGTCATCGTGGGGGCGGGGCCCGCGGGGCTGGCGGCGGCCGTGTACGGGGCGTCAGAAGGCTTGGATGTCCTGGTCGTGGAGTCGACGGCGCCAGGAGGCCAGGCGGGCTCGAGCTCGCGGATCGAGAACTACCTCGGCTTTCCGACGGGGATCGGCGGTCTAGAGCTCGCGTCCCGCGCCACCAGCCAGGCACAGAAGTTCGGGGCCCAGCTGATGATCGGGACCGGGGCCAATCGGCTCGCGTGCGGCCGCACGCCCTACGCGCTCGAGATCGGCGATGGACACCGGCTGCCGGCGCGCGCGGTGATCATCGCGTCGGGGGCGGAGTATCGGCGCCTCCAGATCGACAACCTCTCGCGGTTCGAGGGCGCGGGCGTGTATTACGCCGCCACGTTCATGGAGGCGCAGCTGTGCACCGGGGAAGAAGTGGTCGTCGTGGGCGCCGGGAACTCCGCCGGCCAGGCCGCCGTGTTCCTGGCCCAGACCGCCAGGAGGGTGCACATGGTGATCCGCTCGGCCGGCCTGGCCGACACCATGTCGCGCTATCTGATCCGACGCATCGAGGACCATCCGGCCATCGTCCGCCACCCGCATACGGAGATCGTGAGCCTCGAGGGGAACGGTCACCTCGAGCGCATGCGCTGGCGCGACAACCAGAGCGGGCAGGTCGAGACGCACGGCATCCGGCACGTGTTCACCATGACGGGCGCGGTGCCCAGCACGCACTGGCTGGAGGGGTGCGTCGCGCTCGATGACAAGGGGTTCATCAAGACGGGACCGGACCTGTTGCCGGAGGACCTGGCCGCCGCGCGCTGGCCGCTCGCCCGCCCTCCCCATCTGCTCGAGACGAGTCGCCCAGGGGTCTTCGCGATCGGTGATGTCCGCGCCGGGAGCTTGAAGCGCGTGGCGTCAGCGGTGGGCGAGGGATCGATCGCGATCGCCGCGGTGCACCAGGTGCTGCACGAGTAACCCCGTGGCTAGGGGTTACCCTGTTGAGCCGGACGGAGGCCGTGACGTCGCATAATCGCCCCGATCCGTACGATGTCCGGCGGTCCTCCAACGTTGAGGACGTCGGCCACCTCGCGGAAAAACACCGGGCCGAGCAGGCCGGGAGTGATCACGCTGAGCCCTCGCCCGTCTACGACACCGAGGTTTTCCAGTTGATGGACGCGGGCGTTGGCGGGGATGAGGTATTCGAACATCGTGAAATGGCCGCCAGTTTGGGCCGCCTCCAGCCGGAACCGGATCTCGATCTGACCGACGCGGATCACATCTCCGGCATTTGTCGTATTCGGGGGTTATCTCCTCGCATGCTTAGAGCAGGTTCTCGCTTGTCCGAGCACGCCTTCCAGGCCCTCGGTTGGCTGGACGTCAATGTAAGGTCCAACAGCGCGTCGCGCGGAGGCAGGGTGTAATGGTCCATGGCCTCATCCGTCAGCAGGTATGAAAGGCGTTCACGTACACCACCAACGAGGAGGCGAAACATGTCCACGCAAGAGAAACCCGCTGCTGACAGCTGCACCTGCGCAGGCCAGCTGTGCGACTGCGCGCAGCCCTGCAACTGCGGGTGCGCGGACTGACGGAATTGAGACGGTGACATCGGGCCTCGGCCGCGCGGCAACCCGCGGACGGGGCTCGCGTATATTGCCGGTATGACCATGCCAGCTACGCCCGCCACGCCGCCCGACGTGCTCGCAGTGCTGGTCGAGAACCACCGGCGCTTCCTGACCTTCCTCGAACGGCGCGTCGGATCGGTTGACGAGGCCGAGGACATCCTCCAGGACGCGTTCGTGCGCAGCCTCGATCGCGCCGACACGGTGCGTGACCCGGGCGCCATCATTCCCTGGTTCTACCGGCTCCTCCGGAACGCGGTGGTCGATCATCATCGCCGCCGCGGCGTGGAAGACCGCGCCCTGGCCTACGTGGCGGGCACCGCCGACCAAACGGCACCGGGTGCCGACGAGGAACTGCGCGATGAGGTGTGCGCCTGCGTCGTGTCCTTGATGGAGACGCTCAAGCCGGAGTACGCCGCGGCCATCAAGCGGGTGGATCTCGATGGCGCGCCGGTGGCGGAGTTCGCTCGCGAAGCCGGCATCACCGCCAACAACGCCGGGG
>QHUC01000031.1:0-4920 GCA_003221045.1 Gemmatimonadota bacterium | reverse complement strand
CCGGCAGACCTGAAGACGAGGAGACCCTCGCATGTCGTCGCAACACGATCACCATCACACGACACCGATGCCCAGAACGCCGCGTGATTGCTACTTGGTGTCGTAACTCCGCCCCCTAGCGATTCGCATAGGGTTCAGGGGGGTCTCCCCCGACTGCGTAAAGATCAAGCCCTGCAGCGAGTTCTGCTGTGGGGCTCTTTCCTTGCCCCCACCCCCCCTTCGAACGAGCAACATACCTGTTGCATATTTGCGGGCGCCGTGGTATGATACGCAACACCAATGTTGCACGATTTCCGCGACGAGCCACGGACCCACAGGAGAGGCAGCGACGTATGACGACCAACACCGGCAAGGTGAGAACGATTCAGACAACCATGGTACTTGCAGGTCTGTTCTCGCTGGTAGCGAGCGCGGGAAAAATGCAGACTCCCAGCGTGATGAATAAGACTGAGCCGCTACCGCGAGACTTGGAAATTCAGCTCGCCCTGAGCGCACTGCCGCCGCACCTCAGAGACAATGCAACGGTATATGTTCTCAACCCTGCCAAGGGTTTCGAAATTGCCCGCAAGGGTACAAATGGATTCCACGCCTTCGTTGCTCGAACCGGCGATGATACGTTCCGGGGATCGTGGCCGTTAACGGAATACAGAAGCGATATTCTCTACCCGATTGCCTTCGATCAAGCGGGCACCAAGGCGCAGATGCGGGTATTCTTTGATGCAGCCGCGATGCAAGCCGCTGGGACTCCTCCCGGCGAGCTCAAGAGAATCATCCAACAGCGCTACAAAGCAGGATTCTATAAAGCGCCGGAGCGAGCCGGCATTGCTTACATGCTGGCTCCAGTGCTGAGAACGTACTTCGACCCGGACGACAGCAGCCGCGTCATTACCATCAACTTTCCACACGTCATGTACTACGCGCCCGACATTTCGAATGAGGACATCGGCGGTGGGACGCTCGGTGGCATGGATCCGTTTGTGATCCTTCGCGGCCACCATGGATACATGATCCAGGCTCTCGGTCTGACGGAAAGAGCAGCTGTTAATAGAGAGTACCAAGACATGCTTGCGAGACTATGCAACATCCAACCCGTTTGGTGCTTGCCGAAAGAGCAAGGTCAATGAACGACCCGATCAGCGCTGGATTCGGTTACCAACTTGACAAGGGAGGGCAGGAACCCATGACCGTTCAAACACAAAAGGCTCAAGACAGGCCGAGCACCGACCGTATCGAAAAGCGAATCGAACTGCGCGCCTCGCGTTCGCGCGTGTGGCGCGCCATCGCGAACGCGACCGAATTCGGCGCCTGGTTCGGCATCAAGCTCGAGGGCGCCTTTGCCGCCGGCGCGACCATTCGGGGTCGGCTCACCATCCCGAACTACGACCACCTGACTTTGGAGATGCAGGTCGAGCGGATCGAGCCCGAGGGCTACTTCTCCTATCGCTGGCACCCCTACGCGATCGACCCCAAGGTCGACTACTCGACCGAACCCACTACCCTGGTCGAATTCCATCTCGAAGAGATCGCGGGTGGGGAGGGCACCGCCGTCACGATCGTCGAGTCCGGCTTCGATCGCATCCCGCTCGCGCGCCGGGCGGAGGCCTTCCGCATGAATGACGCGGGCTGGGCGGGGCAGGCGAAGAAGCTCGCGCAGTATGTCGCCTAGACGCGCCGCGGCGGCGCTCAGGGTGTCTTCCCCCGAGGCCGCGCCGGTGTTCGCCGCACTGGGCGACACGACGCGCCTCGGGCTCCTGGGGCGCTTGTCCGCGGAGGGCCCGCTCTCGATCACGCGCTTGAGCCAGGGCACCGGAGTGACCCGTCAGGCGATCACACGGCACTTGGACTCGCTCGGCCGCGTGGGCCTGGTGCGCGACGTCCGCCGGGGCCGCGAGCGCGTGTTCGCGCTCGATCTCAAGCGCCTCGAGAAAGTGAGACAATACCTCGATCACGTCGCGGCGCAGTGGGATGCGGCGGCAGCTCGATTGAAGGCCTTCGTGGAGAAATAATCGCGGGACGCGTCAAATCCCGTCCGCCGAACCTTGCGGCTCGCGGTCCGGTGCGCATATTGAAACGCAACTCAGGTGCCATGAACCCCGAGGCCGCATGTCGTGCGGTTCGCCCATGCCTCGAGGGGAGCCAATCGCGAGACCGACTGAGTGGGATACCCACGCGGCCGGTCTCGTCCTTTTTGGGCGAGACTCGCTCAGGTAGAAGCGTCTGCTGCAGGGAGGGACCCATGCGTCCAAACGGCATCAGCGGATGTGTAGTCGTTGCGGGCGTAGTGCCACACGCCCGCAGGAACCGCGGGTCGGCGTTGAGTCTCGCCCTTGGGTGCCTCGCCCTCTCAGCTGCGACCGCCCAACAACCGAACCTGCACCGGTTGGCTCGACGCATCGTCACGACATCGGTCGGGATCAAGCCGGGCGAGGTGGTCGTGATCACTGGTGGGAAGCACACCGTTCCGCTGATGGAAGCTCTGGCCATCGAGGCGCAGAAGGCTGGGGGGATGGTGACGATCTTTCTCTCGTCCGACAGCGTCGTCCGCTCTCTGAACGTCGACGTGCCGGAGCAGTTCCTGTCGCAGGAACCGCGGTTCTTTGCGGAATGGCTGAAGCAGGTGGACGTCTTCATCACGCTGCCCTCTGCCTCGAACATCAAGGCACTCGACGCCGGCGTCCCGGCCACGCGGCTCGGGAAGTTGAACCAGGCCGGACAATTCTTAACTCCGCTGCTCGACGACATGAAGTTCCGCGAAGTGGATATCACATACCCCACCAGAGAGCGCGGTGCCTCGTGGGGAATCGAGGGGGCGACCTACGTGAAGATGATGTGGGCCGCGATTGGGGCCGACTATCAGCGGATCGCCGAGCAGGGAAACACGCTCGGGAACATGTTGCGGGGCGCCAAGACGGTACACGTCACATCGCCCAGCGGCACCGATGTGAGCTTCGCGGTGGAAGGCCGCCAGGCCTTCGTAGACGACGGCGTCATGACCGCGGAGAAGGCGACGGGCAAGAAGTTCCTCGGCCGCGACGTGGCGCTGCCGGGAGGAACGGTGACGATCGCGCCGCTCGAGACGTCGGCCACGGGCCGCGTGGTCGTGCCGCGCATGCAGTGCAGGTTCCTGACCATGAAGGGCGTCAGCTTTGAGTTCAAAGAGGGTAAAATGGAGGACCTGCAGGCGGCGAGGGGCCTGAGCTGTCTGAACGAACTGATGGCCGCGTCGAGTGGGCCCACCAACGTCATCGCCGCATTCTCGATCGGACTGAATCCCGCCATGCAAGTGCACGAAGAACGGGAGGCGGCCTACTATGGCGGGGGAAACGTGGCTGGGATCGTCTCCCTATTTATCGGTGACAATCAGCTCCTCGGAGGTAACAACAGCACCACCGGAAACTTTGGATTCGGCTTCCCGATCAAGGACGCCACGGTGTGGATCGACGGCAAGAAGGTGGTGGAGCACGGCAAGCTGTCGCTCTGAGGGTTCGCTGGAGCTTCGACCGCCAAGGGTTGCTTGGACGTGCAGGCCGCTATGATCAAGACCCCGGTGAACGGCAGCCAGTGCGCCGATCGCCCGGAGCCATCGGCTCGAACGCCGCATTAGGCACTTTCCTCGGCCATCATCTCCCGATTCGCCACCTCGCAGACCCGCTATCTTGAGCCTCGGCATGCATGAGCACGTGACGTTCCTGCGCCCCGACCTGCTCTTCCCCGCCGACCGGGCCCGCTTCTTCGGAAGCTTCCTGCAGTGGGGGCCGGGTGTGATCGCAATCGCGGTGGCGTTGCTGGTCGCGGCGGTGATCCGGAGCCCGCGTCTGTCGCTGCCCACAGCGATGAACATCGGCGTGGCCTTCGAGATCGCCAGCTGCTACGGCATCGTCGCGGCGGAGTTCGCCGACCCGATGGGGCTCGACACCCACCAGGGTATGATGGGGCTCTCCTGGGTCGCCGTGTGGGTCCTGCTGGTCACGGTCGTGGTGCCCACCTCGCCCCGCCGGGCGGTGCTGGCGGCGCTGGCCTCGGTCAGCTCGGTCCCGGTCGTCATCGGGTTCATGATCGCGTCCGGCGCCACCTCGCTCCGGCTGGATCCCGGGCAATTCTTCTTTGGGCTGGTGTTCCCCTACCTCCTCGTGGTGGGCATGGCCTACGTGGGAGCCCGAGTGGTCCACAACCTGGGGACCGAGGTCAAGCGAGCCCGAGAGCTGGGCAGCTACCGCCTGGAGGAGAAGCTGGGCGAAGGAGGAATGGGAGAGGTCTGGCGGGCCCGGCACCGCATGCTGGCGCGGCCCGCCGCCATCAAGCTCATCAGGCCTTCATTGGCGAGGGACGGCCGCGGCGGAGCCTCGGAGGAAGCACTCCGCCGCTTCGAGCGCGAGGCGCAGGTGATCGCGCGCCTCCGCTCACCCCACACGGTGGAGCTGTTTGATTTCGGGGTCGCCGCCGATGGCGCCTTCTACTACGTCATGGAGCTGCTCGACGGCCTCGACGCTGAGTCATTGCTCCGTCGCTTCGGGCCGACCCCGCCCGAACGGGCCATTTACCTGCTGCGCCAGGTCTGTCACTCGCTGTCTGAGGCCGAGTCGTGCGGCCTGGTTCACCGCGACATCAAGCCTGCCAACATCTTCATCTGCCGCTACGGCGAGGAATTCGACTTTGTGAAGGTGCTGGACTTCGGGATCGTCCGGGCGGTGCACCATGCCGTGGAGCCGGGCGAGGTCCACACCCGGGAGAACGCAATCCAGGGCACGCCGGCGTTCATTGCTCCCGAGCAGGCAATGGGCACCGCTCTGGACGCGCGTGCCGACATTTACGCGACCGGCTGCCTGGCCTACTGGTTTCTGACCGGGCAATTCGTGTTCACCGCCGACACCCCGATGGGGATGCTCCTGCAGCACGCCCAATCCGCGCCTGCGCCGCCAT
>QHUC01000085.1 GCA_003221045.1 Gemmatimonadota bacterium | reverse complement strand
ACCGCGGCAGCCCAGCTCGCCCACCTCGGAATTGCGGCGGCACTCGTGCGTCAGGACCGTCTCGAAGACATCGCGCGCGCCGCGCGCCTGCTCGGCCGGCTCACGGGCACGGAGCGCGCGGGGGATTCGCTCGCCCTGGCGATGCAACGGCTCGTCGCCGGCGATCGCGCGCCACCGTTGCCTCACGCCCGCGTCGCCTTCGTCGTCTGGGACAACCCCCCGGTGGTGATCGGAGGAGGAAGCTACCTGGACGAGCTCGCCGGGCTCGCCGGCGCCGCCAACGTCTTCCAAGACGTGGGCGCCGCTTCGGCTACCGTCGGGCTCGAAACCATCGTCGCCCGCGATCCCGACCTGATCGTCGTGCTGCGAGACAGCTCGGCCGCGGAGCCGCCGAGATTCACGCGGCGTCCCGAGTGGCAGGCGGTCCGCGCGGTGCGCCAGCGCCACGTCGTGTCTCTCACGGGGTCGTTGTTCGCGCGCCCGGGCCCCCGGGCCGCCGAGGCGGTGGCGGAATTCCGGCGCCAGCTCGAAGCGGTGACCCGATGAGGTGGCTTGGGCTCGGCGTGGTGGTGGCTGCCGCTCTTCTGCTCGCGGTTGTGCTCGGACCAGCGCACGTGCCGCTCGCCGACCTCGCCACATCCGAGGTCGTTCGCTCGCTCCGGCTGCCCCGGGCGCTGCTCGCGTTTCTCGTCGGCGGGTCTCTGGCGATCGCGGGCGCCGCGCTCCAGGCACTGGTGCGCAATCCCCTGGCGGACCCGTCGCTCCTGGGCCTGTCGGGGGGCGCGGGGCTAGGAGCGGTGCTCGCTATTGCGCTGCATGTGAACAGTCCCTGGGCGTTGCCCATCGCCGCGTTCGCGGGTGCCCTCGGCGCCATGGCGCTGGTGTACCGCCTCGGCCTCGTGGGCGGCGCCGAGCTCGACCCCCGGATCCTGATCCTGGCCGGCGTGGCGGTCGGCGCCTTCACCGCCGCCGTCACGACCGCACTCGTGTCCCTGTCCGACGCCGCGGAGCTGCGGAACGCCTTCCTCTGGCTCTGGGGCGGCCTATCTGGCGCCTCGTGGGACAATGTGGCGTTACTCTGCGTCTACGCCCCGCTGCCGGTCGTCGTACTTCTCGCGGCCGCGCGACCGCTCGACTTGCTCGCGCTGGGCGAAGAGCCTGCCCGGCACCTGGGCGCCGACGTCGAGTCGGTCAAGCGCCGCGTCTACCTGGCGGCCTCGCTCCTGACGGCGGCCGCGGTGGCCGTCTCCGGGGTGATCGGCTTCGTCGGCCTCGTGGTCCCCCACGCCATGCGCCTCCTCTGGGGTCACCGCCACCGCCCGCTCCTCCCCGCCGCGTTCCTGGGCGGTGGCGCGCTGCTCGCGCTCTCGGACACCGTGGCGCGCGTCGCCGTGGCTCCGCGGGAGCTACCAGTCGGGATCGTGACCGCGTTGATCGGCGTCCCCGTGTTCGTCCTTCTGTTGCGTAAATGGACCGCGAGCTGATCCTCGACGTCCGCAGCGTCTCCTACCGCTATCCGGGCGCGCCCGCCGATGCGCTGGAGGGCGTGAACCTCGCGGTCCGCGCCGGTGAAGTACACGCCGTGCTGGGCCCGAACGGGAGCGGCAAGACGACGCTCGTGCGTGTGGCGCTCGGGCTGGCACGGCCGGCCGCTGGAAGCGTGATGATTCTCGGTCGCCCGGCGGGCGCGTGGTCGCGGCGCGCCATCGCCCGAGTCGTCGGCGTCGTCGCCCAGCGTGAGGACAACCTCTTTCCCCAGCGGGTAAGGGAGACGGTACTGCTGGGTCGTTACGCCTACCTGTCCCTGTGGGGAACCGAGGCGGCCGAGGATCACGCCGCGGTGGACCGGGCGCTGGCGCGGTGCGACGTCTCGTCCCTCGCGAACCGGTGGATTTGGACGCTCTCGGGCGGCGAATACCAGCGGGTGCGGCTGGCGCGCGCGCTCGCGCAGGAGCCGAAGCTCCTGCGGTTCGCCGATCGTGTGCTGCTGCTCGCCGACGGGCGGCCCGCGGGCGCCGGCGCCCCCGCCGACGTGCTCACGCGCGAGACGGTCGAGCGCGTGTTCGCGTGGCCGGTGTCGATCGCCTCGTTCGAGGGCCGGCCGCAGATGATCCCGCTTCGCCACGGAAAGGACGAGATATGAGACTCGCGTCGGGAGTCCGCGTTCTGTTCGCCGTTCCATCGATGCTGGCCGCGCAACAGCCCCCCCAGCCCCCCCAGCCCCCCAAGGACTCGGCTGTGCTCGCACCGGTGGTCGTGACGGCCACGCGCCTTCCCCAGCCGGCTGCGGACGTCCCCGCCGCCGTCACCGTGCTGCGCGGCGCCGACCTCCGGGCCAAGGGGATCGGCACCGTGCTCGAGGCGCTCCGGGACGTTCCGGGCGCGGCGGTGGTGCAAACGGGATCCTTCGGTGGACAGACGTCGCTGTTCCTGCGCGGCGGGCAGAGCAATTACGTCAAAGTGCTGGTGGATGGCGTCCCGGTGAACCAACCGGGTGGCTCGTTCGACTTCGCGAACCTGACGACCGACAACATCGACCGAATCGAGGTCGTGCGCGGACCCGCGAGCGTGCTGTATGGCTCCGACGCGGTGACGGGGGTCGTCCAGATCTTCACGCGGCCGGGAACGGGCGCGCGCACCGGCCGCGCGGAGGCGAGCGTGCGAGGCGGCACGTACGGGACGCTCGTCTGGGACGCGGCGGCGTCCGGCGGGACCGAAGCCGCGAGCTACTCGATATCGCTCTCGCGCTTTGAGAGCGACGGCACGTACCCCTTCAACAATCGGTATCACAACACCGTATTCTCCGGGCTCGCTCGGGTCGCGCTCCCCGATCGCACCGACGCGAAGCTCACGCTCCGCTATGGCGACGACATGTTTCACTTCCCGACCAACGGTGCCGGCGTGCCGGTCGACCACAACCAGTTCACCTTCGGGAGTGGTCCTACGCTTGGGATCGACATCGGCCATTACCTCGCTCCACGGCTCGAAGCGCGCCTGCTCTTAGCCACCAACCAGACCAGCGGCGGGTTCGACAACCGGCCCGACAGCACGGCGGACGGCTCCCGGTTTCAGAGCCTCGACGATCTGCGGCGCTCCAGCGCCGACCTTCGGGCCAACTGGTACCTCCCGTCGGACGTGGTGGTGACAGTGGGTACAGCGGTGGAGCAGGAACACGAACGCAGCTTCAACGTCTGTGAGACGTCGTTCGGTGATTGCAGCACGGCGCCCATCGACTCGTCGCGTTGGAATACGGGATACTACACGCAGCTCGTGACGCACGTGGGCGGTGGCGTCGTACTGACCACTGGAGGGCGCGTCGACGACAACCAGCGGTTCGGGACGTATACCACCTACCGCGTAGGGGCTGTGTACCGGCTCAGGGGCACGCGCCTCCGGGCGACCGCCGGGACCGGTTTCCGCGAGCCCACGTTCATCGAGAACTATTCGACCGGCTTCTCGATCGATCGGTAATCCAAGCTTGAAACCCGAGCACTCACGCAGCTGGGAGCTGGGCGTCGAGCAGCAGTTGGGAGGAGGGGCAACGACTCTGTCCGCCACGTTCTTCGACCAACGGTTTGTCGACATGATCGACTACAACCCGGGCGCGCCCTCGGGTGCGCCGAACTACTACAACGTCGCGGCTGCCGACGCGAACGGGGTTGAGCTGGGGGTTCGCGTGGCTCCGACGGAACCGCTGTCCATGGCGGCGAGTTATACCTACCTTCATACTGATGTCACCAATCCAGGCTTCGATCCGTCGTCCGGGGCGCTCCTGGCGGCCGGGCAGCCGCTCACACGACGACCCAAGCATTCCGGACGGCTCGATGCCGACTATCGTGTCCGCAGTCGCAGCACGGTGTCAGTCGCCGTCACGTACGTCGGGGATCGGGTCGATCAGGATTTCTCGACATTCCCGTTCCCGCGAGTGTCGCTGCCCTCGTACACCCGCCTGGATCTCGCTACCGAGCTGGACGCCCTCCGCCCCGCACGCGGCGCGCCCGGCCTCGCGCTCTCCATTCGCATAGAGAACGTGTTGGACCACCCGTATCAGGAGGTCAAGAACTTCCCCGCGCGCCGGCGCACTCTATTATTCGGGGGAGAGGTGCGGTTCGGGCCGTAACAAGCGCAGCCGGGCAAGGGGGAAGCGTACGGGTGAAGAGACGCGTCGTCGTCCTGGTGGGGATGGCCCTGGGTGTGAACGCGTGCAGCGACGCGCTCGAGCAGACCACATCGGCAGGCCAGGTGATCGGGGTCGTCAACGCGAGCGACCGCACGCTGTCGCTCATCGCCGCGAGCGACTTCAGCGTTTCCACCCGCACCTGGCAGAGCGCCACCGCGACACCGGGCACCATCGACGGTCGCGGGAGCGTCTTCCTGGTGCCACTGGGGCATTCAGGACGACTCGATCGCCTGGGTCGCCAATCCCAATCTCAACACGGTCACGCGGATCAACTACCTGAACGGCGACACCGCGAGCGTCACCGTCGGCGTGCATCCCCAGGCGGTCGCCATCGTTGGCGCGCGCGTGTTCGTCGTGAACGGGAATCTCGTCGGCTCATCGCCGGCCGGCCCGAGCTGGATCACGTCGTTCGATTGCTGCGGTGTCAGGACGCCCGACTCCATTCCTCTCACGGGGATGAACGGACGGTTCGCGGTCATAGGGGACGACAGCTTGCTGTACGTCGTCACTTCCGGCCATACCGGCGAAGCGGACGGCAAGTTGTCGATCGTCGACCCGGTGAGCCGTACGGAGGTGGCGGTGTTGAACGGCCTTGGTGAATCCCCCGGAGCGGCGGCGTTTCACCCGGCGGGTGGGCGGCTTCTGATCGCCTCGCTGGCCGAGGGTATTCTCGAAGTGAACACCACCGTGCGGAGCATCACGCGAGGCCCCGGAAACGGTGTGAAACCGGGAGACCACGGCGTCTCGGGTCTGGCGATCGATCTCCGCGGGCGCGTGTACGCGGTCGACCCGGGCTCGTGCGCGGCGACGGGAACGGTCCATGTGCTCACCGCGCCGCCCGGCTACCGCGAAATCCAAACCGTCGCCGTTGGCGTCTGCCCGGCGACCGCGGCGGTCGCCGCGACGCCCTAGCCATGTCTCTCCTCACCACCCCCGCCGTCGTCCTTCAGACGTACCGTTACAGCGAGACGTCGAAGGTGGTTCGGCTGGCCACGCGGGAGCTCGGCGTCCAAAGCGCGATCGCCAAAGGCGCCCTGCGCCCCAAGAGCCGCTTCGGAGCCGGGCTCGAGCTCTTGAGCGAGGGCGTGGCCCAGCTCTACTTCCGCGAGACCCGTGAGCTCCACACCTTGAGCGCCTTCGACCTGTTGAACCTGCGAAGAGACCTGGCCGCGGACATCGGTCGCTTTGCGGGCGCCGCCGCACTCGCCCAGGTCATGCTCAAAATGGCGCCTCCCGCCTCCCTCCCGGCGGCGTATGACGCGCTCATCGCCGCACTCGATGCCCTCGAAGCGGCCTCCCCCGACCGTGCGGATGCCACGGCCGTGCGGGCCATCTGGCGACTGGTCGCCGTGCTCGGCTTCGAGCCGTCGCTCGCCACGTGCGTGCGCGACGGCGTGGCGATCGAGGCCGGGGGCGACGCGCCCGTGGCGTTCAGCGTGGCGGAAGGCGGGGCGTTTTGCCCACGCTGCGCACCGGCTCTCGCTCAACCGTCGACGCGATTGCCCGGCCCGGCGTACCGTGATCTGCTCGCCCTGAACGATCCCGGGGCGGACCTGCCCGTGCTCGATCTGTCCCATGCGGCGGCACACCGCCGCCTCGTCGCCCGCTTCGTCCGGTATCACCTGGGCGATGCCGGCCCCCTTTCAGCCCTGGATTTCTGGGAGCGTCGCCCGTGGGTGCTTCCGCCCCTCACTCCAGTCCCCCCCCTCGACCCGGCGCCGGTCCCGCATTACCATCGACCTGGGGTTCGCGCCCCTCCCGCTGGGCGACGCGATCCAGGCGAGCGTCGTCGACGTCCCCGGCCACGAAGGCTTCGTGCGCAACATGCTGGCCGGTGCGACCGGCATCGACGTCGCGCTGCTCGTGATCGCCGCGGACGAAGGCATCATGCCGCAGACAGAAGAGCACCTCGCTATCGTCGAGCTGCTGGGGGTCCGACGAGGGATTCCGGTCATCACCAAGCGGGATCTCGTGGAGCCCGAATGGCTCGAGCTGGTGCAGAATGAGGTGCGGACGCGGCTCGCAGCGAGCCGGGTGCGCTGGGAGCCTGCTGTGGCGACATCCACGACCACCGGTGCCGGGCTGGACGAGCTACGCGCGGCGCTCGGCCGCGTGGCGGCGGACTTGGGCGAGCGTCCGGCCGACGACCTGTTCCGCCTGCCGATCGATCGCGTCTTCGCGGTAGCGGGAGCGGGCACCGTGGTCACGGGAACCACGTGGAGCGGCACCGTGGCGGTCGGGGACCTGGTTCGGCTCCTGCCGCTCGGGCGCGAGGCCCGCGTGCGCTCGATCGAAGTGCACGGCCAGGCTGCGGATCGTGCCGTTCCGGGCCGGCGCACGGCGCTCGCCCTCGTGGGCGTGGATAAGCACGAGCTGGCCCGCGGTCACGTGGCGCTTACCGGGTCGGGGTGGCACACGGCGACGGTCCTCGACGCGGCGATCGAGCTCCTCCCGTCGACCCGAAGACCGATCGCGTCGCGGACGAGGCTACGAGTGCACCTGGGCACCGCGGAAGTCCTGGCTCGGGTGGCGCAGACTCCCACCATCGTACCGGGGGAGCGCGGCCTGACCCGACTGACCTTGGAGGTCCCGCTCGTGGCTCGAGGCGGAGATCGGTTCGTGCTCCGCTCCTTCTCTCCGGTTACGACCATCGGGGGAGGAGTGGTACTCGACCCCTTCCCGCCGCCGCGCTCCCGGTTGCGGCACCGCGGCATCGACGCCGGTCAAACGCTCCCCGCCCGGCTGTCCGCTTTCGTCGTCGAGACCGGACTCACCGGGATCTCCACCGAGACCCTAGCCGTTCGACTCGGCGCGCCGCCGGGCCACGTGACCGCGGTCATCGCCGAGGCGGGGCGGGACCTCCTATCGTCAGGAGGGACCGTCGTCCAGCGGAAAGCGCTGACGACGGAAGTGACGCGGCTGGCAGACGTGCTCCGGCGTCACCACGAGGAGCATCCGCTCGATCCAGGGATGTCGCTGCAGGCCCTCCGGGCAGCGGTGGGGGCGCCGGCGTCGCCGGTCGTGATCGATGCCGTCTTGCAGGAGGGCACGCGAACGGGAGGCGCGTTCGAAGTCGCGGGGAGCGTGGCGCGCCTTTCAGGTTGGCGCCCCGCCTTCGACGCCCGCGCGACCGATGTCCAGCAGAAGCTCACCCGGCGGCTCGTCGAGGCACGCTGGCAGATTCCGACCGTCGCAGAGCTCGAGCGGGAGTTTCCGGGCGCTCCGGTGCGCGCCCTCCTTTCTCATCTGGCCCGCGAGGGCGCGGCCGAATCCATCGACGGCGAACGCTATGCCGCGCAGGGGGCCCTGGCGGAGTTCCGCTCCGCGCTCGAGACGGCGCTCGCCGAGCTGGGCTCCGCCACACCGGCGGAGCTGCGGGACCGCTTCGGGCTGACACGCAAGTACTTGATCCCGCTGCTCGAATGGGCGGACCGGCGAGGGGTGACGCGTCGACGCGGCGATGCGCGCGTGTTGGTGAGGTTGACAGCCGGGAAAGGCGGCTCGTAGTATTGGATCAGCGCCCTGGCTTCACGGTATCATCAGCGACAAGGAGACTGACCGGAATCATCTTTCGTTTGCACAGGAGTAGTGGCATGATGCGGCACGCCTGGGCCGTACTGGGGCTCGGGCTTTGGTTGGCAGGAGTGCAGGGGGGGTCGCTGGCGGCACAGACCCCTATCGGGCCCCAGCAGAATCGCTCGAATCCGTTCAACCCGGCGACCACAATTCCCTTCAAGGTCAGCGGGGAGTTGTTCCTCAAGGGTCACCGGCCTGTGGTATCCCTGCGGATTTACAACGTCCTCGCCCAGCTCGTCGCGATCCCGATTCTGCGGGGAACGGATAAGCCGCTCGACAGCCTCGCCTTAAGCTGCCCTACCACGCTCGGTTGCGCCTATAGCGCCTATTGGGACGGCTATGTGGCGAACACCGGGAAGCCGGCGGCGTCCGGCGTCTACATCTACCAGCTGGTCATAGACGGCAAGCGCTTCACCAAGAAAATCGTTGTGAAGTAAGGAGTTCTGCCAAAAGGGCACCCTTCTTGGGCACGGACGTTGCCTAGCTGAGCGGCCATGATAAAGCCAGATCGTTTGACCGTGAAGGCGGCCGAGGCGCTGCAGGAGGCCGCCTCGTTGGCGCGCGCACGGGGTAACCCCGTGATCAACGACGCACACCTCTTCCTCGCCCTCTTGGGGCAGGACGAGGGCATCGTCGTCCCCCTCCTGCAGAAAGCCGGCCTCAACGTCACCCAGCTCGTCGCCGACACGCAACGCGAAGTCGACCGCTTCCCAAAACAATCAGGGAGTACCGCCGAACCCACGCTGTCGCGCGAGCTGTCCCGCCTGCTCGACCGGGCTGAGGACGAGGCGAAAGCGCTCGGCGACGCATACGTATCGACGGAGCACCTGCTGCTCGCTCTTGCCGAGGAGAAGGGCACGACCGCCCGGCAGCTACTCTCGGCGGCGGGTGTGGATCGCGACGACCTCCTGGCCGCGCTTGAGGGTGTTCGAGGAGCGCACCGTGTGACCGACCAGGAGCCCGAGCAGAAGTACCAGGCGCTCGAGCGCTTTACGCGCGATCTGACCGAGCAGGCGCGCAAGGGCAAGCTCGATCCGGTGATCGGCCGGGACGAGGAGATCCGCCGGGTGATGCAGGTGCTGTCCCGCCGCACCAAGAACAACCCTGTCCTGATCGGGGAGCCCGGCGTCGGCAAGACGGCGATCGTCGAGGGCCTCGCGCAGCGCATCGTCAACGGGGACGTGCCGGACTCGCTGCGCAACAAGCACCTCGTCGGACTGGACCTCGGCGCCCTTGTCGCCGGCACCAAGTATCGCGGCGAGTTCGAGGAGCGCCTCAAGGCTGTGCTCAAGGAGATCACAACCGCCGAAGGCAGGTACATCGTCTTCATCGACGAGCTGCACACGTTGGTGGGTGCCGGCGCCGCCGAAGGGGCGGTCGATGCCTCGAACATGCTCAAGCCGGCGCTCGCGCGCGGCGAGCTGCACGTGATCGGCGCCACCACGCTGGACGAGTACCGCAAGTACATCGAAAAGGACGCCGCCCTGGAGCGCCGGTTCCAGCCGGTGTACGTCGGCGAGCCGTCGGTCGAGGACACGATCGCCATCCTGCGCGGTCTGAAGGAGCGCTACGAGATTCACCACGGAGTACGGATAACGGACAACGCCCTCGTGGCCGCGGCGACCTTGTCGCACCGCTATATCACGGACCGGTTTCTCCCCGACAAGGCCATCGACCTGGTGGACGAGGCGGCGGCACGGCTGCGCATCGCCATCGATTCGCTACCCCAGGAGATCGACGAGGTCGAGCGTAAGATCGTACAGCTCGAGATCGAGCTCGCGGCCCTGGCCAAGGAGA
>QHUC01000084.1 GCA_003221045.1 Gemmatimonadota bacterium | reverse complement strand
GGCGGCGATCTCGGCCGACGTAGCGGTCTTGACGCCCGCGAGGGAGCCGAAGCGCTCGAGCAGCACCCGCCGGCGATTCGGGCCGATGCCCGGAATGGCCAGCAGCTCTGAGGTGATCGTCCGCCGCGACCGGCGCTTACGGCTGTAACTCACCGCGAACCGATGGGCCTCGTCGCGGGCGCGCTGCAGCAACTTCAGGGACGGGCTCCGCCGCGACAGCGCGAGCGGCTGCACGCGACCCGGCAGGAAAATTTCCTCCTCGCGCTTCGCGAGGCTGACGATCGGGAGTTGCTCCTGACCGACCGAACGGGCGGCGTCCAGCGCCGCGCCGAGCTGACCCTTCCCGCCGTCGATGACCAGCAGGTCGGGCAGCGGCTTCTCCTCGGCGAGCCGCCGCGTGAGGTAACGGGTCACCACTTCGTGGACTGCGGCGAAGTCGTCCTGCGGGGCTCCCCTGATCCTGAAACGGCGGTACTCGGCCTTCTTGGGTCGCCCCGCCTCGAACCACACCAGGGAGCCCACGGTGTCGCGGCCTTGATTCGTCGAGATGTCGATGCACACGAATGCGCGCGGAACTTGGGCGAGCCCCAGGTCGCGTCCGAGCGCAAAGACGGGATCGGCGGCGCGCTCGTCGATGTCGAAGGTTTCGATCTTCAGGCTGTCGAGCAGGTGCCGCGCGTTCTGGTCGGCCAGCTCCGCGAGCTGGGCCTTGCTCCCCCGCAGGGGCGTACGCCAGTCCACGCCCGGGACGAGCGTCGCCAACGACGCGAGATCCTCGGGCGGAAACGGCAGCAGGACGCTCCGAGCCCGCTCTGCGAGGGGCAGATAGCAGCGGACCAGGAACGCGGACAGCACGGCGCCCTCGGTTTCGTGCTCCGCGTTCTCCAGGAACCAGTGCTCGCGCGCGATCAGCTTACCGTCCCGCACCCGCAGGACCACACCGCACGCATCGTCGCCGTCCCGGGCGATGCCGATCGCATCGGCGTCCCCGCCCCCCACGAGTTCGATCGCCTGAGGCTGCTCAAGCTGGTCGAGCCACTTGAGGGCATCCCGCACCTGGGCGGCGCGCTCGAAGTCGAGCTGGCGCGACGCCTCCTGCATGCGCTCCCGGAGGCGCGTGCGCACGTCCACCGTCTTCCCCTCGAGGAACAGGAGCACGTCGTCGATCATCCGGCGGTACTCCGCCTCGCTCTGCAGATTCACGCACGGCGCCCGACACCGCTCGATGTGGTAGTCGAGGCAGGGGCGCTCCGGCGCCTCCCGGGGCAGGTCCCAATGACATGATCGCACGGTGAAGATGCGCCGGATGATGTTGAGCGTCTGTCGCAGCGTCGCGACGTCCGTGTACGGGCCGAAGTAACGCGCGCCGGGGATCGTCACGCGCCGCACGACGAGCACCCGGGGAAACGGCTCCGCGAGCGTCACCGCGATCCGGGGATAGCTCTTGTCGTCGGTGAGCCGGATGTTGAAGCGGGGCCGGTGCTCCTTGATGAGGTTGTTCTCGAGCAGGAGCGCCTGCGCCTCGTTCGGCACGATGATCGTCTCGACGTCGGCGATTTGCGCCACCAGCGCCGCCTGCTCGGGCGTTCCGCCGGCATCGGGCCCGAAGTAGCTCGGCACCCGCGCCCGCAGGCTCTTGGCCTTCCCCACGTAGAGAATCTCCCCGGCGCCGTTCTTCCACAGATACACGCCCGGCTTGTCGGGAAGGGCTTCTAGCTTGCGCGAGAGGTGGTCAGGGATTGCCATGTCCGGACGGCATCGGGATGCTTGAGCGCCAGCGTCGACGCGGCGTACACTAACCCAAAAATAGCGAGCACGAGAACCCCGCGGGGCACCGGCCCGAAGCCTGGGGCGAGGTGCGCGCCGCCAACGCCGGCGGCGGCCGCGAGCACGGCGCCGAGCGACGCGACCCCGAAGGCCCGCCAGTCCGGTCCCCGCAGCACCGCGCCGATTCGGCCGCTCAGATGTCGGAGATGGAGGGACGTGTTCAGGAACACGCCTACGGAGGAACCGAGGGCGATTCCGGGGGCCCCGAGCCACCTCATCAACAGCCACGCAAGCCCCGTGGACACGACCAGCGACGACGCGGCAATCATCACGGGCGTCCGAGTGTTGCGTATCGCGTAGAACCCGGAGGCGAAGAGCTTGACCGTCGCCTGCCCCACGAGCCCCAGGCCATACGCCGCCAGGACGTTCCCCACGAGCACCGTGGCCTCAGCGGTGAAACGGCCCGTCTGATACAGCGCGCCAATGATCTCCCGGTTGAGGACGATGCACGCGAGTGAGGAAGGCATGACGAAAAACACGATGCGACGAAACCCCAGGGCGATACGCGCGCGCAGCTGCTCGTTGGGCGCGATCCCCGTCGCCTCGCGGGAGAGCTCCGGCAGCGACACGGCGGTCACCGAGACGCCGAACAGGCTGATGGGGAGCTGTTGGACGATCTGCGCGTACCCAAGTGCCGACACGCCGCCGGGGCCTGTGAACGAGCCGAGCAGGGTATCGATCAATCCCGAGACCTGTACCACACCGGCTCCCAGCAGCAGCGGGAGCCAGGCGACGATGACGTCCCGCACGCCCTCGGGCCTGGTCGAAAAGCGCACCGGGATGCCGTGCAGCAGCCTCCAGCACACGGGCATCTGAACCGCGATCTGGAGCACGCTGCCGGCCACGGTTCCCCATGCCAGAGCGAGCGATATGCGGTGCAGCTGCGCGTCGAGCGGAAGCCCGCGATTGGCGAGCCACGTCCCCGCAGCGAGCATTGCGACGATCCCGGCGACGTTCCAGAGCGCGGGAGCCGCGTACGGCAGAAAGAAGCGCCGGTGGGTGTTGAGGATTCCGAGACACCAGGCCGAGATCACCATGAGCCCGGTCATCGGAAACAGAATCCTCACGAGGCTGATCGTGAGCTGGCGACGCGGCTCGTCGAAGCCCTTCGCAAGCACCGTGGTGATCGCCGGCGCGAACGTGATCCCCAGCAGCGCGAGGACCCCCGCACCGAGGAACAGCAGGCCGAGCGTCGCTCCAGCGACCGCCCGGGCGGCGCTCTTGTCGGCGCGCTCGTTGAGGGCGGCGTACACCGGGATAAACGACCCCAGGAGAGTGCCCTCGCCCAAGAGGCTGCGGATGGTATTGGGGATGCGGAGCGCCGCGCGAAACGCGTCGGCCGGGATACTGTCGTTGCCGAAGTAGTAGGCGAACACCCGCTCGCGCACGTAGCCCAACACGCGCGTCAGGAAAATCCCGGTGGCCACCTGCGCCGCGTGGCGCGCGCCACCGCCCCTCCCCGCGCCGCGGTCGGGCACCGTCAGGAGGGGCGTTTCTTCTTAGTGGGATCTTCGAGCAGGCGCTGGACGAATTGCAGCTCCTCGCGCATCCCCGCGAGCGAGCGGTTGACCTCCTCGAGATCGGTCTCCAGCGCCTCGATCCGTCGCTCCAGCTGTTGCACGCCCCGTCCGCTGCCGTCTCCCTGCCCTTCGAGACGTCGCGCCACCGAGCGCCCGAGGGGCGAGTCGAGCAGAATGGCCGTGATCGGAATCATCAGCGCCACGAGCAACACGACCACGAAGATCCACATGAGAGGATTCTACGGAGCGGTGCGCGCCGGAGAGCGCGGCGTTCCGTGCCGACTCGACGGTACGCTCGAGCGTCGGGTCCACCTTTATCGCCGATTCGAGCAAGCGGCCATAGTGCTCTTCGATGCTCGACCGTAAGGTCCCGAGCGTCGCGACCGCGTCGGGCGGCAGGTCCTGCCGCACCAGTCGCGCCTCGAGCTCTCCCGGCTTGCCATCGAACGCCGTCAGGTCGATCCCGTGACGCTCCATGAGCTTTTCGACGCGCGCTTCGACCAAGACACCCGACCAGCGCGGAACGGGCCTCTGCGGGGCGACGCCCAGGGTCTCGTACAACGGCGCCGCGTCGGGGAGATACTCGAGCTCCGCCGGACCGGCGGCGTAGGCCACGGTGGGGAGGAGCGCCGCTTCGACCACGGGTCGAAGCAGCACGTTGGGGGACAAGCGGTCGGGGGCCTCGGTGGCGATGCGCTCGAGCTCGACGCGCGTGAACCGCTCGCCGCTGCGGCGCGTGACGAAACGATCGCCCTGGCGCTGGAGCCGATCCCGGCCCTGGCGGGCCTCGACGAACACCGGCGTGTAGCCGTCCGCCAGCGTGACGTCGAGGCCTTTCAGGACCCACGGTGCGGCCGCGCGCTTGGCGGACCGGTCGTGGACGCGCAGCACGACCAGCCCTCGCGGACCGAGCAGGGCGTGAAGCGCGGCCGCGAACGCGTCGGCGAGCGAGGCTTCGGGCTGATACCAGCGCGCCAGGGCTTCGATCAGCCCCGCCTTGAACTCGGTGTCTGGCGTGCCGTCTCGCAGCTGCGCCAGCGCTCTCGCGATCTCCGGGCCGCAGGGCTCCCGCGCGAGCGGGATGAGCGGCGCGTCGGGCGCTCGCTCCCGCAGCACGATATGGGCGAGCTCACCCTTCGCGTCGAGATACGCGGTGTGGTTCGCCTCGGCGAAATCGTGGTCGTCTCCCGCCACCCAGAACACCGGTACGACGGGCGCGCGCCAGTCCTTCTCGAGCCGGCGCGCCAGCGCCGTGGCCGAGAGCGCCTTGTAGATCGTGTAGAGCGGGCCGGTGAAGAGGCCCGGCTGCTGGCCGGTGGTGACCACCAGGACGTCACCCGCCGCGAGACGATCGCGCGCGGGTCCGGGGAGCGCCCCGGCGATCACATCCGGCGCCACACGGCGCGGCGCGAGACTCCGCGGGGGCAATGCGAGCGGTGCGAGGGGCGTCGTGACGATCCGCGGTATCACCCGTCTCTCCTTCCCTGCTCCTCTTCCCCGGGTTCGCCGAACACGTCCGCTTGAAACGCAAGCACTTCGGTACCGGGTTCCCGCCACGCGTCGGGCAGGAGTCCGGCCTTGCGGCACGCGGCCGCGAGGAACGCTTCAGGCCCCCACCCCTGCTCGGTGGCCACCTGCGGCAACAGCAGGGCGATCCGCTGTTCGCGGCGCACGATCACGCCGTCCCGGCCCACGACGATGCGCGCCGGCTCGACGGGCATCGGAAGGCGCACCGGCTCCGACAGCACCGAGATCTCCACGGCAATCAACGCGAGCTCGGCGGGTTCGACCGGCGCGAAGCGCGGATCGTCGCGCGCCGCCGCCATCGCCATCTCCTGGACCACCGAGCCGAGCTCCCGATCCGCCGCGATGTGGCCGATGCAACCCCGCAAAGCGCCCCGCTCGTACAGCGTGACGAACGCACCGCGCTTCAGCCAGGCTCCCGGTACGCCCGGGATCGGCGGCAGCGGCCGTCCGGCCAGGTGTGCCGCGAGGGTGGCGCGCGCCATGCCGAGCAGCGCCGCCCGATCGGCGGCCGTCAACTCAGGATCCGCGATGATATGGTTCTCCACGACGGATCGTGTACGCGCGATACAGCTGCTCGTACAGCACGACGCGCGCCAGCTCGTGGGGGAGCGTCAACCGGGACAGGCTCCAGACGCGCTCCGCCTGGCGGAGCACCGCCTCCGGGAGCGCGTCCGCACCCCCGATCGCCAGCGCCACATCGCGCCCATCCATCTCCCAGCGCGCGGTCCATTCCGCGAGCTGCGCCGACGTCCACTCCTCCCCGGAACGGGACAACGCGACGAGGCGCGAGCCGTCGGGTACCGCCTCGAGGACTCGCGCCTCCTCCTTCACTTCCCGCTCTTCGACTCGCGTGTAGCGTCGCAGGCGCTCCAGGTACTCGTCACAAGCCGCGCGGAGCGCCGCGTCCCGCACGCGGCCCATCGCGACCACACGGTAGCGCATCAGGCATACATCCCACGCAGCCGGTGCATCTTTGCCACCCGGTCCACCGCGAGCATATAGCAGGCGATGCGCGTGCTCACCTTGTGCTTCTCGACGAGCCCCATCACCTCGTGGAACGAACGCGTCATGATCGATTCCAGCCGCCGGTTGACGGTGTCTTCGTCCCAGAAGTACCCGCCGCGGTCCTGCACCCACTCGAAGTAGCTCACCGTCACGCCGCCGGCGTTCGCGAGGATATCGGGAATCACGAAGATGCCCTTTTTCTCAAGAATCTCATCCGCCGCGGCGGTCGTCGGACCGTTCGCGCCTTCGCAGATGATCTTCGCCTTGATGTGGGGGGCATTCTTGCGGGTGATGACGTTCTCGGTGGCGGCCGGCACCAGCACATCGCAGTCGACTGTGAGCACCGCCTCTTTGCTGATCTGCTCGCCCTTGGGGTAACCGGCGATGTGGCGGTGCTCCCGCACCCACTGGAGCAGGTCGGGTATGTCGAGCCCCTGCCGGTTGTGGACCCCGCCGGACTTGTCGGAGACGGCGACGATGATGGCGCCTTCCTTGGCCGTGAGCTCCGCCGTCACCGAGCCGACGTTGCCGAACCCTTGCACAGCCACGCGCGCACCCTTGAGGCTCATCCCGAGCTTCCCCAGCGCCTCCCGGGTCACGATCATGCAGCCCCGCCCGGTCGCCTCACGGCGCCCGAGCGAGCCACCCATCTCGACCGGCTTGCCGGTCACGACCGACGTCACCGTGTGGCGGTGGTGCATGGAGTACGTATCCATGATCCACGCCATCACCCGCTCGTTCGTGTTCACGTCCGGCGCCGGCACGTCCGAGTCGGGCCCGAGCGTCTCGATGATGCTCGCGGTGTAACGCCGCGTGACGCGCTCCAGCTCCCCCATCGACATGCTCGTCGGATCGCAAACGACGCCTCCCTTGGATCCGCCGAACGGGATGTTCACGAGCGCGCATTTCCACGTCATCCATGCGGCGAGCGCTTTCACCTCTTCGAGCGTGACGTTCAGGTCGAAGCGGATACCCCCTTTGGCCGGCCCGCGCGACGTGTTGTACAGCACGCGGTACCCCGTGTAGACCTCCACCTCGCCGGAGTCGCGCAGCACGGGGACGGACACGATGATCTGCTTTTCGGGGTTGCGGAGGACCTTGTACAAACCGGGATCGAGGTTCAGGAGCTGGGCGGCATGATCGAACCGCTCCATCATCGCCTCGAAGGGGTTCTCCTCGGCGAGGAAGGTATCTTTGTCCGGCCTGATCCCGTGAAGGGGTTGGGGCGCAGGGCCGGGCGGGGGCGGTGGGGGGGGGCTTGATCGCTGGTTCGCTCATGGGACTCGTGTGAATTCAGGTCTCAGGTGCGGCGGCCCGGCCGAGCACGGAGTCCACTGCCTGCTCGAGCACCCGGCCGTTCCGTTCCCACCGGACGGCCAGCACCGCGCGGGGGCGTACGGGTGATGATCTTGATACGCCACAAGTTGCACGATGGCACCCGCCGCGCGCAGCTGCGCTCCGAAGCTCAGCGGATCCGCGATCCCCGCCGCCGCGACGACCCCGCGCCCCGCGAGGATGTCCAGCTCGTGGTGCGCCGCGGACCGCATCCCTTCCAGGTGGCTGAGCTCGAGCGCGGCGATACAGGCCGGGACCCGCGGCCTCGATCGAGCCAGCCCATCCGCGACGGCGGCCGCGGCACCGGCGGACGCACGCTTCCGGGTCACGACAATCAGATCCGCGCGGTCCAGGGCATCCCAACGCTCCCGCCACGGCCCCGCCGGCAGTGGCCACGGTGAGCCAGCGGCGCTCTCGGCGCTCACGACGGCGATGTTCAGATCCCGGGCGACCCCCGTCAATTGATACGCGTCGTCGAGCACACAGATTTGCGCGCCCTGGGCTCGCGCGACGCCCGCGGCCGCGACCCGATCGGGATTCGCCACGACCACTGCGCGAGGCGCGAGGCGGCGATGCACGAGCGGCTCGTCCCCACCGTAGCCCCGCAGCAGAATCGCCGCCGTGCGCCCGCGCGCCGCACAATACTCGGCAATCCAGGCCGCGAGTGGCGTCTTGCCGGTCCCGCCGACGGAGAGATTGCCGACCGCGATCGCAGGGAGGGGCAAGCGCGCCGCTTCGCGTCTACGGGTCGCCCGCACCTTCATGACGACCCAATACAGGCCCGCGAGCGGTATCAGAGGTATCCGCGCCACGCGAGCCCCGCCCGAGTCGCCCCAGATCCATTGGACCGCTCGAGCCAGGCGTCTCACTCTTCCCCTCCGTACGTCACCCTCGCCAGCTCTCGCTCGGCCCTCGCCATTCCCTCGCGGATGGCGTCTTTTCCATCGCCCACGCCGAACGGCGCGCTATACACGATGTCCACCGTTGCGAACGGCCGGGGAACGCAGAATCGATCCCACGATTCGATCCACCAGGCGGAGGACGCGCGGGCTCCGGACGGGAGCACGAGCGCACTCGCGTGCTGCGCGGCGGCCAACGCGCCCGGCTTCATGCGCTCCGCCGGACCACGCGGGCCGTCGGGCGTGAGGGCGACCTCCCCGCCGCTCTTGAGTGCGCGCACCAGGCCCAGCAGGCCCACTTCCCCTCCCCGCTGCGACGACCCGCGCACCACCCGGTACCCCCAGCGCTCGGAAAGCTCGGCAAGATACCCGCCGTCGCGATGCCGGCTGATGAGGAGAGCCATGCCCTCGTCGCGCCGATGATACAACAGGGGAAGAATGCGGCTGTGCCAGAGGATATAGATCACGGGCCGGCCGGTGGCCCGAGCGGCAGCCACGTGGTCCCACCCGTGTATCCGGTAGCGCCATGTCGCCGCGAGCAATCGGACGAGGCCGGCCGCCACCGCCGACACGAGAGGTTCGGTCCCCCCCCGCCCGAGCCTCCCCTTCACCCCGCGAGCTCGAGGGCCAGTGAGGCCACTCGCTCCGAGGCGCCAGGAGGCCCGAGCCGCTCGCGCACCAGTGCCAGGCCTTCCCGTTGGCGCCGCGCGGCGGTGTTGTCGCGATCCAGGAGGGGCAGCACGGACTCCGCGAGGGCCGCGGGAGTCACCGCTCCCTGGAGCAGCTCGGGGCTCACCTCCCGACCAGCGATGAGGTTCACGAGTCCGACATGAGGAACCTGGAGCATGCGTATTGCGATGGCGAACGAGAGGGGGTTGAGGCGATACGCGATGACCATGGGCACGTCGGCGAGCGCCGCCTCGAGGGTGGTCGTGCCGGACTTGCACAACCCGGCGTCCGCGGCGGCGAACACGCCGAGCGGGTCGCCCATGAGAATGCGGATGTCCCCCGGCGCGGGATACCGGGCGTAGGGCGTGCCGGCGACCACGACCTGCACCTCGGGGCGCGCGGCGCTCACGCGCAGGGCGGCGTCACGAAACGCGGGCCAGAGCCGTTTCACTTCCTGCGCGCGGCTCCCCGGGAAGAGGCCGAGCACCGGCCGCCCGGGGTCGAGTCCGAGCGCCCGTCGCGCGTCCGCTCGGGGAGGCGGCGGGGGTCGATCCCTGAGCGGATGTCCGACGAAGGTTGCGGCGACGCCATGCTCGAGAAAGAAGCGCTCCTCAAACGGGAGGATCACGGCGAGGCGACGCACGGCGGCGAGCTTCCGGACCCGGCCGGGCGCCCACGCCCACATCTGGGGTGCGATGTAATACAGCACGGGAATGCCGGCGGCGCGCGCCTCGGCCGCCACACGCAGGTGGTAGCCGGGGTAGTCCACGAGGATCACGAGGTCGTAGCGCTCACCGCGGAATGCGTCGCGCACGCGTCCGAGGAGGCGCAAGTGCGCGGGGAGCTTCCACAGCGCCTCGACGAATCCTACGACGGAAAAGGCCTCCATGCGGTCCAGCAGCGTGGCCCCTGCGGCCTCGAGCAGGGGCCCGCCGAACGCGTCGACGGCGGCGGCCGGGACCCGGCGCTTCAGGGCGGCCACCACGGCGGCGGCGTGCGCGTCCCCCGACGGCTCGCCCGCCGACACATAGATGCGCGGGGCGCGGCTCACGGCCGCGCGGTGGCGAGCGGCGAGGCCTGGACGGCGTCGGCGACCCGAAAGGCGAGCGCCAGGGCCTGCGCCCCG
>QHUC01000083.1 GCA_003221045.1 Gemmatimonadota bacterium | reverse complement strand
CAGGTGAAAGATGAGCGTCTGGCGAGCCAGGTTCTGGCTCGCGACGGTCATGCTGCCGAAGACGCGCCCCGAGTCCACCCCTGTGCCGGTGAGGACGCCGTCCGCCTGACCGCGCACCACGGCGAACCCGTTGTGCCAGATGGCGGAGACCTGGCCGCTCGCCTCGGGACCCACGCCGGCACTGTCGGGCTTGTAGCCCCAGGCGCGCGGCGCCGCCCAGACGCCGAGCCGCAGGATCTGCGAGAGGTCCACGTCCTCCTGGTGGGCGAAGGCATTGAAGTTCTCGAGCACCTGAAAGCGCACCTGCTTCAACTCTATCCCTGCGCCAACGGTCCCGAATTGCGAGCGCGGGAACGGCACCGTCGCTGCGAGCGCGAAGTCCTCGCGTCGCCAGCTCGCGCCGAACCAGAGCCGGGCGTAGCTCGCCCGCGTGGCCCGCAGCGCCACACCTCCGGAAAGGCCGAACAGCAGCAGCCGGTGCTGCACGCTGTCGGCCAGGAGGCCGTCACGAAACTGCAGCACGCGCTCCTTCCCCGCGGCGCCGTTCGTCATGAGGGACCGGGGAGCGACGGTCTCGTAAAAGGGCACGCCGAGGGACCACGACCCGCTGTCGCCGTCCGAAATAACCTTGTACTGTCCGGCGAGCACGGTGCGGCGACCGAGCACGCCGGTGCTGCTGTATCCCACGCTCACGCTGTGACGGTCGGGAGTCTTCTCATAGCGCCCCGTGAGCGCCGTGCCGGTGCCGAGCAGGTTCCCTTCCGTGAACGCCACGGCCCAGAGGACGTCGCCCGCCACGGACGAATAGTCGAAATCGGGAATGGTGCTCCAGGCGTCGTCCGTCTCCACCCGCAGGGCGAGTCGCCCATTCACGCGCTCGGTGTCGATGCTCACCGCGCGAAAGATCGTCAGCGCTCGCAGCGCCCGCTCGCTCTCGGCCACCTTGGCGGAGTCGTAGGTGTCGCCCCGTTTGATCAGCAGGGCGTGGCGCACGACCCAGCCGAGCGTGGTGATGTGCAGCGCGTTCCCGACACTCGCCACGACTTTGGGCGCGTCACGCTTGCGATCGTACACGTTGTGCCGCACCACGATGATCGTGTCGATCGTCTGGGCGGCGAGGGGGGCCGACGGACAGACGGCCAGGAGTGTCGGCGCGAGCCAGAGCGCGCGCGCCAGTCGCGGTGGCATGCCTGGATCTACTCTATGCTATTCTTCGTGCGCGAGGGGCCGACCATCGGGGCCGACTCTATGTGGCATGCCTTGGACCTTACCTGTCGCTGCGAGCGCTTTCAAGATGCCTGGTTGCGCGGCGGGTGGTCCTCACGGCGCGAACCCGGCCGACCGCCACAGTGGCGCAGGGCGGTACATCTTCCCCCGCGCGGCCTGGATCGCCTGCATCGGGGTGAATCCCCCCTGCACCTCGAGCTCGAGCTCGCGCGCAATGCTGTGGCCGGGGACGACCAAGTCCGTCCCCGCAACGATCGGAATGCCGGCCTCACGCAACGCGTTCACGATCGGCAGCGCGCGCGCGAGCCAGGCCATGCGGCGCCGGGCGACCGTGTCGGGCGAGCCGCTCGCGTTGAGTACCTCCGCCAGCTCAGGCGGTGCCTTCGCCGCGCCGGGCTCGTATACCGAGAAGAGGGAGTCCTTGGGATGCGCGTTCTGCTCGCTCCGCGCCAGGGTGGGATCGAGCACGGTGTGGTGCTCACGCAAGAATGCGATCGCGTGTTGCGCCTCGGTCGACGCGAGATCGATAGGTCGCCTCGGCTGGCCCGGCGCGGTCGGGGGCGTCATGACTGCCAGCACGAAGCCAATGTGGTTGATCTGATCCGCGCCGGCCTCGACGAACTGGAACGCGTTCATGCCGGTCGGAACGTGTCCCGTTACCGTCATCCCCAACCGGTGTGCCTCGGCCGCGATCACGCTCACCAACGCCGGCGGGACGGACTGGTAGACCTTGATCTGCTGGAACCCGGCGTCGTGGTAGCGCCGCACCATCGCGCGCGCCTCGTCGGGCGTACCCGCGAGCTGCACGCCGAGGCCATCCGGCGCGCCGTCGATCAAGCCCGCGAGGAGCAGTCGCGGCCCGAGCGCGCGACCGTCCTTGATCGCATCCCGCAGGCCCACGGCGAGCTCGAGCTCGTTGCCGACATCCCGCGCGGTGGTAACCCCTGCCGCGAGCTGTGCGGCCGGCCATTCGACCTGCTCGAAATGCACGTGCATGTCCCACAAACCGGGGATCACGGTCTGCCCGCGCGCGTCCACGACGGCCATTCCCTGCGGGACCGTGACCGCGCCGCGCGCGCCGGCAGCCGCGATGCGTCCATCGCGAATCACGATCACAGCGTCGGCGGTTGGAGGCGCACCGGTTCCGTCAACCAACCGCGCTCCGGTAATGGCGTAGTCGCCCTCGTGGATCGGCCGCACGGCGCGCGCTTGTACGGCCAGATCTGCGAGGCCATCCCGCACCGCGCCGCGCACGAACGTCGCCAGGTGACTCTCGAACCCCTCGCGCACTCCCTCGAAACGATCCAGCTCGGCATCACCGTTAACGACCGCGATGAGCCGTCCATCGTCTGCCGCCCACAGCGACTGCCGGCCCCATAGCAGGCCAGTCACGGAATACCGCTTAGGCACGACGGGCCCTGATGGACTCGCGAGCGTGTCGCTTCCCCGGAGCTCGAATGCGGCGGCCCCGGCCGGCACCAGGGGCAGCGTGCGAGGGCGGCCGTGCGCCAGCCAGTAGCGGAACAGCGCCTCCTCGAGCGCCAGGGGCGGGTAGCGGTGAATCGGGAAGGATCGCGCGCCCTCGACCCGAACGTCGAGATCGATGTCGGTCAACGTCGAGGTCTGGCCATGCGACCGGAGGTGCAGAGGCCTCCCGTCCTCGGTCGTTTCGAGCGTCGTCTCGAGGCGGACGTCCGTGCCGAGATAGCGGAATGCCCACCGGGTCGTGAGCATCCGGCCTCCAGCCGTCGAGACCCAGGAGAACGTCTCCCCGCCCACTTCGTGCTGGAGCTTGTAGAGGGTGAACCGGCCGCTATCCGGGGGGGGCGGGTTGGTCGCGGACAGCGCGAGTGCCAGAAACAGGGTTGCCGTCATCTCGAGCGGTGGCGGACCCGGAAGCGGCGGCCGCGCGCGCGATTCCCGCAGTCGCCCGACGAACACCAGCGGCGGGAGCGATTCCGGGTGCGGTCGATGAAGAGCCACGAGCAGTCGGGACAGATCCCAAGGGGATACCGCGGGGGCTGCTCGAGGAGGGACGCAAACGCGAGAGCGACCGGCCACCAAGGCCGATCGAGATCAGACGGCGCCGAGTTCCAGGTGGGCGTCCACGCGCCGCGCGCGGTCGGCACGAGGCGCGCGTGCGCCAGGGCGGCGAGGCGAGCCGCGTGCACGCGTGCGACGGCCGCTCGCGGCGGCAGCGAGTCGCGCGCGAGCGTGCTCCCGACCACAAAGATCGTCTCTCGGAGCGTCAGGGCGCGTCGCAGTGCCGCCGCCGTGCGTCGCTTGTCGTGCGCGGAGGCGCGTCGCAGCCGGCGAGCCTCCCCCTGTGAGAGGAGCCCGGCGGCCCTGGACCAGGCGAGCAGCGCGTCGTAGCTCCGCAGGTGCTCCACTGCGCGGGCTTGACCCCGCCAGCTGACGGTATTGGCGAAGTCGAGCGCCGGATGGGCACCGACCCGTTCGAGCGTGGTGATGTCCTTGGCCATCACGTACCACCTTTGCTTGACAAACGACCATAACGTACTTATACCCGTTCGTCAAACCGAGAGGAGGCCCGATGCGCCCCACCGTCCCCACTGTACTATCGATCGCCGCGCTCGCCCTGTTCGCCGGCGCGGCCCTCAGCGCCCAGCAGCCAACGCCCCCGCCCCCGCCCCCGCGACCAGTCGTCGCCACGCCGTCGAGCTTCGCGAGCGTGGAGGTGCATCTCAACGCGCGACGCGGGCGGACCGATCACGCCTGGTGGTTCAGCGAAGCCGGCCTCGCGGGCCCGTCGCGCATCGCGATCACCTACGGTCAACCCTACGCCCGGGGACGGAAGGTCGAAAACGGCCTCATTCCGCTCGATACCGTGTGGCGTTTTGGCGCCAACATGGCCACGGCGCTGCACACCGACGTCGACCTGACGCTCGGCACGCTGAAGGTCCCGCATGGGGACTACTCGCTGTTTCTGCTCAACGGGCGCAGCGGCTGGTGGCTCATCGTCAACGCGGAGACGGGCCAGTGGGGGTTGGATTACACGCCCGCGAGAGACATCGGTCGGGTGCCGCTCACCGCGCGGTCGCTCGCCGAGTCCGAGGACGGGCTCAGTATTTACCTGGTGCCGGACGCGGCGCAGCCGACCACCGAGAAGGCGGACTTGCGCGGCATGGTGCGGATCAAATGGGGGCGGACCGAGCTCACAGCGCCGTGGGCCGTGGACGAGTAGGCTGGTGCGAGCCGTCCCGCCCTGCTGCTCGTTCACCCAACCAACGCACTCTCCGTGATCCCCGGGCTTGCGCCCGGGGTCAGTCACGTCACGTCGGGTCAATGAGCCGAGACCGGCTCCTCGAGCTTCTCCAGCAGCTTCACCATCGCCCAGGTATCGCGTTCACAATAGTTGAGCAAGTCCTTCCGCACCCGGTCGTGCTCGTGCCGCGGGATCTTCCCCGCCACGAAGAGCAGCCGAGCGATCTCCACGCTCGCCACGCGGCCGTCCACGATCACGAGGTCGTCGTAGGTCAGCTCCGGGACGAGCGGCGTGAGGATCTCTTTGAGGCTGTAGCTCCCGTTGAAGCCGGGGTGGTACACGCAGTTCCTCATCACCGGATGGAGATCGATGAGCTTCGCCTGGAGCGCGGCGAGCTCGGCTGCTAGGTGCGGTACCGCCTGCTGCATTTCCCGAATGCGGGTCTTTTCGAACGACGTGTACATGACGACCCGGTCGGCCCGGGCC
>QHUC01000082.1 GCA_003221045.1 Gemmatimonadota bacterium | reverse complement strand
TAGTAGCCGCTCTCGGGCGTGGGGTCGAGCAGCGTCAGCGGCGGATCGGCGGGCGTGAGCAGGCGGATCGGCAGGTATTCGCCTGAGGGGTCGGGGCGGAGATTCACGTCGTGGACGACGGTCACCGTCTGCGCCGACGGGGGTCGCCCACGCCAGCGCGAGCACGGCGGCCAGAAGGCCGGTCATCGTACGCATGGTGTCCTCACGCGCTTAGTACCGTTCCAACTTGTTTCGCCAAGTGAGGCGTGGCTGAGTGCACTATACCTATGTCCGATTCAGCGAGGCGTGCCGGGCGAGGAGGGAGATATCCAAGAGTGCGCCTTGCCTCCTCGCTCGCCGAGATTCGGGGCAACAAGTTGGAACGGCACTAGCGGACTCCGGTCCTCCGTGCCCGACCGTCCGTGGCACGCGGCGCACGTGCGCGCGTAGACCGCCGAGCCGCTGCGTGCGGTGCCGCTCCCGAAACCATTTCGCCTCGGGCTTGACCCCCACCTCGAGAAGCCGTTGCCCGAGCACTCGTGGGCATCAACCCCGTAACACCTGCTGCGCATAATCCCGTACGGAGGTCAACGGCACCGGGAACGTCTCGAGGGTCGAGCGCATATCGATGGGGTCGCCCGCTGCGTATGCGAGCATCAGCGCGGTGAACGTCTGCTGGTACGAGTCCGTCGCCGCGGCGCGTTGGTCACGAAGCGCCGCTTCGGGAACGTGCTGCACCTCGAACGATCGGCCGCACAGCTCCTCGCAGGTGCGGACCACGTCGAGCGGCGCGAGTGCCTCGGGACCGCCCAGCTCGATCGTCGCATTCTTCGCCTTCGGGTGCTCGATGGCAACCGCCGCGAACCGGGCCACGTCGCCGAGGGAGATCCAGCTGATCGCGTTCTTCCCGCTCCCGAAGATCTGTGCCTTCCCGCTCTTCATGTCGAAGCCCAGCGCCGGACCGAGCCATACCTCCATGTAGAACGAGGGAGCGAGAATCGTGTAGTCGAGTCCACTCTGCGTGAGGTGCCGCTCCACGGTGCGCTTGGCGGTCGTGAGCGGACAATCCACTTCGATATGGTGCGAAAAGGAGACGTAGACGAACCGGCGCGCGCCGGCTCGCACGGCCGCGTCCACGAGACGTCGCTGGCCGTCCTGTTCGACCCCTTGAATCGAATCGTCTGGCTGGCGGGAGAATGTGGTGGAGGCGGTGGTGATCACCGCCGACACTCCCCGGCACGCCGCATCGAGGGAAGCCCGGTCCTTCAGGTCGCCCCGGACGAGCGTCGCTCCGGACTGCTTGAGCTCCTCGATCTTCGACGCGTCCGAGGTGGGGCGCACCAGGGCGCGGACCTGCTGCCCCGCGGCGGCGAGCCGACGGCAGACCTGCCTCCCCACGAGACCGGTCGCTCCGACGACGAAGATCATGTCGGGTCGAATATGGTCCGGGGAGAATCGCCCGCAACTCGAGTCAGAGCGGCCGGAACAGCTCCGCCAAGGACACGAGGAGCGGCTCCGAGGACCCCGTGGGCGACCAGCCGAGGCGCTCGTGCTCAACCACCGGCAGCGCCATCTCCGGGGTCCAGATCTCCACGAAGTGCTCGTCGGCGTCGACGATCCAATACGTGGGGACACCCATGTCCTGGTATAGCCAGCGCTTCGCAAATCGGTCGGCTCGGGCGGTCGTGTCGCTCAGCACTTCGACCACGAGCTCGAGATGGCTCAGCCGGGCCCAGTCGAGCGTGCGAGCCTCCTGGAGCGGTACGACGAACAGGTCCGGCTGCACCAGGACGTCGGGCCCTGGGGAGATGTCGGCGGGGGCGGAGAGGATGAACCACTCGGGATGCCGCAACAGGTAGACCTTAAGTGCATCGCGCAGGCGCTCCAACACCACCTGGTGCCACATGCGTGGCGCGGGGGTGACGAGCAGCTCCCCGTGCACGGTCTCGTACCGGTTGCCGTCTTCGGGGAGCTTCCGCACCATCTCCGCCGTGTAATAGACCGGCGCCGCCATACGCCAAGTAAGAATTGACTGCCCCCGTGCGCAAGCCCGGTTTGTATAAATTCCCTCCATGTCGCTCGCCCAACGCGTCGTCTCCGGGATCGACGCCAATCGCACCGTCAAGGACGAGCTTACAGCTGCCCTGAAGCGCCAGGGCCGGCGGCGCCGTATCTCCGTCACCGACCTCGTCAACCCGCGCCAGGCGTTCCACCAGCGCGCCCACCCCGAGATCCAACCCGATCCCGAGCGCAAACAGGCGATGCTCGCGGGGACGGGCTTTCACGAAGTGTTCGGCAGGGCGGTCTCCACCGAAGAGTTCGTGGAGCAGTTCGTCGAGTTCCAGGGAGTGGTGGGAAAGATCGACATCTATGAGGAGGTCCCAGTCGAGCTGAAGACCACCGCCTCGCTCCCCGCGGGCCTCGGGGCCGCGCGATCGAGCTACATCGACCAGCTCGGCATGTACTGCACCATGACGGGGCGCGATGCCGGCCGCCTCTTCGTCTATAAGCGCGCGTTGTACGGACGCCCCGGCGCCCTCCGGGCGTTCGACGTTCGGTTCCGCGACCTGCGATCGATCGAGCGGGAGATGGTGCGCCGTCGCGACCAGTTCCGGGACGCGCTCACGAGGAATGATCCGAGTGCGTTGCCACGCTGTGAGTGGTTCGACCTGAGCTGTGACTTCAAGGCCGTGTGCGGGTGCGGCACGGCCGCGCCGCTCACGCGGGTGGTCCCGGCCTCGGCCGTCCAGATCGCCGAGAACGGCGAGCTGGTCGATGCCATGACGGCGCTCCTGACCGACGCGCCCAAGCCTGGTCCCCAGTTTCGCCTGAACGACCTCGTGTTTCCCCGCAGGGCCGCCGTCGAGCGCCAGGGGGTCGCCGAAGCGAAGCCCGAGGGCGAAGACCAAGGGGAGGGCGAGCGGGGAGGCCTGGACTCCGCCCTCGCCGGCATGGAGCGTCTCGGGTTCGGGGACGCGCTGAAGGATGCCCTCTGGTACGGAGTCCCCGGCGCGTTCGCCCGAATCCCTGTGTCGCTCCGGAGTCTCAAGGGCAGGGTCGGCACGTTCCGTGGCGTCCCCACCATCTTCCGATCCACGCGCCGGCCGAAGCTGGTCGAGCGCTCACAGCTCGTGGAAGAGTTCCCCTACTACTTCGACCGTATCGCGTTCGAGTGCGCGCTCAGCGGGCAGAACACCGGGCGGGTGGTGATCTACTACGAGGCCGTGAAGGACGACAAGTTCATGGTGTACGACGTCTACTTCCGGGACCTGGACGCGATCCAGGCCGAGGCCGACCGGCGCCTGACGCTACTCGAAGCGGGCGCGGCGCCGGACCAGCTGCCTCCCTGCGAGCCCTCCTGGATGCCGAGCTACTGTCCGCACGCGGCGCGGTGCGCCTGTAAGGTCGCGGCTCCTACGCTGGGGTAGCCTTCTTTTTTGCGGGGCTCCGCACCGCCGCAAACCGCAGGGTCGGCAGGTCGTTGAAATTCGCCACGCGGGCGTACATCTCCCGCGCCTTTGCCCGATCGCGCTTTCCTTCATACGCGCGGGCCACGGCGTACAGCACATACGGGTCGTGCTGGTCCGCCTGGCTGAGATGCGTGAGGGCTCCCGTGTAGTCGTGTGCCGCCAGCGCGATCAACCCCATGAGCTCGTGTCCCTGCCGCACCTTGTCCGGATGCACGCCGCGCGCCGCGCTGTCGGCGTACGCGTTGGCCTCGCGCCGTGCGGTAGCGAGGTTGCCGCGCGATACTGCTTCGCCGCCTGATCGGGGCGGCGCGCCTCGAGCTGGACATTCCCGATGAGGATGGCGTCCTGCGCCATGGCCGGCACGTCCTTGCCCCGTTTGGCCACCGCGTAGCTGGCGCGCAGCTGCTGGATGGCGCGGTCGGCGCGTCCCCCGTCCAGCTCCACGATCGCCATATTGATGAGCGCGACCCGTCGCTCCCCGTCGTCCCGCGCGTTCTTCACCAGCTTCTGCACCTCGGCCAGCGCCGCGGCGTTCTTTCCTTGGTACATGAGATCGGCCGCGATACCCACGTGCGACGAGTTGAAGTGCGGATCCAGGGCGAGTGCTTTCTTGTAGTTCTCGATCGACTCGGGGTAGCGCCCCATCTTGAGGAGCAGCTCGGCGTACGAATCGTACGGATTGGGCTCGTTCGGGATCAGGGCGATATAGCGCTTAAACGCCCGCTCGGCGTCGTCGTAACGGCCGATGGGCTTGTAGGCGTAGCCGAGCCCGTTGTAGGCCGGTGAGAACGTCGAGTCGAGCGTGGTAGCGCTGGTGAAGTCCGCGATCGACTGGTCGTATGCCTGCTGCCCGAGGTGTGCGAAGCCCAGCAGGAAGTGGGGCCGCGGGTCGTTGGGATACGCGGCGACGAGCTGCTCGAGATATCGCACCTGCTGCGCTGGCTGGCCGGTCGCGGCGGCCTCGAGCGCCTGGATCAGCAGGCGCTCGCCGTCCGACGCCTTGCTCTCGAGCGCCACCGCGCGGCTCAGATGCTGGAAGAACGCCTGTGGCGTCGCGGCGGCGATCGCGAGGTAGTAGTGAGCGAGCGCGAAGGTGGAGTCCTTCGCGGCCGCGAGCTCGAAATGCCCGCGCGCGTCCGCAAAGCGGAGCCGGTCGAACAGATCGAGGCCGGTGAGAAAGTGCTGCCGGGCCTCCGCTGACGCCGTGGTGATGGGGACCGTCGCCGGAGCGGCGGCCGCCCCTCCGGTCGTCGTCGCCGCTGTCTTGCGGTCGGGACGTGACCCGCACGCCGCCACGCCGAGCAGCACGAACAGGAGCCGCACCATCGAACGGTAGGTCATAGCCGCCTCCTGAAATTGAAAACCGGCCGCGTGGGTGTGTCTCTCCCCACTCAGCCGGTTTCGCGATTTGCTCCCCCCGAGGCATTGGCGAGCCGCGCGACGGCGCGCCTCGGGGTTCATGGCATCTGAGTCACGTCGAAGGTACCTTGCAAACGGTACGGCGCAAGCGGATAGCGTCCAGATGCCCACCACCTACGCCCGAGTTCCCTCTCCCATCGGCGAGCTGGTCCTGACGGCCACGGCCGCAGGGCTCACAGGGATCTATTTCCCGATCTCGCGCCACGGGCCGCCGCCGCTCGCGAGCGCCGATTGGGTGGAAGACGATGGGCATGGCGCGGGGAGCGTGGTGCTCGAGCGCACCCGACGGCAGTTGGAAGAGTACTTCGCCGGCAAGCGGACGACGTTCGAGGTACCGCTCGACGCGGGCGGAGGCACCGCCTTCGAGCGGCGCGTGTGGGACGCGCTCCGGGCGATTCCGTACGGCGCGACCTTGAGCTACGGCGAGCTGGCACGCCGCCTCGGCGACCCACGCGCCACGCGGGCCGTCGGCGGGAGCCCTGATGAAGCTCGGCGGCTGAGGCCGGCGGCTTCAGGATGCGAAACGCGCCGCCGCCCGGTCCGTAGGACGACGTGGACATGACGGTACCGATCAGCCCCGAATTCCTGGCGCTCCAGGAAGTCCTCGCGGGCCGCTACTCGATCGAGCGCGAGCTCGGGCGGGGCGGCATGGGGATCGTGCTGCTCGCCCGCGACGTGGCCCTCGACCGGCCCGTCGCGATCAAGCTGTTGCCCCCACACCTCGCGGCCGACCCGACCGCGCGTGATCGCTTCCTTCAGGAAGCCCGCACCGCCGCCGGCCTCTCCCATCCCAATATCGTGCCGATTCACCTGGTCGAAGCACACGGCGACCTCGTGTTCTTCGTGATGGGTTACGTGGATGGTGAAACGCTGCGCGAGCGGGTCGAGCGCGCCGGACCGCTTTCACCGCGGTTGGCAATGAAGCTGCTGCAGGAGGTGGCCTGGGCGCTCGCCTACGCGCACCAGCGCGGCCTCATTCACCGCGACGTGAAGCCCGACAACATCATGATCGAGAGCGCCACGGAGCGCGCCCTCGTCACCGACTTCGGCATCGCGCTCGGCAACCGCGAGGGAGAGAGTCGGGGGGGCGGGGTCGTGATCGGCACCGCGCGCTACATGAGCCCGGAGCAAGCGTGCGGTGAGCCGGTCGACGCGCGGAGCGATCTGTATTCGCTCGGCGCGACGTTCTTCTATGCGCTGACCGGGCGGGCGCCGTTTGAAGGAACCACGCTCCCGGCAATCCTGGCGAAGCAGGTGACCGAGCCCGCGCCGCTGGTGCAGGTGGTCCGACCCGAGGTACCCGCCAAGCTCGCGGCCATGATCGATCGTTGCCTCGAGAAACTCCCTGCCAAGCGGTTTCAGACCGGGGACGACCTGGCGCGCGTGGTGGGGGATGCCCGAGGGCGCGCCTTCCGCGCGCCACCGCTCGTGCGGGCGTTCACACGCAACGCGCAGGTGTCCACGATGGTGCTCTTCGCCATGATGCTCGCCGGGCAAAGCGTCACCGTCGCGAAGACGGGCGTCACGGTCTCCCTGGGCGGCCCCGGGATCATCGGCATCATCCTGTTATGCCAGCTGATGATCGTGGCGCGCCGGCTCTTGAAGGATGGCTACGGCTTCGAGGACATCCGGGCGGCGCTGCTAGCCGAGGCGCAGGTGCAGGCGGAGGAGGCCGAGGTGATCAAGCAGCGCCGCTGGCTGCGGCGGCTCGATACCGTTTGGTACAAGCTCTGGGCCGGGCCGGTGGGCCGCTGGTTCTTCAAGGTGGCTGGCTGCCGCCTCAAGCCGTCGGCCCGCCCGGCCACCGCGTCGGTGGAGCGCACGGAGCTGGTGCTCGAGCGCTCGGCGCTCGCGGCCTACAATGCGCTGCCGGCCGCCTCGCGCCGTCAGACCTCGGACGTGCCGCGGGTGCTCGGGCGCCTGGAAGCGGGCGCGGAGGCGCTCCGGGCCAAGGGCGACACGGGCGAGCGGCTCACAGAAGCCGTGGCCGCGCTCGAGCATTTGCGGCTCGCCCTGTTCAAGTTGCAGGCGGGGGACGGGTCCGTAGGCGAGGTCACGCTCGCGCTCGAGCGCGCCCGGGCGATCGGGGAGCACGTCGACCTCCGACTCGAGGCGGTCCGGGAGGTCGAGACGTTGCTCGAGTGATGGGCCTTCCGTAGTGGCGGCTGGGAGACCGCTCCCCCATCTTCCAGAGCATGGTTGCGCGCGAGCAGCACCACGCTGCCGAGCGGCGGCTGTTGCCACCGCGCCGCACCCCCATCGAGCGCCGCGCCGGCGAGCGGCGCCTCGAGCTCCTCCCGCTCGCCGATGAGCGACGTGAGCACACCGACCGCCGGCAGGCGGCGGAGCGGCGCGAGCGGCCCGGCCGCCGCCAAGCGGACGTCGCGCGCCGCGGTCGGCTCGTGGTCCTGGTCGTGAGTGACCGCGACGCGGACGTGCGGCAGGTGCGGGAGCTCCTCCACGGCGCGGTGCCCGAGAAGTTCGACGTCGCGGCGGTAGAGCCCGACGCGTCGCTTGACCGGCTCGCGCGGGGAGGCGTCGACGTCGTGCTGCTCACGCTCTCCCTTTCCGCCCGCCGCGGATTCGGCACGTTCACCGAGCTGCGGGCGCTCGCTCCCGACATGCCGTTCCTGTTTCTCTCCGATGCGAAAGACGCGCGCCACGGGCTCGAGGCGGTGCGGGCGGGCGCCCAGGATTTCCTCGTCACGGCGGAGCTCGACGGGCAGAAGCTCGCCCGCGCGGTGCGGCATGCCATCGAGCGGAACCGGCTCCATGCCGCCCTCCTCGATATGGCACTCGTGGACGATTTGACCGGCCTGTACAACCGGTGCGCGACTCCGCCGCCCTCCTGCGGCAGACGTTTCGCGACTCTGACCTGGTGGCCCGGATCGGCGGCGATGAATACGCCGTGCTGGTGCGCCACGCAGGGCCCGAGAGCGCCGGCGTCCTCGCCGAGCGACTGAAGCGACAGGTGCGCGAATTCAACCGCCGCGCGGGGCGGCCCTATCAGCTCTCGATCAGCCTCGGTTTCGCGACGCACAAGGCGAGCACCCTGGGCTCGGTGGCCGGCCTGCTCGACCGGGCCGACCGCGCGCTGTACCGCGACAAGCGCCGCAAGCACGAGGAAGGCTGACATGGAACTCTCGCTCGACGCGGCACTCGAAATCCTGCCTCGCACCCCCGGCACGCTCAAGACCATGCTGGGCGGCCTCTCGCCCCAATGGACCACCGGCACCGAAGGGCCCGACACGTGGAGCGCGGAGGGGGTGGTCGGCCATCTGATCCACGGTGAAGAGACCGACTGGATCCCGCGCGCGACGATGATCCTCACGAAGGGGGAATCGCAGACGTTCGAGCCGTTCGACCGGTTCGCGCAAGCGCAGCGGTTCCAACGTTGGTCGCTCCAGCGCCTGCTCGATCGGTTCGCCGAGCTGCGTACGGGGAACCTGCGGACGTTGCGGGGGTGGCGCTTGAAGCCCGAGCAGCTGGGGTTGCGGGGTCGCCACCCCGAGCTCGGCACCGTGACGCTGTCGCAGCTCCTCGCCTGCTGGGTGGTGCATGATCTCGGGCACGTCGCCCAGATCTCTCGCGTGATGGCCAAGCAGTACACGGACGCCGTGGGGCCCTGGAAGGCCTACCTCCCGGTGCTCACACGCACGTGATTTTCCGGAGTCCGTATCCCGACGTGCGGGTCCCGGACGTTCCGCTGCATCGCTTCGTGTTGGCGGGGGCCGCCGTGCTCGGCGACAAGCCAGCCCTGATCGACGGGCCGAGCGGCCGGACCTTGACCTACGGCCAGCTCGGCGCCGGCGTCGCGCGCATCGCGGCCGGACTCGCCGCACAGGGGTTCAAGCCGGGCGACGTGCTCGGCCTCTTCGCTCCGAACTGCCCCGAGTTCGCGCTCGCCTTTCACGGCGCCTTGGCCGCTGGCGGCGTCGTGACCACCGTCAACTCCCTCTCGACGGTGCAGGACCTGCAATTTCAGCTCCGCAACGCCGGGGCACGGTTCCTCGTGACCGTCGCGCCGTTCCTCGACCGCGCCGTCCCGGCCGCCGGGCTCGCGGGCGTGGAACGGGTGTTCGTCCTGGGTGACGCGCCGGAGTCGCCCGGCACCACTCCGTTCGGCGCGCTGCTCGCCGCCGGCACCCGGGCGCCAGAGGTGAGCGTCACGCCCGGTACGGATCTCGCCGCGCTGCCCTACTCGAGCGGCACCACTGGCCTCCCCAAGGGCGTGATGCTGACGCACCGCAATCTCGTGGCCAACCTGGTCCAGACGGCCGAGCTGCACCCCGTCGCGGAGACGGACCGGATCGTCGCGGTCCTGCCGTTCTTTCATATCTATGGTCTGCAGGTGATCCTGAACCTGGGACTCTGGCGGGGGGCAACGCTCGTCACCATGCCCCGGTTCGAGCTCGACGCCTTCCTCGGCGTGTTGCAGCACTGGCGGATCACTCGCGCCTTTGTGGTGCCGCCCATCGTCCTCGCCCTGGCGAAGCATCCCGCCGTGGAGGGGTTCGACCTGTCGAGCGTGACGGCCATGATGTCCGGTGCCGCCCCGCTCGACGCCGAGCTCGAGACGGCGTGCGGCCGTCGGGTGGGTTGCGAGATGGTGCAGGGGTACGGCCTCACCGAGGCCAGCCCGGTCACGCACGCCAACCCGGCCGGGGCCAGGGGACCAAAGCCCGGCACGGTTGGCCAGCTGTTGCCGAATACCGAGTGCCGGATCGTCGATGCGGCGGGCGGTGGGGATGTCGGGCCGGGTGAGGACGGCGAGCTCTGGATCCGCGGGCCTCAGGTGATGCGGGGGTACCTGAACAATCCCGAGGCCACGGCCGCGATGCTCGACCCGGAAGGCTGGCTGCACACGGGAGACGTCGGTCGCGTGGACCTGGATGGCTACTTCACGATCGTCGACCGCTTGAAGGAGCTGATCAAATACAAGGGCTTCCAGGTGGCGCCCGCGGAGCTCGAGGCCATGCTGTGCAGCCATCCCGCGGTGGCCGATGCCGCGGTGGTGCCCATGGCGGACGACGTCTGCGGCGAGGTCCCAAAAGCCTTCGTGGTGCTCAAGGGGGACGTGTCGCCCGCGGACCTGATGGCGTACGTGGCCGAGCGCGTCGCGCCATACAAGAAAATCCGCGCGGTGGAGATCATCGATGCCATTCCTAAGTCACCCTCGGGCAAGATCCTGAGACGGGTGCTCCGCGAGCGGGAGCACGCAGTGCACTAGCGCTCGTCAGCGTAAGTCACTGTTTCTGCCAGGTGGACCACAGGTCCTGTGTGACCAGGCCGATCAGCCGGTTCACCAACCGGCCGTAGGCCCCCTTCGGATCTCGGGCTGCGAATTCGAGCTGGCCGTCAACGAGAGCCACCTGCCCAACTTTCTCCGTGGCCCAGGCGCTCGAGCGCCACAGGGTGGCGCCCGACCTGGTCGAGACCAGGCGAACGGTGAGTTCGACGCGCACTGTCGCCTCGAGGTGGGGAGTGAGCAGCCCCGCCAGACCGCCGCTGGCGTTGGGGTTCGACACCTTCAGACGGCCCGCAAACACGGCGCCGACGTCGCGTTGCATACCCAGCTCTTGCGCCGTCGCGATGCCCGGTTCCTTCTCTCCGACGCGCTCGAGCAGGCTGTCCACGGACCCGAGCTCGAGGACCTCGATCCCCGGCTGGGCGGCGAGGATCTCCTCCGAGAACCGCTCCGTCGCGTACTGGGGCAGTGACCCCTTCGCGTTCTCCGCCGAGAATGTGATGAG
>QHUC01000030.1 GCA_003221045.1 Gemmatimonadota bacterium | reverse complement strand
CGTCGGCCGAGATCGCCGCCCTGCCCGGGTTCTCGGTCAAGCTGGCGGAACGGATCCTGGACCGATTGCAGCTCCGTGTCTGAGTCCTTTCCCTGGTCCCTCGAGTGCTCCGGTTGCGGAGCGACGCGCACGGCAGAGGGGCTCCCCGGGGTGTGTCAATGCGGGCGGCCCTACCTCGTACGCCATGGCGCTGCACCCGCACCCGGGGTCAAAGGATTGCTGCGCGAGCGACCGTGGACCATGTGGCGCTACCGGGAGTGGCTCCCACTTGCGGACGGAGAGGCCCCGGTCACGCTCGGCGAGGGAGGCACACCCCTCCTCTCCGTGCCCCGCGTCGGCGGGAAGCACGGCTTCCAGAAGCTGCGCGTCAAGGATGAGGCGGTGAATCCTACGGGCTCGTTCAAGGCGCGCGGGCTCGCGGTCGCGGTCACCCGTGCCGCGCGTGCGGGCGCGAAGACGTTGGTCGTGCCGACGGCCGGAAACGCCGGCGTGGCACTCTCGGCGTACGCCGCCCAGGCCGGCGTTCGGGCCCGGATCTATGCTCCCGCGAGTACGCCCGCCCCTATCCTCGCCCAGATCCGCGCCTTTGGCGGGGAGCTGGTGCTCGTGGACGGAAACATCGGCGACTGCGGGAAGGCGGCCCGCGCGTTTGCGGCCGAGACCGGCGCGGTGGACGTGTCTACCTTGCGCGAGCCGTACCGCATCGAGGGCAAGAAGACGCTTGCGCTCGAGCTCGCGGAGCAGCTCGATTGGGCGCTGCCGGACGCTATCGTCTATCCGACGGGCGGTGGCACCGGGTTGATCGGCATGTGGAAGGCCTTCGCCGAGCTCGCGGCCGCCGGCTGGGTGAGCGGCAGCCGTCCGCGCATGTACACGGTCCAGGCTGCGGGCTGCGCGCCCGTGGTGCAGGCATTCGAGGCCGGCGCGGACGCATGCACGTCCTGGCCTGGCCCATCCACCATCGCCGCCGGCCTCCGCGTACCGAGCCCGCTCGGAGATCGCTTGATGCTGCGGGCGCTGCGCGAGAGCGGTGGGGGGGCGGTGACGGTGACGGATCCAGACCTCGCGGCGGCGGCGCGCGACCTGCAAACGCTCGAAGGGATCGACGCATCGCCCGAAGGCGGGGCGGCGCTGGCGGGCGCGGTCGCGCTCAAGACCAAGGGCGCGATTGGAGCCGACGAGAACGTGGTGCTGTTCAACACCGGTGCAGGGTGGCTCTACCGAGCCTAACCCGTTAATATTTCAGAGCTTGGGAACGATGCGCATTGCGATCCTGGACCCCGCAGCCGGGATATCCGGCGACATGACCTTGGGCGCGCTCCTCGCCCTCGGTGTGCCGCAAACGTGGCTCGAAGGGTTACCGGCACGCCTCGGGTTGACCGGCGTCGGGGTTGCAGTGCGCGACGTCGTGCGGAGCGGCGTGGCCTGCAAGCAGGTGGAGTTCACGATCCCCGACCAGCCACCCGGGGGGGCGCGCCACGTGGGTGAGCTGGTGCGTTTGGTCGAGAAGGCGCCCGTTTCGGAGTGGGTCAAGGAACGCGCCGTTCGGGCGTTCCGGCTCATCGGTGAGGCCGAAGGTCGCGTGCACGGCGTCGCACCGGAGCGCGTGCATTTGCACGAGGTCGGAGCGGTCGACGCAATCCTCGACATCGTCGGTGCGATCGAGGGGTTCGAGCGGCTGGGGGTGGAGGCGATCTACACGTTGCCGGTTGCCGTGGGGAACGGCTGGGTAGACGCCGCGCACGGCCGCCTTCCCGTGCCCGCACCCGCGACCGCCCTCCTGCTCGAGGGCTTGGAGGTCGCGACCGGCGGACCGGTCGAGGGGGAAGCGACGACGCCGACGGGCGCCGCGCTGGTGCGCGTGCTCGCGGCCGGGCCGCCACCGCGGCAATGGAGGCTTGTGAAGGGCGGATGGGGCGCGGGGCAGCGAGATCCTTCGCATTACCCCAACGCACTCCGCATCCTCGTGGCCGAGCAGGCGGCGGAGGCGGGGCGGGTGGTCCTGTTGGCGAGCGACCTGGATGATATGAGCCCGGAGTACGTCGAGCCGCTCCGCCAGGCGCTCGTCGCGGAGGGAGCGCTGGACGTCCAAACCTGGCCGGTGCAAATGAAAAAAGGGCGGTCCGGGTTCCGGGTGGAGGTGATGGCGCCTGAAGGGCTGGCCGAGCGGGTGACCGCGGCGCTGTTTCGTCACAGCACGACCGCCGGCGTCCGGCGCTGGGTGGCCGAGCGGGCTACGCTTGCGCGGCGTCAGGTGACGGTTCAGATCACGCCGGAGGTCGCCGTGCGAGTGAAGGTATTGGAGCAGCCCGATGCGGCAGGAGTGCGCGTGAAGCCAGAGTACGATGACGTGCTCGCGGCGGCCCGAGCGCTGGGTCGGCCACCGCTAGAAGTCGCCCGCGTCGCCGAGCGCGACGCCGAGGCGCTCGTCGCCAAATCCAAGGAGTGAGCATGAGCGTGAAGCAGGCTATCGGCGTGCTGGCGGTCGCGTGCGCCGTGTCCCTGGCGCCGGCCTCGATGTCCGCGCAGCAGATCTGGTTGCCGGCCGCGTGCGACATCAAGCCGGGGAATCAGCTGGTGAACAACGGCATGCAGTCGCTGAAGAGCGCCTTCACCACGAAATTCGCCGATCAGCGAACGAAAGACTTGAAGGAAGCGGAGCGTGTGCTGACGCAGGCAGTGACCACGGGCAAACAGGAGAAGACCCCGGCCGCGTGGTACTACCTGGGGCGCTACTACCTGATGGTGCAGGACGCCGCGGGTGCCGACTCGGCGCTCGAGAAGGCTCAGACGATGGCCCCGACCTGCAAGGAGGACATCGGGCTGTACCGTCGCCAGGCGTGGGTGCCCCTGTTCAACGCCGGTGTGCAGGCCTGGCAGGCGGGGAACACCGACTCGGCGATCGTGGCGTTCCGCCACGCCAATGAGGTCTACCGGGGCGAGCCGATGGGCCTGATTTACATCGCCAATTTGTTCGTGGGTCGAGAGGACCCTGATAGCGCCCTCAAGCGCGCCGACGCGGCGAAATACCACACGGACTCGCTCGTGTACGCGACCCGGTTGGACTCGGCGGCGAAGTACTTCCGGCTCGCCGTGCCCGCCGCGTCGGATCCGAAGTATGCCAGGGAACGGCGGGACGCCTTCCTCAACGTGGCGCGCGTTTATCACTCCGACAAGCGCTACTCCGAAGCTATCGCGGCCTACAAAGAGTTCCTGGCCGTCGGCAACTATCCTAACGACGTACAGGCGATGGCGAGCCTTGCGGCCATCTATATGGTCCAGAACCAGCGGGATTCCGCCATGGCCTTGTACAACGGGCTCGTCGCGCATGCCGATTCGGCGACGGCGGACGATCTGTTCGCGGCGGCCCAGTCGGTGCTCGGCGTGATACCGTCGAGCCCGGACACGTCCGCCATGGATGCCTCATGTACCACCGCGCAGAAGAAGAAGACCCCCGCGCTGACGGTGCGGCAGATCGCCGTCCGCTGCCAGCCGGCGGCCCTCGACACCATGCGCAAGTTTCACGCGCTGGCCGACCCGCAGTACCGTCTGGTGGTCCAGATGTATGAAGCCGGTCTCGCCAAGAATCCCTATAACCGCGACGCCCTGTACAACCTCACGGGCATTTCGTACTTGATTGGCGACACCGCCAAAGTGCTTCCGCTGGCACGCCGGGTGTACGCAGCAGACCCGATGAACCGCTTGACGCTGGCCAAGATCGCCGGTGGCTTTCAGCTCCTCGGGCAGAAGGACTCCGTGCTGCAAGACGGGAGCCGTCGTGGCCTCGAAGCCACAGGATGGGCCAGCCCTCGAGTCCGGAGCGAACCAGTCGTTCAAGGTGACGGCGGACCAGCCGGCCATTGCCGCGTGGCGCTACAAGCGGTCATGAGGGCCCGATTCGAGTTGACAAGCAGCGGGGTGCGTTGTGACATTCCGCTCCACGCGGGCGTAATTCAGGGGTA
>QHUC01000029.1 GCA_003221045.1 Gemmatimonadota bacterium | reverse complement strand
CGCGCGGGGGCCGGCGCTGCCGTTTCAGAGTCTGAGCGCCGGACTGGCGGCACAGATGTCCACGGGGTACCGGGTCACCCCACGGCTCCGCGTGCGGTTCGACGCCCTGGTCAGCCACTTCACGGCGGCCGCTCTGCCGGTCGCGTTCTTCCCCCCGCTGCCGTGCCCATCCTTTGGGTGTGGTTCGGGCACCGCGTCCGCAGCGCCGACGGGCTCGGTCGGCGTCGCCGGGCTCACGGTGAACGAGCTGATCGACGTCATTCCCGCCGCTCAGGGAGGGCCCGGGTTCTACCTGATCGCCGGTGGCGGCGCGTACTACCTCTTTCAGCATCCGATGGCGTCCGCGATGATGCGCTTCGGGCTGTCGGGCGGGGCAGGGGTCGAGCTGCGACTGGAAGGGAATTCCGCGCTGTTCTTCGAGGCCCGCTACCATGGGCTCATGAACGCACCGGCCGATTCGCGGTGGCTGGTGCCGGTGACGGTGGGTCTTCGGCTCTAGAGGCTCGGCTGGATTCCGGTGGATGAAGTAGGGCTAGGGGCCAGGGAGTGATCGGAAATGAGGGACTTGAGTCCGTCCGATCGACGTCCCCAGTCCGTCACAACCGCAGCGACAATCCGAGCGCGACGTGCCGGCCGTCTGGCCGCAAACCGACTCGGACCGGGGCGTCGACCGCCTTCCAATGCGCGCCGCCCACCACGCCGCCCACGATGGCCCCCACCACGGCCCCGATCGGGATGGTGAACCAGTAGATCAGTTCACACAGGTTTTCCTGCCAGGCCTTCGCGCCGCCTTGCGCCTCGACGGAGGCAAACCCCACGAGTGCGCCAGCCGCGGCGCCGCCCAGGAACCCCAGGCCGACGCATTCGCCGCGGTTACGCCCGCAGGCGCCAGGGCTGGTGCTCAAGTCGAGTCGTGTGCCGGCTACGCGTGGGACGTTGACGACCGCCCCGTGCTCGTCACGCAGCACGATGTTTAGGCTGTCGATTGATGTCAGCGTCCCGGTCACTGAGCGGCGATGGCAAAAGGCCGTACTGAGCTCCTCACAGTCGGGTGTGGGTGTGCTGACGCGGATACGGGCGCCGGGTGCCAGGGGGACCGAGTCCTGGGCGCGAACGGCGCCGAGGGGCAGCCCCAGCGAGAGAGCGATGCCGATGCGAAGCGGTTTCATGGGTCACCTCCCGCGCCGAAGGTGGCCCGGCGGTCTCAAGCGGACTTCAAGCGGCCGTCATCGTGTCTGAAACGAGGTCTCCTAACCTCGTGAGACCCGCCACAACACGACGAGCGCGACCACGGCCGGGACGGCGAAGACAACGAGGAAAATCGGGGCCTCCTCGGCGACCGAATACCCGGCCTTGGACACGCCGACCCACATGTTGATCCCTGCGGCGACGAGCCAGATCGGGATGAAGACCTTGGCCGCCGTGGCGAGTGTCGTTGCAGGCGTTGGACCGCCGATCCAACGCGCGATCAGCAGGCAGAGGCCGAGAAGAACGAGGCCGCCGGCGATGACTTTGATTGTGTGGGCCATGGACGCCGGTACTCCTCACTTATCAGGTCAGTGCGCCGCGTCGCGACAGGCTTGGGCGAGCGGCGCGGGTCGGAGAGCCTCACCACGAAGGATGTCCGTCGAAATACGTGTTCGTCGTCAGTCGGCGCAGCCCCGATCCGTCGGGGCGAACGATGTAGATCTCCAAACTATCGAAGCGGTAGTGAGCGGCCGTGGAATCGCGGAACGGAGGGGCGTGGCGGTCGCTCTGGAACACGATCCAGCGGGCATCGGGCGACCAGCGACCGTAGTTGTTGAGCTTGTCGTGATCCGTGGTGACGAACCTGAGGCGCCCGCTGCGGAAATCGAAGAGCGCCAGATCAGCACGGGCGTCCGTGACAGAGCTCTTCCAGGGATAAACGGGGCTGGGGTAGACCGTGAGTAGCAGTTCATTGCCCTTGGGTGACCAGTGCGGGCAGTCGAGGTAGACTGTGTCCGCGGCAAGGACCTGCCGCCGCGAGCCTGAAGCGAGCTCAACAACGAGAATGGCAGAGCCCGAAGGGCTCCAGGTCGCGACGGTAAACTGTTTCCCATCGGGTGCCCACGAAGGATAGCGATACTCGTTGACGGAATCGCTCAGCAGGGCGCGGAGGCCCGAGCCGTCCGTGCCGATGATGTACACGCCCTCGTGCTCATAGTTGGCGCCAGCCGTGAACAGAATGGATTTCCCATCTGGTGACCAATCGGGGAAACCACTCGTTCCCCTCAACTGGGCCGCGATCCGTCGCGGCGTGCCTCCGACAGTGTCGAGAACATACAGTTGGTCGGAATCTCCGAACTCTCGCACGAACGCGATCGCCCGCCCGTCGGGAGACCATCTTGGGAATCCACGCGAGCTGACCGAGTCGCCCTTGATGAGCCGCCGCGTCGTCAGGTCAGTGAGATGGAGCGCATACGTGTCTTCGGTGCCGCCATGACGCGTCGCCTGGAACAAAATGTCACGCAGGTGCGTGACGTCGTGCGAACATCCGAGCGGAAGAAGGGCGGTTGCCGCGATCGCGAGCGCTCCAAGCGGACGCCTGATACTCACGGCGTTAGGCAGCAGTTTTCCGTACCAGACGCCACGCCCAAGCGCCGAGCGCCGCGCTCACAGCGATGACGAGTATGTCACTATAGTGAACGTGGCCTCGGTCGATCACTTCGTAGACATGCGCGACCGCGATTGCAGCGAATAGGATGCCCGTGGTAACCAAGTAGGTTCTCATCAGCCGCCCTGTACGAAAGGTTTCATGTGCGCGGAGGCCCCGCGGAGCGAGTTACGCTAATTCGACTGCCCGAGATTCGAGACGTGCGTGTGCACGATTTTCCAGTCTCCGTCACGCTTCTCGAGCACCAGGGTGATCGCGACGGGCGGCGGCGCCGCCGCAGCCTTGGCAACCTCGGGAGGAGTGGCGGGGGATATGACGGTCGTCGTGTAGCGGTAGAAACTGGCGATCGCAACGGCGCCATTTGCATGGAACTTGATGAGCCGATCACGATCTTCGGTGAAGGTCTGAATGCCAGGCACGCCCTTTTTCAATGCGTCAAAGGCGGCCTGTTGGATGCGCATGTTCATCGCCTGATCCGTCCGGCGACCGGCACCTTGGCCAATCCACACCCGATCGGCGCTCATCAGCTTGGCTTGCGCGGGCATGTCCATGGCGTCTTCCAGGGCACTGTACTGGTCGATCAGCCGATTGATCGCGTCGGTGTCGGCTGGACGCTGCGCGATGGCGCGGGCCGGGATGATGAGGCTGCCGGCCAACAGGAGGGCGAAACGTGTGGCGGTGGTCACGGGGAGTCCTCCGTCTTGGGAAGGGAGTCTCGCCACGAAGGCCGGGTCGGCCTTGTAGATCGACTCTTCCCTAAAGTGTGCGCATCTTCCGGTGGCGGATAGCCCGTGTCCCCTCGGGGTGTGAAAGGAGGTTAGTCGGCGGGGCAGCTGTGCTACCACAGTACGTTCAGCCGAGGGCACAGGACTCGAACCTGTACGGGCTTGCGCCGAGCAGTTTTAACGACGTTAAGTTAGCAACCGGTCGCATTGCTAACATTGTGACCCAAGGCTCGATGCTATCGCCGTTGAACGGGTGGATCGTTGGATAGGATGTGCGCCACTGGTGGGACTCGGCGGAGTATTCGCTCGCCGCGGGCACGCTGGGTATCGTCGGTCCCCCCGGCTCACTGCTCCTGACGCTGCTCGGCTGGCCGGTCGCACGGCTACCGGTGGGCTCCTCCCCGGCGCACCTACTGAACCTGTTGGCTGGCGCGCTGGCAGCCGTGACGACGGGGCTCGTCTATGTCATCGCCGTTCGTCTGCTCCGATTCACCGAGCCATCCACCAC
>QHUC01000028.1 GCA_003221045.1 Gemmatimonadota bacterium | reverse complement strand
CTGTGTGACCAGCGTGTTCAGGACGATCGCGGCCGCTGCGGCGACGAACAGGATCGGCGTCACCGGGTACCCCGGCACCTGGAAGGTCGGGGCCTCGGCGGCGCGGCGCCGGGAGCGGCGATAGCTGAAGATGCTGAGCGCGCCGAGGGCATAGAAGATCCAGCCGGCGAAGACCACATACGTCAGGAGCTGCTCGAACGTCCCGGAGACGGCGAGCAGCATGGCCCACGCGGATCCCGCGACCACGGCGAACGCGGGCGTGCCGAACCTGGGATGCACCTCGGCGAGCCTCTCGAAGAACACGCCGTCCTGCGCCATGGCGAAGTACATGCGCGGCGAGGTGAGGGTGAGGCCGTTCGCCGCGCTGAACATCGAGACCAGGATCACCGCCGCGATGAGCTTGCCGGCGGCCGGCCCGAACAGCGCCGTCACGGCGTCCGCCGCGATGCGGTCCGTGTGCTGCGCACGCTCGGGGCCGATGGCGGCGAGATAGCCGAGGTTCGCAAGCAGGTAGATCACGATGACCACGGCGGTGCCCGCCACGATCGCGCGCGGGAAAATGCGCTGCGGGTCGCGGGTCTCGCCAGCCGAGAAGGTGACGTATTGCCATCCTTCATACGCCCAGAGCACGGCGATCATGGCCGCCCCGACGCCGGAGAGGAGCGAGAACGCGCCCGGCGCTCCTGCGGCGGCCGGGGCGGCGACTGGCGCCGCGGAGCCACGACCCACCGCAATCAGCACCACGGCCATACCTGCGAGTGCGACCAGCTTCACGCCCGTGGTCCAGTTCTGGACGTGCGCGCTGTGCCGCACGCCGCGCACGTTGATCGCCATGATCACGAGAATCATCAAGGCGCGACGACCTTGGCGGTGATCGGGGAGACCGGCACGAACTGTCCCAGGTATCCGGTGAACGCCACGGCGAGGGTGGCGACCGAGCCGGTGCCGATGACGAAGAACGCCGTCCATCCATAAAGGAAGGCGGGGAGCGGGCCGAACGCGTCGCGGATGTAGACGTAGAGGCCGCCCGCCTCCGGATTGGCCGCGCCGAGCTCACCGTAGGTGAGCGCGCCGAGCAGCGAGAGCACGCCAGCGGCGAGCCAGACCACGAGGGCGACTCGGATGTCGCCGCCGCTGTCGCGCAGCACCGAGGCCGGGACGATGAAGATCCCGGAGCCGATCACCGTCCCGATCACGATGAGGATCAGGTCTCTCGGCCCGAGGGTGCGCTCGAGGCTGCGAGTCATGGCGTTACCGTCGCTCGAAACGGATACTGCGGACGCGTCCGGCGTCCAAGCAGATCCTTCGCGCCTACGGCGCTCAGGATGACATGCTCCGTCGCTTCGCGAAGGGGAACTGAGGAACCACCTCTCTTCTCTCTCTTCTTCTCGAAGCCGCGCGGCGCTGTCATCCTGAGCGAGCGCGCGGTACGCGCGCGACCGAAGGATCTGGTGCGGATCACGAGACCGCCTCCGATGCGATCCGCGCCGTCTCCGCAAGCACCGCAGCCCCGACGAAGATGCTCTCTTCGGCGGCATAGAAGCGCGGCGAGTGCGCGGGGATCGGCTCACCGCCGGGCTCGCGCGCGCCGATCCGGAGAAAGCATCCGGGGATGCGCTCCAGGTAGGCGGCGAAGTCTTCGCCGCCCATGTTCACGAACCCAAGGGGGACGACGCCCGCATCGCCGAGCACCGCGGTCGCGGCCCGGCGCGCCCAGCCGGCGGGCTCGGGCGGATTGACGAGCGGGGGCGGTCCGAGCTCGATCGAGAAGTTGGCATTCAATCGGTAGACCGCCGCCGTGGCCTCGGCGATGCGGCGCACCTCTTCCACCAGCAGCCGCCGGGTGTCGGGATCGGTCGCGCGCAAGGTGCCCGTGAGCGTAGCGCGATCGGGGATCACGTTCGGCGCCGAGCCCGCGCGCACGCTCCCGACGCTCACCACGGCCGGATAAGCGGGATTCACGCGGCGCGCCACGATGGTTTGGAGCGCGCCGATCAAGGCTGCCGCGCCGACGATCGGGTCCGCGGCCTCGTGCGGCCGGGCGCCATGCGCGCCGCTGCCGACCAGCTCGATCTCGAAGGTGTCGGCCGCGGCCGCGAGCGGCCCCTCCTGCGCCACGACCTCGCCCACGGCGAACCGCCGATCCACGTGCGCGCCAAAGATCGCCGCCACACCATCGAGGGCTCCCGATTCGAGTACGGCATTCGCCCCGCGGCCGGTCTCCTCGGCCGGCTGGAGCAAGATCAACACGTCGCCCGCGGCGGGACGCGCCGCCAGCAGGTGCGCCGCGCCCACCGCCCAGGTCGCGTGGACGTCGTGCCCGCAGGCGTGCATCACGCCCGGGTGCTCCGATGCGAAAGAAAGACCGGTGCTTTCGGAGATGGGAAGCGCGTCGATGTCCCCCCGCACGGCCACGGGCGCGCGGGAGCCGTCGCGCCCGGGGATCCGCGCGACGACGCCCGTGCCCGCCACCCGCTCGAGCCGGGCGGGCCCGGGCTCGATCCGCGCCAACGCCGCGTGGAGCGCCGCCGCCGTGCGCTCCTCCTTGCCCGACAGCTCCGGGTACCGATGCAACGTGCGGCGCAGCTCGACGAGCGTGCGCCGCAACGATTGGGGGAACAGCTCCTCCACGGCCTTCACTCGAGCACTTCGCGGCGCACCGTCAGGTTCTCCAACCTGTCGATGTCCACCTGCACCCCCATACCCGGCGTATCGCGCGGCACCCGGACCATCCCCTCCCGGTCCATGGTCCACTCCGGGGTAACGATATCCCGCTCCCAGTAGCGCGCGCTGGGGGAAAGGTCGCCCGGGAGCGCGAAGTTGGGCAGGGAAGCGAGTGCGACGTTGTGCGCGCGACCGATCCCGCTCTCGAGCATGCCGCCGCACCACACCGGGATGCCGTGCCGGAGGCAGAGATCGTGGATCGCGATCGACTGCGTGAACCCGCCCACGCGTCCCGGCTTGATGTTGATGATGCGGCCGCTCTGGAGCGTGATCATGTCCTCGGCCCGCTCCACGTCGGTGATGGACTCATCGAGGCACAGCGGAGTCTTCAACAGTCGCTGCAGCGCCGCATGGCGCACCAGATCGTCTCGGCCGAGGGGCTGTTCAATCATCAAGAGACCGAAGGCGTCGAGCCCCTGCAGCAGCTCGGCGTCGTTGAGGGTGTAGGCCGAGTTGGCATCGACCATCAGGTGTGCGGCGGGTCCGAGGTCGTCGCGCACCGCACGCACATAGGCCACGTCCGCGCCGGGCGCGCGTATTACGTCCTGGCGCGGCAGCGCTGATGCTGCGGATCGATCGCATCGCCCTGCGGGAGATCCGCCTCCCGCTCAAGGAGCCGTTCCGCATCTCGTCGGGTCTCGTGAGCGAGCGGCGCATCTGCCTGCTGGAATTGACATCGTCCGAAGGCGTCATCGGCTGGTCCGAGTGCGTCGCCGGCGAGCAACCCAACTACTCCGACGAGACGATCGACACGGCGTGGCTCGCGATCCGCGAGTGGGTCGCGCCCCGCATCCTGAAGCAGGAGCTCG
>QHUC01000053.1:12911-14310 GCA_003221045.1 Gemmatimonadota bacterium | reverse complement strand
GTCCGTCGCGGACGAGAATCTGGGCCAGATCGGCGCCCTGCTCGCGCTCGACCAGCGCCGCCGCGGCGCCCCGATCGCGGGCCGCGCTGACAAACTGGTGCCCGTCCTGGACCGACCCCCGCACCGCGCAGTACAGCATCCCGCGCGCCACCTTGCGGCTGTCGGCCGTGAGCCCGCTGAGCTCGGGCCAGGTATGCAGGTCGGGCGTCCCGACGAGCAGCTGCGCGCGCTCGAGGGCGGCGACTATTCCCGCCAGCCCGGTCATCGCCGCGGGCGACGCGGTGGGGTGGGTTGCGCGAACAACGTCACCACCGACCCCGAGTTCGCACTGTCGCCCGCCGCGGGCCAGGTATGCTCCGCCGCTCCCCACCCCCGCAGCGCCACCCGGAATCCGCGGCGGTGCAGCGCGCGCACCGCCTCGCGGATGCCCAGGCCCGTCACGTCCGGCACGGCGCGCCGCGACCCGACGGCGGCGCTGTCGGGGTGATAGGGCCATGGGACCAGGTACGGCACGACGCCGCCGTCGTCCTCGAGTGGCGTCGTCCCCCCCACGGCCCGCGGTACGGCGGTCGAGAGGCGCGCGCGGTCGAGCGCCACGTTGCGGGCGGCGAGCGCCTGCTCGAGCATCGAGCGCGTGACCGGTGCCGCGGTCTGCGCGGCGAAGTAGCTCCCCTTGTGCGGGTTGTCGATCTTCACGACCAGGACCAGCTGGGGCCGTTCCGCGGGGAAGAGTGCCGCGAACGAGGCGGTGTACTCGCCCGCCGCGTAGCGGCCGTTCACGACGCGTCGCGCGGTCCCAGTCTTCGCGGCCACCGGAAAGTTCGTGAGGGCCGCCTCGGTTCCGGTGCCACGCTCCACCACGCCGCGCAACAACTCGCGCAGCGCCGCGGCCACGTCCCGGGAGACCACACGCCGCACCGGCTCGGGTCGGTGTCGATACCGCACGGTGCCGGGCGCGCCTCCTTCCACACTGCCGCCGCGCACTTCTCGGATGAGGGTGGGCTCGAGCAGGACGCCGTCGTTGGCGAGCGCGCCGTACGCCATCGCCACCTGGATCGGCGTCACGGAAAGCTCGTACCCCATGGCGAGGCTCGCCGCGCTGGGGCGCTGCCATACCGAAGGGGGCCGCAGCCGTCCCGCAGCCTCCGCCGGAAACTCGATGCCCGTGGGCGTGCCGAACCCGAAATCCCGCAGTATGGCGTATTGCTCGTCGGGCTCGAGCCGGGCCGCGAACTTGACGATGCCGATGTTGCTCGAGACGCGGATCGCATCCGCCAAAGTGAATGAGGGCTGCGGGTCCTCGTCGGTGATCGTGCGACCCGGTAGGCGCCACTTGCCGCCCTCGCCCGACACGCGATCGGTGGGCGACACGCGGCGGAGCGTGAGCAGGCCGGCGGCC
>QHUC01000053.1:0-12829 GCA_003221045.1 Gemmatimonadota bacterium | reverse complement strand
ATTCGCGCCCCGCGCGGTCCTTGAGCACGACCGCCGCCCCCGACCGGCCCGCGAGCAGCGTGTCGAGCGTCTTCTCGAGCCCCGAGCCGCCGAGCTCGTCGTCCCCCAGCCGGCCGATCGTCGCGCGGGCGACGCCCGGGTCGGGATAGAAGCGGCTGAGCACCGCCTCAAGGTGCACGCCGCGGACGGCGCGGAGCGGCTGCACCTCGAGCGCGCTGTACGGGCCGGCGAAATAGGCGTACCGCCTCCGCAACGCCTCTTGCCAGCTGCGCGGCGCGAGCCCGAGCCGTCGGCTGATCAGCGCCCCGTCGGCCGCGGGATCCCGCAGCTCGTTCGGGGCGACGCCGACGTGATAGGTCTCCTGCGTGACGGCGAGCGGCGTGCCGTGGCGGTCGTACAGCGTGCCTCGGCGAGCCGGGAGCACGATGCGCTCGGTGCGTTGCGCCTTGGCCTCTTCGGCCCACCGACGGCCCTGGACGATCTGGACCTGCGCCGCCCGCGCCACGAGGAGGGCCAGGCCCACGAATACACCGAACTCCACTACCTGCATGCGGACCGCGAGCTTCGCCATCTACCGCGATCCACCCGGTGCCGGGATGAGGACGATCTCGCTGTCGCTCGGCAGGTGCAGACCGAGGCGCGCCTGAGCGCGCGGCACGAGCACCGCGCGGCTCTCGGCGGTCCGGATGCGGCGCTCCAGGTCGGCGCGATGCCCCTCCAGGTTGGCGCGCCGCGCGCGCAGGTCGGTGAGCTCCCGCGCGGCGCGGATCGAGGCGGTCTGCCGCGCGTAGACGATCCACGTGGTCGCGAGGAATGCGAGGAGCCATACGGCGACCCAGTGGCGCCCCCTAATCATCGGCCGTCACCTCGAACGCCCGGAGGCCGGCCGAACGGGCGCGCGGGTTGTCGCGCAGCTCGGCGGGGGCGGGGCGGATCGGCTTCTTGGTGAGCACGCGGCCGAGTGGCCGGCCGCGACAGGTGCACACGGGCTGCCCGGGCGGACAGACGCAGGGCCGGCTCCAGTCTCGAAACGCGTTCTTGACGATACGGTCCTCGCCTGAGTGGTAAGTGATCACGGCCAGGCGGCCGCCGGGCTCGAGCGTGGCGCGGAGTGCCGGCAGCGCGAGCTCGAGCTGCTCCAGCTCCTGATTGACCACGATGCGCAGCGCCTGGAACAGCCGCGCAAAATCGGCTGGTCCCGACCGTGGGCCCCGCGCCTCACGGATCGCGTTCACCAGATCGTCGCTCGTGGCGAACGGCGCGGCGGCGCGGCGGCGCACGATCGCGCGCGCCAGGCGCCGGGCCCGCGGCTCGTCGGCGAGCTGGCTGAACGCGTCCGCCAGTCGCGCCTCGGGCCACGTGTTGAGGACGTCCGCCGCGGTTACTCCGCGTCCCGCCGCCATCCGCATGTCGAGCGGCGCTCCGGGACGAAAGGTAAACCCCCGGACGTCGGTATCGAGCTGGTGCGACGAGACCCCCAGATCGAGCAGGATGCGGTCCGGACGGAACGTCTCGATGGTGCCCAGTACCTTGGCCGAGCCGAATGCCCCGGTCGAGTAGCGAATGCCACCTTCGCCCAGCTGGTCGCGGGCCGCGGCGATCGCTTCGGGATCACGGTCCACCGCGAGGACCTCCGCGCCCGCCGCCAGGAGCAACGCGGCGTGCCCGCCGCCGCCCACGGTGGCGTCCACGGCGCGGCGGCCGCCTTCCGCCCAGGCGCGCACGGCGCCCGCGAGGACGGGGACGTGGTACGTGGCCGTGATGCTTCCCCCTTCCCACAAAGCGAAAGCCCCGCCTGCCGTGGCAGACGGGGCCGGATGCGTCGTCCCGCGAGGCGGGTTCAGGCGGGGCTGACGGGGCTCGAACCCGCGACCTCCGGTGTGACAGACCGGCACTCTAACCAGCTGAGCTACAGCCCCCTGCGACGGAGGGTCGCAATATAGGCCCGCGTCGAAGCCAATTCAATGGTTCAGAAATTCTTGCACTTGAAGGCCTGCTTCACCTTCAGCATGGCCTCTTGGTATTTCGCGAGGCCGGCCTGAAGTTGCGCGACGAACGGTGGCGACACGCGTGCGCCGAGATCCATCGCCTCCTTGGTCCGCTTGATCCGTTCGTTGATCGCCTTCGCCTGCTCGCAGCTCTTGGACTTTGTCATCGCCGAATAGGGACCCGCCAGAGTCTGGAGGGAAGCGAGCCCGTACCAGAAGCTCGCTTGGATGCGAATCTGCTGGCGCGGCCCGACGGTATCCGCTGGCGTCTTGGGGGTGAGCACCGTGAGCAGCTGATCGAGCCAGGGGTAGGCGTGGTCGTACGCGCCCGCTTGCGCCATCTTCGACCCGCCGGTCAGCATGATGACCATCGCGTTCAGCCGTTGCGTCGAATCGTTCGCCGCGAGCGCGCGATCGAGGAACGCCTTAGCCGAGTCCACGCGGTCGGCGAAGGCGCTCCGGAATTGCCGCAACGCGACGGTGTCGCCCTTTAGGCGGTTCACTTTCGCCGTATCGTACGTGGCGCCGTCTACGATCGCCTTGGCGACGAGGAGCGTGCTGCTGATGTCGTTCGGGTCGATTCCCAGCGACTGCTTGTACGCCCAGAGGGACGAGTCCCGTTGGCCCTTCAGGTCGAACGCGGCTCCCAGCGTCTTCCAGAACGAGGCCGACTTGGGGAAGTGCCGCGCGGCCACGTGACTGAAGAACAGCAACTGCTGCGTATCCGCGACCAGTTGCGCCGCGCCCAGCGTCGCCTTGAGGAAGGTGCTGTCGGCCCCTTTGGAGGAATCCGCCGTGTATTGCCTGACGAAGCCGTCGAGAGCGCAGCGCGACAGACCACCCTCGATACAGATGCGCAGGCGGAAGTCCTCCACGCGCTGATCCGCCGGGTTGCGCGACAACCAATCGTCGAGCAAGGCCTTCCCTCGCTCGTATTGATGTTGTTGCCGCAGCAGCTCGACGATGCCGAGGCGCAGCTGGACGTTCTGGGGCTCGCCGGCGAGCTCATGGGTCAAGGCGTCGATGGCCTTGAGCGTGTCGCCCTTCTGCTGGTAGATGTGCGCGATGTTCTCCCACGCGGTGGCGTTCAGCGAGTCGCCCTTCGACGCGCGCTGATAGGCCACGAGCTGGCTGTCGAGCGGCATGTGCTGCGCCTCGTACACGGTCGCGACGCACATCTGAGCGGCGGGGAGGTTGGGCTCGATCACGAGCGCCTTGCGCGCGGCGTCGAGGGCCTTCGGGAACTGGCTCTTCTGGCGCGCCTCGACGCACTCGCGGGCCTGCTCGGCGGCCTTGACGACGTTGTTCAGACGATTGGCGATCCCCTCGCCGAGCGACGCCGCGGTCCCGGGGTTGGGACTCGACACCGAGACGAGGGCCGCCATGCCCGAGCTGCCAATGTCGCGCACGCGGATGGTCGCGCCGAGCGCGCCGTTACTCCGCTCGAGGGTGCCCGTGGTGTACGCGTTGACGGTGAGGAAGCGCGCCAGCTGGCTCGCCTGCGTCTCGTCCAGCAGGACGTCGCACGGATAGTCCGAGGCCTTGAGCGCCTCGCACAGCTTCGGCTTGGGGATGACCTGGACCTTGGAGCGCGCCATCCCGCCGAGCTTGTCGCGCGCCGCATCCATGACGGCGACGCTCATGGCGGAATCCGTCGGCGTCTTCGCCATCAAGGGCAGCACCAGCAGCTTGATGGCGGGTGGTTGATACGACTGCTGTGCGGGAGCCGCAGCGGCGATGCAGCCCAACCCCACGACGACCGGCAGGATTCTCACACGCGCATTCCTCGCGTTTCGGTTTGGTACCCCAATGGGCGAAGAGGGATTCGAACCCCCGACTTCCTGCGTGTAAGGCAGGCGCTCTGAACCGCTGAGCTATTCGCCCGTCGCACCGCCAATGTCTACAGGGCGAGGCCTACCGGAAAGAAAACGCAGTACCCAAGGACGAGCAGAATCGGCGCCGCCGTCGTCGACCCCTGATGCAGCAGCCAGTAGCCCAAGGCGAGGGCCACCGCGGCAGCCGCCAGGAACGACCAGTTCTTGGGTCCGAAATGCAATCGGGACCGCGCCAAACCCAGGTCGGGCATAAGGGCAAGAGTTTACGCGGCAATTTCAAGGCCGTCAAGCAGTTGGCTCATCGTCCTCGGGAATCACCCACCCCTCGTCGAGCCGCGCCCGGCGCGCTTCATCGCGGCGCCGCCGCAGCCGGACGAGCCACACGAGCGCGAGACCCAACAGGGCCCAGAACAACCCCGCGGCGCCCGCCCACCCGAGCCACCCGTACCGCGTCTCGACGTCGCGCCCCCAGCGCATTTCAAAATCGCCCTCGGTCACGTGGTACGTGTCGCGCAGCGCGGCGTCGAAACTCGGGTCGCGCGACAAGCGATCGATGAGCGGCCTCAGTCCTTCGGCACCGCCCCATCGCTCGAGCAGGAGCACGGCGGTCGTCGCGAGCGCGTACGCGGTCGTCGCATCCTCCCGGTCAGCTCGCAGCTCGCGATCCAGCTCGTCCAGGTCCGGCCGGATGCCGCGCGCCACCTGCCAGTTCAGCTTCAAGGCGTCGAGCCGGTCCCACTCTCCGGCCGCCACCGCGGCGTATCCCTCCTCGAACCAGAGCGGCGCCGGGCGACCCACGCGCCACCGCAGCGCCAGGTGGGCGAGCTCGTGCCGGAGCGCGCCGGACAGGTCCACGCTCGAGCGGTCGGCCAGCAGGAAGATCGTCCCGCGCTCCGGAAACGCAGCGCCCTCGCTCCAGCTGGGCAAACGCCCGCGCGTCAGGGAATCGAGTGCGGCGCGGCTCGGTGCGAGGACGAGACGAATGGGGCGATCGGGCAACGATCCCACGCCCGGGAACGGGGCCGCTCGGTCGGCGGCTTCGGCGAGGGCGGCCGCAAGGCCCGCTTGCGCGGGCCACGCGACCGCGGTCACCCGCCCCACCGTGATGGTGGTGAGGGGACTCGCCTGCGCAACGAGCCACGCCAGGACTAGGAGCGCGGCGGCTCCCGCCCCTGGCGCGCCTGCGCCAGCGTGTCCTCGCACTTCTTGCCCCAGGGTTTGAACTTTTTCGCCTTGAACCCCCCGTCCCAGGTCTGCTGCGCCTGCTCCCGGTCGCCGGCGAACCAGTACGCGCGCCCCAGCTCGTAGTAGGCCTCGATCAGGTTCGGGCCCAGCTTGAGCGTCTTGTGGAAGAACGTCTGCGCGTCTTCGTACATCTCGCGTTGCAGGTAGACGAGGCCCAAGTAAAAGTGGGCGTACAACGTGGCCTTCTTGTCGTTGTCGAGACGGATGGCCTTGGAGAGGTGCTCGATCGCCTCACCGAAGATCCGCTTCTTCAGGCAGATGTAGCCGACGTTGATGCGGGCGAGGGAGTTCGCCGGCTCTTTCATCAGGACCTTCTGGAAGGTGGCGAGCGCATCGTCGTACTCCTCATGGAGCATTTGCGCCCAACCGAGGAGCGACTCTGCCTGCGTCTCGCCGGGCGCGAGCTGCAGCGCCTTCTGCAGCGACTGGATCGCACCCGTATAATCGCCCAGCGATATGAGACTCCGCCCCTTCTCGATAAAGGTGGAGGCGCCGAGGTGGTCCGCATGGACGCCCGGGCGCGCGCCCGTGAACTCGGGGGCGGGGGCGGGGGCGGGGGCGGACGCTTCGGCCGTCGACGCCGACATCTGCTTGAAGCGCTCCACGAGCTTGCGGATGTCTTCCTTGAGCGCGGACAACTCGCCGATCAAGGAGTCGATCTGCTTGAAGTAGGCGATGATCTCGCGTTTTACCGCCTCGCGCTCCGCGCCACCGGTCACCGACTCGACGCGATGCGCGATCTGCTCGTACGCGGCCCGGAGGGAAGGCAGCGGCGAATCGACCATCAGGCGTTCGCCGTCTCTTTCACCGCGGTGTCGAGCGCGACCTTCTCTTTCGACGTGAGCAGTCGCGCCGTGTTGAGCACGATGATCGTGCGGCCGTCTTTCACCACGAGGCCCGTGATGTACTCCGCGGCGAGGCCCTTCACGATCCCCGGCGGTGAGGTGATCTCGGGGGCCGCCACCTCCAGCACTTCGGTCACCGCGTCCACGATGACGCCGAGCTTCCCCCCCTCCCACTCGAGAATCACCGTGCGCGTGTCCTCCCGCAGGGGCGCGGCCGCGTCCAGCCGTTTCCTCAAGTCGACGAGCGGCACGGCGACGCCCTGGTAGCGCAGGACGCCCTCCAGGAAATCCGGCGCCTTGGGCAGCGGCGCCGGCGCCTCGTAGCGCAGGATTCGCTCCACCTGAAAAATGTTGAAGGCGAAGTCCTGGCCGGACACCTTGAAGGTGACGAGTTGGACGTCGTCGCCGGCGGTCATCCGATGCGATCTCCCAGGGCATCCAGGTCGAGAATCGGCACGAGGGCGCCGCGCCGCCGCGCCACCCCCGAGGCCCAGGGCAGCGACTCGCCGTGCGGGACCGGGAGCGCCGCCTCGCGCACCACGTCGTCCGCGTCGTCCACTTCGAAGGCCACGTAGCGCGCGCCCTCGCCCGCCCCCAGCTCCACCAGCACCGCCGCGCGGCCGCGCGCCTCGGGCGGCGACCGGTCGCCCATGAGGGCCCCGAGATGCACGACCGGCACCAGCCGGCCCCGCACCGGCGTCAGCCCGCGCATCGCGACGAGGGCGCGCGGCACCTCGAGCACCTCCGCCAGGTCGCCGACCTCGACCACGCGGGCGAGCGGCAGCCCGTACGCCTTTCCATCGACGCGGACCAGCAGATATCCCCTCATTCGCGCGCTCCCTGATCCGCGGCCGTTCGGACCGCCAGCTCCACGTCGATGCGGTCCGCGATCTCCGTCAGCGGATACACGGCCTCCACGCCCCCGATCTGCACGGCCGCCGTCGGCATCCCGGCGATCACCGACGAGCCCCGGTCCTGGGCGATGCCTCCACCGCCCGCGGCGCGGATCGCCCGCACGCCTTCCGCGCCATCTCGTCCCATGCCGGTGAGCACCACGCCGAGGCTGTTCGCGCCGAAGACCTGCGCGACCGACCGGAACAACGGGTCCGCCGCCGGCCGGACTCCCCAGACGGGCGGCTCCTGATCGAGCGCGATCGCCGGACCGTCGGGCGCGCGCAGCACTCGCATATGATAATCGCCCGGCGCCACGTACGCCGTGTCCGCGACGATGGGGGCGCCGTGGTCCGCCTCGACCACGTGCAGCGCCGACAGCGAGTCCAGGCGCTCGGCCAGCGAGCGCGTGAACTTGGGCGGCATATGCTGCACCACGAGCACCGCGCTGCCCCACCCCGTGGCGAGTCGGGGAATCACTTCGGCGAGCGCGCGCGGCCCGCCGGTGGACGCGGCGACCGCGACGGCGAACCGGGCGCGCGCGCGCAGGCCCGCTTCCGGCGCGCGGCGCGCGGGCACGGGTGGCCGCGCCATCACCGAGACGTGAGAGACGTCCGCGGCGAGCGCCCGGCGCACCGCGGCGCGGAGCTCCGGCCCCATGCGCTCGAGCGCCTTCCGGCTCGCTTCGTCCGGCTTCGCGACGATTTCCAGCGCGCCGAGCTCGAGCGCGCGGATCGCCGCCCCGGTGCCCGGACCCGCGTGCGCGCTGACCACGACGATCGGGCGTGGTGATTCCGACATGATGTACCCGATCGCGCCGAGACCGTCGAGCTCGGGCATCTCGAGGTCCATCGTGACCACGTCGGGATCGAATTGATGGACCTTGCGGACGGCGTCGAATCCGTCGCGCGCGGTCGCGACCACGCGGAACTCGCCATCGGCGGTCTTGCCGCCGCTCCCGCCCAGCACGTCGCTCACCACCCGCCGCATGAGCGCGCTGTCGTCCACGACGAGCACGCTGGGCCGGCGATCAGAGGACGGTGGCATCGGCTCCGACCGACCGGATCTCCACGCGCCCATCTGCCACGGAAAACCGCACGGAGCGCCCCGCGCCGCCCCCCACCGCCTCGCGCATGAGCGGGATGCCCGCGCGCCGCAGCACATCCCGACAGGCAACGATGTTGCGCTCGCCCATCTGCACCGACCCGGGCGTCATGAGCTGGGCGAACATGCTCGCCCCACCCGCCAGCTTGGCGATCAGGCGCCGCGGCTCGGCGCCGAGCGCCGTCAGCCGTTCGACGAGGAGCGGCACGGCCGTCTCGGGAAATTTGGCCGGGTTCGTGGCGTCGCGGGCGAGGCTCTTCGACGGCAGAAGGATGTGGGCCATCGCGCCGGCGCAGGCCTCCGCGTCGTGCAGCATGATGGCCACGCACGATCCGAGCCCGAGCGTGACGAGGACCGCGTCGCCCCGCTCGGCGGCCCAGTCCGCCACCTTGACGATCCGCTCGATCACGCTCCCGCCTCGGCCCGACGATAGATCCGCTCGCGCGGCTCCTCGAGCACGAGCCGCGCCCGCGCGGCGCCGAACAGCGTCTCGACCTTCCCGAGCAACAGCACGCCGCCGGGTGCGAGGGCGTCGGCGAACAGCGAGAACAGGCGCTCCTGCATGCGACGGTCGAAATAGATGACCACGTTGCGACAGACGACCAGATCGTACGGCGGCGCCGGAGGCGGCTCGCTCGTCAGATCGTGCTTCAGCACGCGGACGATCCGCTGGAGCTCGGGCAGCGGCCGCCGCGGGACCTCCGCGGAGAAGTAGCGGCGCACCAGCTCCCGCGGCATTTCGGTGAACGCCGCTTCGGGATACTGCGCCGCGCGAGTGCGCTCGAGGCTCGTGCGATCGATGTCGGTCGCGTCTACGCGCGCCCGCGACAGGAGCGTCTCCTGCCCCAGCCGTCGCGCCGTCTCGGCGAGCGCCACGGCCACCGTGTACGGCTCTTCTCCCGACGCGCAGCCCGCGGACCAGACGCGCACCTCGCCGTGGCGCGCCGTCCACAGTGCCGTGAGGCGCGGCTCGAGCGCACGCCACGTCTCCACGTTCCGGAAGAATTTCGTGACGTTGATCGTCAGCGCGTCGAGCAGGAGATCGTACTCGCGGACGTCCTGCTCGAGGAGGCGGCCGTACTCGTCGAAGGTGTGGACGCCGCGGGCGCGCATGCGCACGGCGATGCGGCGACGCAGGCAGCGATCCTTATAGGAATCGCAGACCAGGCCCCGCGCCCGCGTGATCTTCTGGGTGAGCGCCCGGAACGCCCGGTCGTCCTGCTCCGACGTCACGACAGCGCGCTCAGAGTATCCAGATTGGCCTTGACGAGCTCGTGCTTCGGGTTGATCTCGAGCGCTTTCCGCCACAGCTGAGCCGCGAGCTCGCGATCGTTCCGCTTGTACGCGATGTTGCCGAGCTTGAAGTAGACGTCGTCCCCAAGATCGGGCGCGAGCTCCACCGCTCGGTTGTACGCCTCCCACGCCTCGTCGTAGCGAGAGCCGCGATAGGCCAGGTCGCCCAGGTTCTTGGACAGCTGTGGGAGCGACGGCTCGTTCTTGCGTGCCGCGCGCACCATCTCCTCCGCCCCGGCCAGGTCACCCGAGAGCTCCTTCAGGACCGCGAGGTTGTTCTGGAGCGCCGCGTGCGACGGGTACGCTTCCGCCGCCTCTTCGGCCAGATCCTCGGCCGCCTCGAACTCGCCGGCGGCGGCGGCCGTGAGCGCCCGGGCCCAGAACCAGGCCGGTGGCGGCACCTGGCCGAACAGCTCACGCGAGCGGTCGAGGCGGCCGGCGGCGCTAGCGTAGTCGCCGCGCTTCAGCGCGACCACGCCCCACCCGAGGTACACCTTGGCGTCAGTGCGCGCCCGCGCCGCCGCCTCGGCGTACGCGGTTTCGGCCTCGTCGAGCCGGCCCATCTGCTCGTACGCGAAGCCCAGGTTGTGGAACACCGCAGGCCGGCCCCCGCCTTTCTCCGCCGCGAGCCGGAGCGTCTCCATGGCCTCGCGCCAGCGCGCCTGTTTCAGCGCCACCAGCCCGATGTAGAAATGCGCGTTCGCCTCTCCGGGCCGCAGCTCGGCCACGCGCCGGAACTCGCGCGCGGCTTCGTCCAGCATGCCCGTCTTGTAGAAGGCGACCCCGAGGTTGCGGTGCTCCTCGACGCGGGCATCGGTGATCTGAGCATCGGCGGCCGAGGCGGTGCGCCCCGTGCGGTGCACGAATCCGGCCGTAATCAGGCCGTAGAGCGCTTTCCCGACCTCGAACTCTCCCAGACCGAAGTCCTCGATCACCTGGTTGACGTCGCGCGACCCGTCGAGCAGGGGCAGGAGGCGCTGCTGCGTGTCGGTGAGCTTCGCCTCGCTGATCGCGAGCCGGTCCTTGTCCAGCGCGAAGATCAGGTCGAACGAGGGGATCTTCTTCTCGATCAAGCCCCACTCGTCCACGCGCCGCGCGCCCTCGAGGAGCAGCGACTCGGGATTGATGGAGACCAGGAAGTCCTGCCGCTCCGGACGGACGTCGGCTTCGAAGTTGAACGTGCCCTGGGTCCAGGTGAACAGGTAGTAGACCGACTCCTCGATCTGTACCCGCATGTATCGCTCGAGGTCGGCCTGGGAGATGACCGCCATGGCGACCAGGATCTCGCCGAGCTTCTTGCCGTGCTCCTTGGTCTGGCGGTGGACCGCCGCGGTGAGCTGCTCCTGGGTGATCCTGTTGTGCTTCACCAGGATGTCTCCCAGGCGGTCGCGCCGGTTCACGATCGAGGCGTAGCAGATCCGGCCCTTCTCGAAGTAGATGTAGCCGAAGTTGGAACGATCGGCGATGGAGAGGCAGCCCGTCTTCTGCCCCAGTGCCAGGAGCTGGAGCACATCGGGGAGCGACGCCTCTTTGAGCGACCCCTTGATGGCCATCAGCGAAACTCCTCGATCACGCGCTCCGACACGTCCGCCCACTCCCAGACCATCTTCTCGCGGCTCTTGATGCCGCCGAGGCTCGAGACCACGAGTCCCGAGGTGCGGAAGCCGCTCGAGCGGCGGGCCTCGCGCGGCGCCTGGCCCTCGAGCACCTCGCGCGCCAGCCCGGCGTTCAGGGGCCCGTCCTGCGCGGCGGCCGCGGCGATCACGCGCTGCACCACACCGACGAGCGCCCGCACCGAGTCGGCCGGACGATCGGCCAGGTAGTCGACCACCGCGGGCTCGGGCGTCACGTGCTGCTGCGTCAACAGCCGCTCCAGCACCACCCGCTTCACCTCGCGGTCCGGCTCCTTGAGCTCCGCGACCAGCCCACCCTCGAGCCGTGTCACGATGCGCTCTTCCAGACCGGTCAGCGTGTTCGGCGGAGCGGGCGCGGTGAACACCAGCTGGCGCTCCTTGTCCTGGAGCAGGTTGAACAGGTTGAACAGCTCCTCCTGCGTGCGCTCCTTGCCGGCGATGAGGTGGATGTCGTCGAGGAGCAGCGCGGTGGCCCGGCGGTAGCGCGCCCGCCACCAGTCCACGCGGTTGCCGTCGATCGCGGCGATCAGCTCGTCGATGAAGGCCTGCGTAGAGAGACACGCGACCACCGCGCGGCGGCCCCGCGCCAGCTCGAGGCCGATCGCGTTCAGAAGATGCGTCTTGCCGAGACCGCTCTTCCCCACGAGCACGAGCGGGTTGTACTTCTTCCCCGGCTTTTCGAGCACGGCGCGGGCAGCGCTCACGGCCACCTGGTTGGACGGACCGACGGCGTAGGCCGCGAGCGGGAAGGCCGCAGAGGGCCCGGGGGGCGGCGCCGCGCCGTCGCGCACTTTGGCCGCCACCTCCTCGGCCTCCGCCACGCGCTCGGGGTCGCGGAACACGCTGTCGCCGGCGGCCTGTGGATCGAGCTCCGCCACTTCGGCTTCGAGCTCCTTCAGGCGCTCCACGTCCTTGGTGAACGCGACGACGGCCTTATCGACGGAGCCCGGCGCGTCCCGCTCGAGAAGGGCCTCGAGGCGCTGGGTGCGATACCCCTCTCCCTCCCATCGGAGCACCGCCTCGCCGACCCGCGCCCGCCAGGCCTCGACCGCCTTCCCGACCGTGACAGTCACGTCGGCCAGGAAGTCGCCGAACTCGTCCGCTCCCCCTGCGGCAGCCCGCGCACCGCCGTCCCCGGGCGTGGCCCCCGGCGCGCCGCTCGCCAGGCCGAGGATCTGCTTCGCCGTTTCCGCGTTGATGGTCGTATCGTTGACGGCCTGGAACGCGACGAGCCGGTTGAGCGCGCCCATCAGCTCGCGCACGTTGCCCGCTTCGGCCTGCGCCACGGTCTCCAGGACCCCCGGCGCGAAGCGCGCGCCGCGCTCGTCGGCCTTGCGCCGCAGGATGGCGACGCGCGTCTCGTAGTCGGGTGGGCCGATGTCGACCACGAGGCCGCCCGAGAGCCGAGAGATCAACCGCTCGTCGAGGTCGGCGATCTCGGGCGGCGGACGATCGCTCGTCAGCACGATCTGGTGGCCCGCGACCTGGAGCGCCTCCGTGAGCCGCAGCAGCTCGGACTGCATCTCCTTCCGATTGGTGAGAAACTGGACGTCGTCCACGAGCAGGACGTCTACGCTCTGGAAGCGGCGGCGGAACGTGTCGCCCTGCCCCGCCGCGACGCTCGCGTGGAACGCTTCGACGTACTCGTCCAGCGTCAGATACTCGATGTTCAGGAGCGGGGAGGCCTTCTTGGCGGCGTGGCCGATGGCCATGAGGAGGTGCGTCTTGCCCAACCCGGAGCCCGAGTACACGAACAGCGGGTTGTAGGCCGCGCCCGGACTCTCGGCGACGGTGTGGCCCGCCGTGACGGCAAGGCGGTTGGCCGAGCCCACCACGAAGGTGTCGAACGAGTATTTCGCGTTGAGCGCGCTGGTCACGCCGCGGTCCCGGCCGCGAGCTTCTTGAGCACGAGCTCGGAGATGGCCTTGAGCGTCTCGAACACTCCCAGCCCGTGGAGCGCATCGGCGTTGAAGCTCGGGACGCCACGAAAGTTC
>QHUC01000027.1 GCA_003221045.1 Gemmatimonadota bacterium | reverse complement strand
GGCGTCGTCCCAGTAGGCGTCGCCCACCACGGCGTTGTCGGCGCGGACCGTCCGGGTCCAGCCGCTCGGCAGGTGCGCCGGGGTGGGCGCGGCCGCGGAGCTCGCCACCGCTCCCCCCTCGCTATCGACGACGAGCAGCTCCTGATAATCGGTGAACCGCTCGCGCACCGAGCGCAGATAGTCCTGCAGTCGACCCCGGGGCTGCTCACCGCCCTTGCGCCCGCCGCGGGCCATCCGGTCGAGATTCTCCGATACCTCGTAGGAGCTCGCGAACACCCGCAGCTCGTACAGGCGCTCCTTGATCCACAGGTCCATCTCGCGGGCCGACTGGGCGCTCACGCTCTGCAGCTCGCGCGTCACCTTCTCCGTGAGCGAGCGCTTGTTCTGCTGGTAGGAGATCCAGGCGGTGGTGAACGACGGAATCAGCGTGGCGAGAAGTGCAAAGACAAGCAGCTTGCTGCGGATGCTGTCGAGCCGCAACGCGCGCAGCAGCCGCGAGACCGCCTGCTCCCAGGAGGGCACGCGCCGCCGCTAGAAGTTGGGCTCGTCCGCGGTGGGACCGTACACCGCGGGGACGGAGGCGCCGTTGAGCCGCAGGTAGACCGTGAGCTGCCCGCGGTGGTGTGCCAGATGGGAGAATCTGCTTCGTGCTCGCGAGGGCCTCAAACTTCGGAGGCGGTCCGCCGAGTGGCATGATGTCGAGCTCGTCGCGCGTGAGGGCGTTCACCACCCAGCCCGGAAGCTCGGCGACCAGCGTCGCGAGCCGGCCGAGCGTCATCGACTTGGGATGCGGTTTCCAAGAGCCCTTCCCGTCGGGCACCCGTTCAAGCACCCGCCGCGTGGCGGCCATCTCGGCATCGAACTCCGGGAGCAGCAGCTCGGCGAGCGGCATCCGCGTGCCTCCATTTGCGGGGACAGGTGGCGAAGGTAGTCAGGCGTCTGGGCGTGTGCAAGAATGCGTGGGCTCGGCCGCGCTTTGACGGCGCGGCGGGCGGCGTATAGCGTTGTCGCGGGCCTTCGGCGGGAGCGAGAACGGTGAGCGACGAGCGCAGGACGACATGGTATCGATGGGAGGACATTCCGCGCGAGGAGTTGAACGAGCGGCTGGCGCGGCGCTTGATCACGGGCGACCGCGTGATGCTCGCGCACGTCTACCTGAAAAAAGGGTGCGTGGTCCCGCGACACTCGCACGAGAACGAGCAGTTCACGTACATCCTGGAAGGGGCACTCCAGTTCCTTGTAGGTGCGGACGGAGCCGAGGAGGTCGTGGTTCGCGCGGGCGAGGTGTTGCACCTGCCGGGCCATGTGCCGCACGAGGCCCGCGCGCTCGAGGATACCCTCGACGTGGACGTGTTCTACCCACCACGGGAAGACTGGCTCAACAAGACCGACGCCTATCTCCGCAAGAAGTAGCAGCGCGCCTTCAGGCCTTGTGCCGGCGCTTCGGCGCCCGCCGCTCACCCTCCGCGGGGGTCGCCGCGATCGGACGGGCTCGCGGCGGGCGGTGCGCGTCGCAATAGTAGCGCACGCCGTGAAGGGCTTGCCCGAAGCTCTGGTGTGTCACCCAGGTGGCGGGCTCGGCGCAGCGGTGATGCGTGCCCCAGTCATAGAAGTCGCACGATGGTATCGCCATATCAGCCTCTCTCGCATATGAGCCCTATAAACGGCAGCGCGCGGCGGGTTCCACGCTGCTACGGCGGAGAGGCGGATTCGGATTGCTCGCGAGACAGGTTACGGGGGGATTCGGCGCGGACCGTCCGTCAGCGTTGGTATCCCAGCGCGCGGAGGAACTCCCGGTCCCAGGCCGCTGAAATGCCCTCACGCGGGGAATAGGGGCCCGGCTCGTACGCGCGGGACGCGATCCCCGCGTGCGAGCGCTCGGTGATGTTCCAGTCCTGGCGGTTGGTCTCGTCCCAGAACCGGACGGCATCGTCCGGATCGAAGCCCGGCTGTCCAAACGCATCCGGGTGGAACAACCACTCGCAGGTAATCGCGGTGTGCGCGGGGCCGTCCGGCCAGAGCGTGTGGAACATCACGTAGTCCGGATGCCTCGAACAGGTCGTTCTCCCCGCTCGTGTACGGCGTCAGCTTGGCGAGCCCCGGATGGATGATGGGGCAGTGCAGACACTCGGAATAATTCTGGAAGACGAGCTTCCAGTTGGCGTGCACGTCGTAGTCGATGCGTCGCCCGGAGCGAAGCCGCGCCAGGTTGAAGCGACTGAAGCGGGTGAAGAGCGGCGCGAACGCTCGCGCGAAGGGCTCCGGCTCCCGCGTGAGATTGACGAAGAGAAAGCCCTCCCACGTCTCGAGCGCCACGGCGTGCAGCGGGTAATCGCGCTTGTCGAACCCCGCCACCTCGTTCATGTGCGGCGCGCCGATCAACGCGCCGTCGAGCGTATATGTCCAGGCGTGGTAGGGACACTGGATCGTCTCTGAGAGGTGCCCGTGGCTGTCGTCGCATAGACGCGTGCCACGGTGGCGGCACACGTTGTAGAACGCCCGCACGGTTCCGTCCTGCCCCCGCACCACAATGATGCTCTCGCCCGCGACGATGCGCTGGACGTAGTCGCCCGGGTTCGCGAGCTCGGACATGCGCCCCACGCACACCCACCGCCGCGCGAAGATCCGTTCCTGCTCCTCGGCGAAGACATCAGGCGCCGTGTAATAGCGCCCGGGCAGCGTGCGCTGGCCCTGCTGATACGCTTGCGTGGCTTTCACGAAGGTGGGCATGGACATGAACGCTAGGGGGCGCCGCGTCCGAACGCCACTCCCCGGCGCTCGGGCCCGAGCCCGGCCACCAGGCCGCCCAGCACGAACACGGTCGCCGCGGACAGCGCCATGGCCCACGGGTAGCTCAGGTGCCCGGCGAGCCGCGCTTCGATGTACGGCAACGCGCCGGCGAGGGCCGCGCCGCACTGGTAGCCGAAGCCCGGCAGGAAGCCGCGCACCGAGTTGGGCGCGAGCTCCGTGATGTGCGCCGGGATCACACCCCACGCCCCCTGCACGAAGAACTGCATGACGAACGCTCCGGCCACGAGCACCGGGAGCGACGGGGCGAACGCCCACAGGGGAATGACGACGAACGCACCCGTGAGGGCCAGCACGATCGTCCGGCGGCGGCCCAGCCGGTTCGACCACAATCCGAACAGGACGCCACCGGTCAGCGCGCCCACCATGGAGAAGGCGGTGAGCGCGACCTTGTGCCCCGTGGCAAAGCCCCAGTGCCGCTCCAGGAACGTTGGATAGAGGTCCTGCGTCCCGTGCGAGACCAGGTTCATCATCCACATCAGCGCGGTGATATAAAGGAAGGTCTTCGCGTTCCGGCGGATCGCCCGGCCCAGCCCGCTCCAGCTCTCCTCACGGGTTTCGCGCCAGGCCTCGGACTCGCTGACACGCGCGCGCACGAACAGCGCGAGCAGGGCGGGTAGCCCACCGAGGAAGAAGAGCGGCCGCCAGCCCCAATGGGGGTACACGAAGAAATAGCACAGAGCCGCGAGCAGGTAGCCAGCGGCGTAGCCCTGCTGGAGTATGCCGGAGACGACTCCCCGAAGCCGGGGTGACACCTTTTCCATCACCAGCGACGCACCCACGCCCCACTCCGCTCCCATCCCGATGCCGAACAGGGCGCGGAGCACGAGAAAGGTGGTGAAATTCGGCGCCAGACCCGACAGGACCTCGATGACCGAGTAGAACACCAGGTCGAGCATCAGCGGGAGCTTACGGCCGTAGCGATCGGCCAGGAGGCCGAAGATGAGCGCGCCGACGGGGCGGAAGAGGAGTGTGAGCAGCAGCGAGAAGGCCACGCCAGCGTCCGACGTCCCGAACTCCCGCGCGATCGCGGTGAGCGTCATGACCACGAGAAAGAAGTCGAACGCGTCGAGCGTCCAGCCGAGGAAGCCGGCGAGGACGGCGGCGCGCTGATCGCTCGCGATGGCACGATCCGAGCTCATTGGTGTCGGGGTCGAGGGACCTCTAGATTACACCCCCTCGATGGATCCCACGACCCGAAGGTTCGCCGTGCGCCTGGCCGCCGTTCCGCTCGCATCCCTCTTCATCTGCCCGGCCGCCCCCGGCCAGAGCGGGGCTCCTCGCCCCGCCGTCGCAGTGTTGAACCTCCGGTTCGATGGAGAGCACGCCAACGTCCTCCAAGCCGGTGACACGGCCATTGTCGCGGCCGCGACGAGCAAGCTGTTGGCGACGCTCGCCGCATCGGACCGCGTGGCGCTCGTCGATTCGACCGCCGTCGCGGCCGCGGTGGGCGTCGCGGAGGCAAGCGGCAACCCGTGCGACAACGCGTGCGCCGTGGCGGTGGCACGCACGGTGGGCGCCCGCTGGGTCGCCAAGGGCACAATCTCGAACCTGTCCAACCTCGTGTGGCTTCTCACGGCGGAGCTGTTCGACGCGACGACCGGGAGACCGGTGCTCGCAGACAGCTACGAGATCAAGGGCGATGCGGCGCGGATGGCCCCGGCCGCGGCGCACGTGTGGGCTCAACGCGTGGAGAAAACGATCGTGGAGAAGGGGTCCCGATGATCGGCACGAAACGCTCGAGCCTTGGCGTCTGGGTGCTCGCGACCAGCCTGGTTGCCGGACAGGGCCTCGCCGCTCAGGCGGACACGACCCGGCACGCGCAGGTGCTGGTGCGTGCTGGTCGGCTCGTGGCCACGCGCACGGGGACGGTCCTGGCGAATCAGGCGATCCTGATCGAGGGCGTCCGCATCAAGGAAGTGGGCCCGGCCGACGCGGTGGCCGGGCACGCGTCGCGCGACGTCCGGGTGATCGACCTCAAGAACGCCACCGTGCTCCCCGGTCTGATCGACTGTCACACCCACATCACGGCCGACCCGGGCGACTACTATCGGCAGCTCTTCCGCCTGAGCCCGATCGACGAGGCGGTGCGCGCGCACATCTACGCCAAGCGGACCCTGGACGCCGGCTTCACCACGGTGCGGAACGTCGGGGCGGGGGAGTTCATCGACGTGGCGCTCCGCAACGCCATCAACGACGGTGCCGTCCCGGGGCCCCGCATGCTCGTCTCGACGATGCCGCTCTCGGCGACGGGCGGGCACGGGGACGTAAACGGCATGTCGCCCTATCTCCACTTCGAGGGCTTTTCGGGGATCGCCAACGGCGTCGATCAAATCCGCGAGAAGATCCGATTCGAGGTGAAATACGGGGCGGACCTGATCAAAGTGCTCGCGAGCGCCGGTGTCCTCTCGGAGGAGGAGTCCGTCGGGGCGCCGCAGTACTCGCAGGAAGAGCTGAACGCGATCGTCGAAGAAGCGGCCATGTGGGGTCGCAAGGTGGCCGCGCACGCCCACGGGGCCGAGGCGATCAAGCGCGCAGTGCGCGCGGGCGTGGCGTCGATCGAGCACGGGAGCCTGATCGACGACGAGGGCATCCGCCTGATGAAAGAGCGCGGCACGTATCTCGTGGCCGACATCTACAACGACGATTACATCCTCGCCGAGTACACCCGGCTCGGCTACCCGCAGAAGATCATCGACAAGGAGCGCCTGGTGGGCCGCCAGCAGCGCGAGAACTTCAAGAAGGCGGTGCAGGCGGGCGTGAAGATCGCGTACGGGACGGACGCGGGCGTCTACCCGCACGGCTGGAACGCCAAGCAGTTCGCGCACATGGTCCGCTGGGGGACGACGCCGATGCACGCGATCCAGGCCGCGACCGTGAACGCCGCCGACCTGCTCGGCTGGGCCGATCGTGTCGGCGCGCTCGAGCCCGGGAAGTACGCGGACGTGGTCGCCGTTCAAGGTGATCCGCTACAGGACGTCACGCTGCTCGAGCACGTCGCGTTCGTCATGAAGGGCGGCGAGGTCGTGAAGGACAGTCTCACTGGGGGGGCGAAGGCGGCCCGGTAGGGCTGCGCCTGGATTCCGTCCTTTTGCGGAACGGTCGTTTGCGCGCTATCTCAGTGTCGTCAATTTGATCCCCGCTGGAGGTTCCATGCGCCCCTACTTGTCACGCT
>QHUC01000052.1 GCA_003221045.1 Gemmatimonadota bacterium | reverse complement strand
TCGGTTGACGCCGGCGCTCGGGGACGCGGCGGCGATCGCCGAATGGACCGGCCGGGGGACGCGCCCCTTTCACCTCGAGATCGACACGGGGATGGGTCGCTCCGGGGTGCGGTGGGACGAGATCGACGCGGTGCGCGCCGCGGCAAACACGCCGGCGCTCGAAGGCTGCTACACGCAGTTCCACTCGGCGGACCGCCGCGACGGCTCGGCCGAGCTGCAGCTCGAGCGATTCGAGCGAGCGCTGGCGCGGCTCGAGCGCCGGCCGACCGTGCTCCACGTCGCGAACAGCGCCGCGGCGCTCGCGAACCGGCGCTTCGCGTTCGACCTCGTCCGGCCGGGCGTGTTCCTGTACGGCGGCTCGCCTGGGGAGGGCTTCCCGGAGCCGCGACCGGTCGTCAGCCTGCGCGCCCGCGTGCTCACGGTGAGGCGTGTCGCCGCGGGGGAGAGCGTGAGCTACAACGCGTCGTGGCGCGCGGCCCGCACGACGACCGTGGCGACACTCGGCATCGGGTACGCCGACGGCGTACGGCGCGCGGTGGGACTCTCGGGCCGCGGCGCGGTCCTGCTGGGGGAAGACGGCCGGCGTTGTCCGATCATCGGTGCCGTCACCATGGACCTGATGATGGTAGACACGGGAGACCGCCCGGCGCGGGTGGGGGATGTGGCGACGCTGATCGGAGAGGGCGACGGGGAGGGGAAGAGGGAGCGCATCAGCCTGGAGGAGTTCTCCGCCTGGAGCGGCGAGCTGCAACGTGCGGTGCTCACGTCCCTCGGCCCGCGCCTGCCCCGCATCTACGATTGAAGCGCGCAGCGATCATCGTGCTCGACGGGCTCGGGATCGGCCCTTGTCCCGACCAGGCGGCCTACGGCGATGAGGGGAGTGACACCCTCGGCAACGTAGCGCGGGCGGTGGGCGGGCTCAAGTTGCCGAACCTGGAACGGTTGGGACTGGGAATGTGTCGGAGCATCCCCGGGCTGGCGCCCGGGGTAGGGCCGACGGCGGCATACGGTGTCGCCCTTCCGGCGTCGCAGGGTAAGGACTCGACCACCGGGCATTGGGAGATCTGCGGCGTGCTCCTGTCCAAGCCGTTCCGGACCTACCCGCAGGGGTTCCCACGGGAGCTCCTGGACGAGTTCGCGCGCCGGACCGGAAGGGGTTGGTTGGGGAACAAGGCTGCGTCGGGCACGCAGATCATCGCGGAGCTCGGAGAAGAGCACCAGCGGAGCGGCAAGTGGATCGTTTACACGTCCGCCGACTCGGTCTTCCAGGTGGCGGCGCACGAGGGGACGGTGCCGCTCGAGGAGCTGTACCGGGCGTGCGCGGCGGCGCGCGACATGCTGGTGGGCGAGCACGCCGTGAGCCGCGTGATCGCGCGGCCATTCACCGGCAGGCCCGGGGCGTACGAGCGCACGCCGCGCCGAAGGGATTTCTCGATCCCCCCGGTGGGTGAGACGCTGCTCGATCGACTGTCCGCGGCAGGGGTGCCACGCGTCGGGATCGGCAAGGTGGACGACCTGTTCGCGGGCCGGAACATCACCAGCGAGCACACCCCCACCAACGGCGACGCGTATCGGCTGATCGAGCGGGCGCTCGAGCAGACCGGGACCAGCTTCATCTTCGTGAACGTGATCGAATTCGACCAGAGCTGGGGGCACCGCAACGACGTCGCGGGGTTTCATGAAGGATTGCGGGAGCTCGACGCCTGGATCCCCCGGCTCGAGGCCCGCGTAACGGGAGACGATCTGATCATTCTGACCGCCGACCACGGCAACGACCCGACCACCCCCTCGACCGACCATTCGCGGGAGGCGGTTCCGGTGCTCGCGCTGGGCCCGCGCGTCAAGCCCTTGGGGCTGGGCGAGCGACGCACCTTCGCGGACCTGGGGGCGACGATCGCCGAGTACTTCGGCGTGGCGTCGCCCGCGGGCACGTCGTTCCTGTCGGAGATCCGGGCGTGACGGCCGAGCTCGTGCGCCGGGCGCGCGAGGTGCGGAAGAACGCCTACTGCCCGTACAGCAAGTTCCGCGTGGGCGCGGCGCTCCAGGCGGCGGACGGGCGGGTGTACGTGGGGACGAACGTGGAGAGCGCGTCCTACGGGCTCACGATCTGCGCCGAGCGGATGGCCATCGGCGCGGCGGTGGCCGACGGGGCGCGGGGGTTCAGCCGCATCGTGGTGGCGACCGACGTGGATCCCCCGGCGTCGCCCTGCGGCGCGTGTCGACAGCTGCTGGCGGAGTTCGGGTTGGACCTCGAGGTGATCGCGGTGGGCCCAAAGACCGAGCGACGCTGGATCCTGCGCGACCTCCTGCCGGACGCGTTTGCGAAAGCGGCGCTCGCCAAGTGAGGTGGCGCCGGCTCGCCCTGATCGGCGCCGCCCTGCTCGCCACGGCGTGCGTGGAGGAGCTCGCCGCTCCGGGCGCGTGCCCCGACTACTGCCCGTCGAACCAGCTGACCATCGTGGATACGGTGCTCGGGAACAACATTTCGCGGGACTCGGCGTTCCGGGGCTACGTGCTGCCGAATCAGTCGGCGGTAATGCTCGCCGCCAACCTGCCGGGCGTGGACGGTCGGCCGATCTTCCGCATGAACGGGCCGGGCAGTCGCTCCCGGATCAACCCCAACGACACGACGACCGGGGCCATCCGCAGCTCTGATTCGGCCCGCCTGCAGCTGTACATCATCCGGCGCGACAGCGCGGCGACCAATTTGACGCTGCGGTTCTTCCGGCTCCCCAAGACGATCGACTCGACCACTACCTTCGCCGACGTGAACCCCTTCACCGATTCTCTGGTGCGGAGGCCGTTGAACATCGATACGCTCCTCGCGCAGCCGAACCGCAAGGACACGGTGACAGGTGACAGCGCGGTGGTCGATACCATCAACCATCGGCTGGTACTATCGCTCAAATTCGACTCGACGGCGGCGCGCTACATCGCCGCAGACTCGGGAAGTGTTGCCTACGGCATTCGGATCAGCGCCGACTCGCTCGCGAGCATCGCGATCGGGAAGGGCACCCTGGGACCCACCTTGACGTGGTACATTCGCCTCGATTCGTCGAATGTTAGGGTCCCCCGCACCCTGGGTACGTTCTCTGCCGCGTTCGCGAGCACCGTGCGGAATCCGGAGGCTCCGCCGATCGACTCGACACTCGCCGTGGGCGGTGTGCCGTCGGCGCGGAGCCTCCTGCGCGTCGCGTTTCCGAAGTTCATCCGCGACTCGTCGCAGATCATCCGCGCCACCCTCATCCTTGTGCCGGCCGTGCCGGCGCGCGGAGCGCCGATCGACTCGTTTACCGTCGAGGTGCATACCGTGCTCGTCGACCTGGGCGCCAAGTCGCCGATCGCCGTGGACGCGACGCGCACCGACACGACCATGATCCACATCGGCGCGACCGACACGGTGCGCATTGAAGTGACGAATCTGCTGCAGTTCTGGGCCGCGGACTCGACACAGCCGACCTCGCTGGTGCTGCGGGCGAGGGACGAAGCCCAATCGTTCGCCGAGGTGCGCTTCTATCCGTCGATCGCCGCGGCATTGGAACGCCCGAAGCTAGAGGTGACGTTCGTGCGGCGGTTCCCGTTCGGAGCCCGATGATGCGCCGGATCGCCTGGCTGGTGACTATCGTCTGCGCGGCCCAGGCTGCGAAGTGGGGGACCGCGGCCGCCCAGGACTCCCAATTCGGGGTGCGCGGCCTCGGCACGCCGGGGCGATACGAGTCGGTGCGTGCCCGCTCGACCGGTGGCGCGTTCACGCCGTTCGATCCGCTGTCGCCGCTCACCGAGGCTCCACTCGCCGATCTGGCGGCGCTCACGGCGACCGCCATGGAGGGCACCTCGTACCGCCAAGCCGATGTGGGCGGGACCACCACGAGCCTCCGCAGCACACGCTTCCCGTTGTTGAACGTCGCGGGGCGGGTCGCACCCCGCCTGGCGGTGGCGGCGGGGTTCACGACCTATCTCGACAAGTCGTGGGACGTGCAGCTGCGCGACTCCTCGCAGCTGCGCGGCGCGCTCGAGCGCTACACGGACGAGCTCACCAGCGATGGCAGCGTCGCCGACCTGCGCCTGGCCGCCGCCAGCCGGCTGACGCGCCGCATCGCGATCGGCGCCGGGATCCATCTGCTCTCCGGCTCAACGCGCCAGACAGCCGAGCGCCGCTTCGACGACACGACGTTCCACACCGTCCAACAGCTCGCCGAGGTGCGCTACAGCGGGTTCGGGGTCTCGGGAAGCATCCTGATCGGCATCGCGCCGGGACTTTCCCTCTCGGGCTGGGCGCGGTCCGACAACCGGCTGCGCGCCAAGGTTGCCGACACGACCAGCGCGCTCACCGACCTCCCTCGCGGGGTGGGTGGTGGCGTGCTGCTCGCGCCGAGCCCGAGCGTCAAGATCGGAGGATCGGTCGCCTGGCGCTCGTGGTCGCGCGCCGGCCCCGGCGCGTTCGACACGTGGAGCTGGGCGGGTGGAGCGGAATTCGGGACGGGACGGATGCCGCTGCGGCTCGGTGTGCGGGGCGGCCAGCTGCCGTTCGGACCCGGGACACAGGCGCTCACCGAGGTCGCCGCGGCTGCAGGGACGGGACGCACGTTCGCCCAGGGTCGCGCCTCGATGGACGTCGGTATCGAGCGGCTGGAGCGCCGTGGGACGGGGCTCACGGAGCGCGTGTGGACGGTGCTCCTGGGCATCACCGTCCGGCCGTGAACGTCTACTTCCACACCTTCGGCTGCAGAGCGAACCAGTACGATACGGCGCTGGTGCGCCAGGCGTTCGAGCACGCGGGCGCCGCGGTGGTGGAGGATCCCGCCGCGGCGGACGTCGCCGTGATCAACTCCTGCACCGTGACCCACGAGAGCGAGGCGAAGCTGGGGCGCCTCGTGCGACGGCTCGCGCGGCGGAGCGGTCGCCTCGAGACGGTCGTGATGGGCTGCGCGGCCGCGCTCGACGACGGCCGGATTGCCGGTCTGCCGTCGGTGCGCGCCGTGCTGGGCGGCGCGGATCCGGCGCAGGTGTTGCGCGCGGCGGGCCTCGGTCCTCACCCCCTGTCCCCCTCTCCTGCATATGGTCCTCACCCCCTGTCCCCATCTCCTGCATATGGTCCTCACCCCCTGTCCCCCTCTCCCTTCGGGAGAGGGGGGACTACGGGCAGGTTTCGTGGCCTCTTGAAGATTCAGGATGGGTGCGACGAGCACTGCACCTTTTGCGCGGCGACGCTCGCCCGGGGGGCGAATCGGTCGCGGTCGATCGCTGAGCTCGTGGAAGAGGCGCGAGCCCTCGCGGAGCAGCACGCGGAGATCGTGCTGACGGGCGTGCATATCGGGACGTATGGGCAAGACAGGGAGCGGGGAGCGGGGAGCGGTACCCTCCGCTCGCTGGGTGAGCTCCTCGAAGCCCTGATCGAGGCCGTCCCCGAGGTTCGCTTCCGCCTCTCCTCGATCGAGGCGACCGAAGTCGACGACACGATCGCGCGGCTGCTCATCGAGGCGCCGCGTCACCTCGCGGCGCACCTGCACGCGCCGCTCCAGTCGGGATCCGATCGCATCCTCAAGAGAATGGGCCGCCACTGGTATACCGCCGGGTCGTACCGCGCACGACTCGAGTGGCTCGCCGACCGGCTGCCGGTTTTCGGGCTCGGCGCCGACATCATTGCCGGGTTCCCGGGCGAGACCGACGCGGACCACCGCGCCACGCTCGCGCTCGTCGACGCGCTGCCATTCACCTACCTCCATGTGTTTCCGTACAGCGAGCGGCCTGGCGCGGCCGCGGCGCGACTCCCCGAGCAGGTGGCGCCTCCGGTGGTGCGCGAGCGGGCCCGCGAGCTGCGCGAGCTCGGTGAGGCGAAGGCGCGGGCCTATCGCGCGACGCGCCTGGGCCAGCGGGCCGACGGCGTTGTGAGCGGCCGTGGGAGCGGCAAGGTCGAGCTCCTCACGGAGGATTATGTTTCGGTCTATCTTCCCAGCAACGAGTGGTCCGGTCGCGCCCGCTGCGAGGTGACGGTTCGCTAACATGCCGCGCGTCTACATCGAAACCTACGGCTGCCAGATGAACGTCTCGGACTCCGAGCTCATACTCGGCGTACTGAGGCGGGACGGGTACGTGGCCGCCGCCGAGCCGGCCGAGGCCGACGTCGTGCTCGTGAACACCTGCGCGGTGCGGGATCACGCCGAGCAGAAGGTGCTCTCCCGCCTGGGAGAGCTGAAGCAGGTGAAGCGGCCGGGCGGGGTGCTCGGCGTCGTGGGCTGTATGGCCCAACGCCTCGGACCGCGGCTACTCGAGCGGGTGCCTCAGGTAGATCTCGTGGTGGGCCCGGACGGCTACCGCGGGCTGCCCGAGCTCATCGCGCGGGCGCGGGGGGGGGGCGAGCGCGCGGCCGACGTGGCGTTCAAAGCCTGGGAGCATTACGAGGACGTGCCGCCGGTGCGGGAGACCGCCGCGTCGGCGTTCGTCACCGTGCAACGTGGCTGCGATTATCGGTGCACCTTCTGCATCGTTCCGATGACGCGGGGGCCCGAGCGGAGTCGCAACTTGGCCGACGTGGTGCGCGAGGTGACCGACCTCGCCCGCACCGGCACCACGGAGGTCACGCTCCTTGGCCAGACGGTCAACAGCTATCACGACGGCGCGCACGACTTCGCGGACCTGCTGCGCGCGGTCGGCGCGGTCGATGGCATCCGGCGAGTGCGTTTCACCTCCCCGTATCCCACGGACTTCACCGACGGCGTGGTCGCGGCGATGGCCGAGACGCCCGCGGTCTGCGAGCACGTGCACCTGCCGGTGCAGAGCGGCAGCTCGCGGGTGCTCAAGCGCATGCTGCGCCGGTACGATCGCGACCGTTACCTCGACGTCGTCGCGGCACTGCGCGGGGCGGTGCCCGGCATCGCGCTCACGACCGACATCATCGTCGGGTTCCCGGGCGAGACCGAGGACGACTTCTCGGAGACGTTGTCGCTTGTCGAGCAGGTGGGGTTCGACGACGCGTACACGTTCAAGTACTCGCCGCGCGAGGGGACGCCCGCGACGCGACTCAAGGACGCTGTGCCGGACGATGTGGCGGGCGAGCGGCTCGAGCGACTCATCGCGCTCGTGCGCCGGCTCGCGCGCCAGAAGAACGTCGGTCTTGTGGGCACCACGCACGAGGTGCTGGTCGAGGGACGCGCGAAGCGCGGCGGATTCCTGCAGGGCCGCACCCGCACGAACAAGGTGGCGCTCGTCCCTGGGCCCGACGCATGGATCGGCGACTATCGCAGTGTACGGCTCACCGGCACCACCGGCTCTACGTTCACGGCCCGCGTTATCGGGCAGGAGCTCGCCGTCGTGGGGTGACGAACCTGACGTACGAGGTGCTGCAGCGGGAGTACGAGAAGCTCCGTCCCCAGCTGCCCCGGTTCTGCGGCTGCGAGACGTGCCGCGGCGACGTGCTCGTGTTCGCGCTCAACCGGCTGTCGCCGAACTACGTCTCGACCCCTCAAGGCGAGGTGCTGGTCGAGCTGCGGCTCGACAGCGACCAGGAGAAGGCCAAGCTCGACGTCGCGCTGCTCGACGCATTTCGCCGGGTAGGGCTGGCACCGCGCTGCGGCGCGAGGTCGGTGCAGCTCCTCTAGTCCCGTAGGCGGCCCGCGATGCGGCCGCCGATTCTCTTCGTCACGCTCGGATTCGGGGTTGGGCTGTGGATGGGGCTCGAACCTGCGGCGTTGCCGGGTGAGGCGTTCCCGAGTAAGGCGTTCTCGGGTGGGGCGTTGTGGGGTGCGGCGTTGCCGGTTCTACTGGCGAGCCTCCTCGTCGCACGGCGAGCGCCGCTCGGCGCTGCAATCGGGCTCACTGGCGTTGCGGGGCTTCTCTGGGGGACGGCGGCTGGTCGCGAACAGGCAGCGACCTGCCAAGGCCGGTGGACGACCGGTGAGAGAAGCACTCGCGCCGCGATCGTGCGGCTCGCCGATCCCGTTCCCACGGCGGGCGGCGTCGTGGATGCGGATGTCGTGCCCGGCACGTGCGCGGGCGAGCTAAAGTTGCGGTGGCCCGAGGGCACGCCTGCGCGCGGCGGCACGACCTGGGTGGTGGCGGGAAGATGGGCGGGCGCCGCGGGCCGCGGCACCCTGGTCGTGCGCCGCGCGCGCCAGCTCGATCCCATCCCGCGCGGGCGGGGCGCCGTGCGCGACGGGCTCGCCCAGCGCACCGCCGCGCTCTTCGGCACTCGCGCGCCGCTCGTGGACGCCCTGGTGTTCGCGCCGCGTGTCGATCTCGAGGCCGCCGTGCGCGAGCGCTACGCCCGCTCCGGGCTCGCCCACATCCTGTCGATCTCGGGGCTCCACGTCGGATTTCTCGCCGCCTGGCTCGCGCTGCTCCTCGCCAAGTTGCGGCTCCCCCACCGCGCCCGGATGGCGACCGCGGCGGTGGTGCTCGTCGCGTATCTCTGGCTCATCGGGTTTCCCGCTCCCGCCCTGCGCGCGGTGGCGATGCTCGTGCTGTCGGACGTAGCGCGCATCAGGCAGCGCGTCGTGGCGCCAGCGGGCACGCTCTCGGTCGCCGCGCTCATCGTTCTCCTCATCGATCCATGGGCGATGCGCGCGGTGGGGGCGTGGCTCTCGATCGCGGCAATGGGGGCGGTGATCTGGGCGGATCGGGCGTTCCGTGGCCGTGCGCTCTGGCTCCGCCTCGTGGCGCCGTCGATCGCCGCCGCGTTGCTCACCGCGCCGATCAGCGCGCTGGCGTTCGGGACCGTGGCGCCGATCGGCGTCGTCGCGAATCTCGTGGCCATCCCGCTCGCCGCGGTCGTCGTACCGGGACTCGCCCTGGCGCTCGCGCTGTCCTGGATCGCGTCGGGCGTCGCCACGCTCGTCGCCGCCGGATCGGGACTGGGCCTGGCGCTGCTCGATCTGGTGGCGCGCGGGGCCGCGGCAGTGCCCGGGGGGCACGTGGTGATGATGGCGGGCTGGCCCGCGGCGGCGACGTGGGCGGGGGTGGCCGCGCTGGCGTGGTGGCTGTGGCATTCGCCGCGTCGGCCGTGGCTGATCGCCGCGCGGATCGCGTTCGCGAGCACGGTGCTCGTGGCCGCGTCGCTCAAGGACGCCTTCGCACTCGACGATTGCGTCTGTTTGACGGTACATTTTCTCGACGTAGGCCAGGGCGACGCGGCGGCGCTGCGGACGCCGCACGGCCGCTGGATCGTGATCGACGGCGGCCCGCGGATCCCCGGGGACGACGCCGGGCGGCGGGTGGTGGTCCCGTTCCTGCGTCGCCAGGGAGTGGAGCGGCTGGCAGTAGCCGTGGCGACGCACGGCGACGCGGACCATCTGGGCGGTTTGCCCGCCGTGGTGGACGCGTTCGATCCCGAGGTGGTGCTCGAGCCAGGGGAGCCGCTCGGACGGCCGCTCTATCTCGAGTTCCTTGCGGCGGTCGAGGCGTCGGGGGCACGCTGGCACGCCGCGCGGGCGGGCGACCGGGTCGAGCTGGACGGCGTGGTGCTCGAGGTCTTGAGCCCCGATACGCTGTGGCTCCGCCTGCCGCTCGACGTGAACGAGCACGGTGTGGTGATCGTGGTGACGTATGGCGCCGAGCGGTTGCTATTCCAGGCGGATGCGGGGTTGCCGGTCGAGGCGCGGCTCGCGGGCCAGGTGGGTCGGGTGGAGCTGCTCAAGGTGGGGCATCACGGCTCGCGCAGCGCCACCTCGGATGCGTGGCTCGACGAGCTGGCGCCGCGCGAAGCGGTGATCAGCGTGGGACGGCGCAACCGCTATGGGCACCCTACGCCCGAGGTGCTGGGGCGGCTCGCGCGCCACGGGATCACGGTGCTCAGGACCGACGAGCGCGGCACGATCACTTTTTCCACGGACGGCCATGGTGCACGGCTCCGAAGTCATCACGATTGAGCGGTTCATCATGGAGCAGGAGCGGCTCTACCCGGAGGCCACGGGCGAGCTGTCGAACCTGCTCTACGACGTCTGTCTCGCCGCGAAGATCATCTCGCGTCACGTGCGTCGCGCCGGGCTTACGGACATCCTCGGCGCCGCGGGCGCCGTGAACGTCTCCGGGGACCTGCAGCAGAAGCTCGACCTGTTCGCCAACGAGACGGTGCGGAACAGCGTGCATCACACCGGCCGGGTATGCGTCACGGCTTCCGAGGAGGACCAGGTGCCGATGCCGGTGCCGCCGGGGAAGCCCGCGGGCAAGTACGTAGTGTTGTACGATCCGCTCGACGGGTCCACCAACATCGACGTCAACGTCTCGATTGGGACGATCTTCTCGATTCATAAGCGCGTCACCAAGCGAAGCAGTCCCGCGGGGCTCGCGGACTGTCTGCAGGCGGGGAAGAAGCAGGTGGCGGCGGGGTACATCCTCTACGGATCGAGCACGATGCTCGTGTACACGACGGGGCAAGGGGTCCACGGCTTCACGCTCGATCCCACCATCGGCGAGTTCCTGCTGTCGCATCCCAACATCACCACCCCACCCGTCGGCAAGTACTACAGCGTGAACGAGAGCAACTGGAACCGGTGGACGCCGCCGGTGCAACGCGTGGTGGGCGCGTTCAAGAACGGGGAAGGGAAGGTCCAGCCTAAGAACGCGCGCTACATCGGCTCCCTCGTGGCGGACTTCCATCGCAATCTCATTTCCGGCGGCATCTTCCTTTATCCAGCCGACACCAATCACCCGCAGGGCAAGCTGCGCCTCCTGTACGAAGCGGGGCCGCTCGCGTTCGTGGTGGAGCAGGCGGGCGGCCGGGCGACGGACGGATGTCGCTCTATCCTCGACATCGTACCGGCTGACCTGCACCAGCACACCCCGCTCGTGATCGGCAGCAAGGACGACGTCGCGTACGCGGCGCGCGTGCTCTCCGCCGAAGCCGTCCCGGTGAAGTGAGCGAGCGCAAGCCGGTCTACGGTCCAGACGACTGGGGCGGGCGCGGCGATGCCGCGCGCGAGCTCGGGCGTCCGGGCGCGCTCCCTTACACGCGCGGCGTCCATCCCACGATGTACCGCGGCAAGCTCTGGACCATGCGCCAGTACGCCGGGTTCGGTACGGCCGAGGAGACGAACGCCCGGTTCCGGCATCTGCTCGCGGCGGGCCAGACCGGCCTGTCGGTCGCGTTCGATCTCCCCACCCAGATGGGGTACGACTCGGACCATCCGATGGCCGAGGGCGAGGTGGGGCGCGCCGGCGTGGCGATCGACACGGTGGACGATCTCGAGCGCCTGTTCCACGAGATCCCGCTCGACAAGGTCTCCACGTCGATGACCATCAACGCGACGGCGCCAATTCTCCTGGCGATGTACCTGGTGGTGGGCGAGGAGCAGGGCGTCGAGGCGGGCGAACTGCAGGGGACGGTGCAGAACGACATCCTGAAGGAATTCATCGCGCGCGGCACCTACATCTATCCGATCGAGCCCTCGCTCCGGCTCGCGACCGACGTGTGCCGGTTCGTGGCCGCCCGGGGCATGAGCTTCAATCCCATATCAGTGTCGGGCTATCACATGCGGGAGGCGGGAGCGACGGCCGCGCAGGAGCTGGCGTTCACGTTCGGGAACGGACTGGAGTACGTGCGGCGGGCGGTGGGGATGGGGCTGGACGTGAACACGTTTGCGTCCCGGCTCTCGTTTTTCTTCGCCGCGTTCAGCGATCTGTTCGAGGAGGTGGCGAAATTCCGGGCCGCGCGCCGGCTCTGGGCGCGCCTGATGAAGGAAAAGTTCCAGGCGGATGACGCGGCGTGCCGGCTGCGGTTTCATACGCAGACCGGGGGCTCGACCCTCACGGCGCAGCAGCCCAAGAACAACGTGGTGCGGGTGGCGATTCAGGCGCTCGCGGCAGTGTTAGGCGGCACCCAGTCGCTGCACACCAACGCCTACGACGAAGCCCTCGCGTTGCCGACGGAGCAGAGCGCGACCTTGGCGCTCCGGACCCAACAGATCCTGGCGCACGAGACCGGCGTTCCCGACACGGTGGACCCGGTGGGGGGGAGCTGGTACGTCGAGGCGCTGACCGATCGGCTGGAGCACGAGGCGCGGGCGTTGGTGGACGAGATCGAGCGGACGGGCGGGGCGGCGCGGGCGATCGAGCTGGGCTTCTTTCAGGAGGCGATCGCCAGGAGCGCCTACGCCGAGCAGCGGGCGATCGAGGCGGGGGACGAGGTGGTGGTGGGTGTGAACCAATATGAGGACGATCAGGAGATCCCGTCGATTCCGGCGCCGGATTATTCCGCGCTCGCGGCCGTCCAGCGGCGAAGAGTGGGTGAACTGCGGGGGAAGAGGGAAGGGGGAAAAGTGACGCATGCGCTCCAGGCGCTGAAGGCAGCAGCGACCGATACCAAGGCGCCGCTCGTGGAGGCGATCATCGACGCGGTACGCGCCCGGGCGACGGTGGGGGAGATCTCGGATGTCTTACGCGGCGTATGGGGGGCGTACCGGCCCAGCTGAGGCCCGACCACATGACCACTGACCAGTTTCGGCGCCTCGCCCTGAGCATGCCGCAGGTATCCGAGTCCGCGCACATGGGCCACCCGGACTTTCGTGTCGCGGGGAAAATCTTCGCGACGCTCGGCTATCCCGGGAACGGCTGGGGCATGGTCAAGCTGACGCCCGAGCAGCAGGAGCTGTTCGTCAAGTCTCAGCCTGCCGCGTTCGCGCCGGTCAAAGGTGCGTGGGGCCTGGGGGGCGCGACCAATGTCCGGCTGCGGGCGGCGAAAACGGGCGCCGTTCGTGAGGCGTTGGACCTCGCCTGGCGGAACAGCGCGCCGAGGAGTCTCCTGAGGTAGGTAGCCAGGCCGCCAGTGACGGGAGTCACCGGCACGCCGCCTTGCGAGAGGCCGACCCCTCTTTCGCCGCCCCTTGCAGCGCTGAGCCTCGATCCCGCTGCCACGGGGACATCCTACAGCGTGATCGGCGACTGCGCCCAGGCAACCATCATCGATCCCGGCAGCGTGAAAAACGTTGACGCCATGATGATTCAGCGTGGCACTGTGTTCGACTGCCCGCTCACCGGCGATATCGAAGGCGTCGCCCGCGTCGTGCTGAATCTCACGCTCAGAAACGTCGGGACGCCCCAAGTCGAGGGGCGCGTGTTCGGCGAGACGACTTTTCTCGTGACCAAGTTCTTCGGCAGAACCGATCTGACCGGAACGTTTGAGGGGCCGTTCAACACGACTCTCGAGGAGGTCCGCTTCGGGTCAGCCCGGACTCGGCGACGCGGCACCGGTGATTTTCGGGGTATCGTGCTGCACGGTGTCGCCGTCCAGAACCCTCCCGGCTCGGGAACCGAAGTCGAAAATGGGCGGATGGTCGGTCGCGGAGAGCCGTAACCGCTAGGTGGGCGGCGTAGAAGGCTCCAGTCCTTGACTCGTGTCCCTCCGGCCTGGCGCCGTGGCGGCCCGCACCACAAGTTCGAGTGCCGTCGCGGCGCTGACTTTTCCTACCCAGTCTGGAGGCCCACATGCCCACCTACATCGCCCTCCTTCGGTACACTCAGCAGGGCATCGCCGATGCGAAGAACGGTCCCGCTCGACTCGACGCGGCCAAAGAGGCCTACCGCCGCGCCGGTGGCGAGCTGAAGGCGTTCTACATGACGATGGGTCAGTATGACGGGGTCGCGATCGCCGAGCTACCGGACGATGCGACTGCCGCGCGCCTGGTGCTCGGCATTGCGGCGCAGGGCAATCTCCGCACCGAAACCATGAAGGCCTATCCCGAGGCCGAGTACCGAAAGATCGTGGCGTCGCTGCCGTGAGGAGCACGCCGCGCCGATCGCTTCTGCTCGCAACTGCGGCGTGCGCGCTGGCAGGCGCCTGCACACGCGACGATTACGCCAGTATCTGCATGGTGGGTCCCGTCGTGCAGATTCTTTCCATCCGTTCCTCGTAGCCTGAGCTTCACCACTTTGCGCCGGCCGACGTTGTCCGCAGCTTGAGTGCGATTCGTTAGGTGGCGTCCGACATGAGATGAGCATATCTCCTGCCAGAAACGGTGCGACTCTGCTCTCGGCAGCGGCCTTTGCGTTAGCGCTTATGCCCGTTCCCGTATCGAGCCAGGCTCCGCCGTCTGCGCGGGAGCAACTCGTCTGGCATTGGTTCGGAGCGTGCACGAGCGGCGACTCGCTGATTCTCGAGTTTCATGTCGACGGCAAATTGGTCTACAGCTCGGCATTCCCTATCTGCCGCCTGCGCCGCTCCGATATCGGGCCGGAGCCACAACAGCGCCTTCTCACATTCCGATTCGATGCGGCACCACGTCGGTTCGGTACTCAGTATCGAGCGTCCGAACCAGAGCCCATCATCGGCACCGTCTGGGAGGCGGGTCAGAAGGGGACCGCGATTGTGCTGGGCGTGTCGTTCGCGACGGTGGAACGAGTTCTCCTCAACACCCGTCACGTGGCGCGTCCCGATACCCCGGCGCGGTCCGAGTGGATCCGGGGGCTCGAGCTCATCACGCGGCCGGTCCACCGGGCCGAGCGGACGCCGTCTAACAAGCGCTTGAAGCTGACGGCGCCCGGTTTTGGGAGGAATTCCGTTTGTGCGGCCACGAACTGTGGGGTAGTCTCAATCGGCGCGGTGCCCGCGAGTGTCGGCGCCCGCAGCTTAAGCGCGATCCGTTAGGCAGCGGCACAGGGATCGGTGAAGGAACTCCTGCGGAGTCACTCAATCAGCTA
>QHUC01000051.1 GCA_003221045.1 Gemmatimonadota bacterium | reverse complement strand
CGCCAGTACCTGCTTGGGCACGCTGTCTTTGGGGCTCGCGGCCTGGAGGTCGGTCGCGAGCTGCTCAAAGAATAACTGCACCAGGCCGAGCGACGAAGCGCCGAGATCGTAGGCGACCAGCGCGATCAGCCGGCCGCGCCCCGTCATGACGCCAGCGAGAAAGATTCCGTGCCGCTCGCCCTGATGGTTCAGCGCCGCGAACGGCGGCTGCTGCATCTGGCGCGCGATCTCGTCCGTCGATGCCATGATCGCGGCGCCGAGCGCCGCGGCGGACATCACGTCCATGGCCCGCGAGAACCCGTGCTGCGCCAGCACCTGGCCGGCCGACGTCATCACGAGCACCAGGCGCGCGCCGGCCTCCTTCACGAACTTGACCAGCGGCTCGAGGGTCCAGGCTTCTACGGCCCGCGTGCTCATCCCACCACCTCGGCGGCGCGCAACAGCTCCAGGCGCACCAGCCCGACGTTCACGTCGGGCTCCGCCACGGCCACCACCAGGATCCCGTTCGGCGTCGGCACCACGAGCAACGCGCCCTGCTCCGCCTGCAGGTGCCAGAACAGGCTTGCGCCCACGCCCGCCGCTTCCATGGCGCGCCGCAGGCGTGTCGAGAGGCTCGCCGCGAGCGCCGCCACCGCGGCGCCCTTGATGCCCTCCATCAGCTGCTCGGCGACCACGATGCCGTCCTCGGCGGACACGAGCATGGCGCCCCGCACCCCGCCCACGCGGGTGATCAGGTCGAGCGCCTGGCCGTATCCCGCCGTCGCCGTCATCCGTGGGCCTCGAGCCAGCGGCGCGCCGCCCCGGCTGCGCGCTGCGCAATGATCGCCAGCCGGCCCATCGGCACGGCACGGTCGCGCACGACGAGGAGCAGCGCATCGCCGGTGGGCGCGGTGAGATGCACGTGACCGAGCCGACCCTCGGCCGCCACGCCGGTCCATTTCCCGAGGCCGAGGAGCTTGGTGGTCCGCGCCGCCTCCTGCGACACGCCGGCGAGATATGCGGCGACAGCGTCGGTCACGTCCTGGCCCTGCGAGTTCTTGAGGGCACCGCCCAACACGCGCCCCGATGCATCGAGGAGGAGCAGTCCTTCCTCCGCGCCTTCCAGGCCCGCGAATACGCGCGCCTCGTCGAGGGGCTGGGCCGAGGGCGCCGGCGACTCTTCGACGGGGGCGAGGGGGGCGGGGGGGGCGGGGGGGGCGGCGTGCCCGCCCCGCGCCAGGGCCAGCGCCTGGGCCACGCCCGGGTCGTCCGGCGCCGCCCGCTGCGCCGCCTCGAGATGGGCCGCCGCCTGCTCCACGTCGCCGATCTTGAAATAAAGGAAAGCGAGGCCCTTCAGGGCCCCCACGTGGGTCGGGGCGACCCGCAGCGCCATGTCCCACTCGTCGAACGCGCGCTCGTAGTCGTGCTTGTCCGCAAGGATGCGCGCGTACAGATCGTGCGCATCCGCGAGGTGTGGGTGGCGCTCCAGACCGGTAACGGCCACGCGGTGGGCAGCGTCGAACTGCCCTTTGAGGCGCAGCAGCTCGCCCAGGCGCAGGAACACGAGGCTGTCGGGATCCTGGGCCAGCTGGGAAGAGAGCTTCTTGATCTCGTCAGCCATGGATGCCTGTCCCGGTGCCGGCCGCGAGGGTCCGGGCCGCGGCCTTGGCGCGTCCCACGTCATCGACCTGCGCCAGCTCGGTCTCCGAGCGCGACGCGAGCCGCTCCCACTGGTCCCACTGCTCCACGGCCTCGCCAAACCGCCCGGTCACGACCAGTGCGTAGCCCAGCACGCGGTGCGCGGCCACGAGCAACGGGTCGAGCCGGAGCGCGCGACGCAGCTCCTCCACCGCATCGGGGCCGCGTCCCGCGGCGAGAGCGATGCGGCCGAGCAGGAGGTGCACGGCGGGATCGTGGGGATGAACGCCGGCCGCTTGCTCGGCGATGCCGCGCGCCTCCTCCAGCTCTCGCCGGGCGAGCGAGTCCTCGGCCCGCGCGACTAGCTCCGCGAGATCGGCGGCGAGCGTGGTACGCTCGCGCTTGGCGGTGCCCGGGTCGGCCAGGACGATCACGCCCGCGCTCTCCAGGCCGAACAGGGTCTTCGCGACCTCGAAGTCGGAGCGCCCCAGCTCGGAGGCGATGCCGCGGATGTCGCGCGTCCCGTCGATCATGGCCAGCATCTCCCACTCGGGCGGGAGGAGGTCGAGCCCGCCGCCCCCTTCCTGCGGCAGGGCGAGCGTCGGCACGACGCCGAGGTGGGGGATGCGCCCTTCGATGCGGGACCACTCATCGATGCGCCGCGCCCCTTCCATGAGCAGCGCCTCGGTGGGAATGCGCACGGCCGCTTCGGTGGGCACGTCGGTGAGGGGGCCCTCTGTGAAGGAGAAATACCCTTCGCGCCAGCTCATCACCTCGAAGACGACCTCCTCCACCTGAAAGCGCACCTGGCGCTGCAGCTCCCGTGGAGTGATCGCGCCGAGCGAAACGAGAATCTCACCGAGCCGGCGGTTGTCTCCCTGACGCTGCTGCATGTCGCGCGCGCGCTCCAGGTCGGCTTCGCTGATCTTTCCGGTCCGGAGCAGCAGCGCGCCCAGGGGATGGGGGTTCGAGCGGATCTCGGCGTAGATGATCGTGCCGTCCTCGAAGTAGATCGTGCCGGCGTTATGCCGGAGCTCGGACGTGACGCGCAGCAACCCCGTCTTCCGGCTCAGGTCGAGCAGCTGGAAGACGTCGTGGATGCCGAGCTCCCGCAGCGGGCCTTCGATCGCCATGCGCTAGTCTTAATCCGGAGCGAAGATGTGCTGCAGGTCGAGCGCCGTGCGCGCGTGCATGCGCGCGCGTTGCGCGAACGGCCCGCCGGGCTCGATCCGCGTGACCTTCTCCCACGCCTGCACCGCTTCGCCGTACCGGTGCAGGCGCGCCAGCACCACGCCGTGCTGAAACAGCGCCTCGACCTGCTCGGGGTCGAACTTCAGTGCCCGCCGGAACGCCTCCAGCGCCTGGGCGTCGCGCTTGTCATCGAGGAGCGCCCGCCCGAGCAAGAGCAGCGCGGGCAGATCGTACGGGTCCTGCTCGAGCAGCTCCGCGAGGCGGACCACCGCCTGTCGCACCCGGCCCGAGCGCCGGAGGAGGTCGGCGAGCGCGAGCGCCGCTTCGTGAAACGTGGGCAGCACGTCCAGGGCCCGCTCGTAGGCCCGTTGGGCCTCGTTCCACTCCTCTTTGTCCTCGTGCAACCGCCCGAGGTCGAGCCACACCTGGACGTATCCGGCATCGAGCTCGAGGGCCGCGCGGTAGGCGTCGAGCGCGCCGGCCTTGTCGCCGATCCGGAGCGCGACGTCGCCCTGCAACTTGTGGAGATCGGCGCGCGCGGGCGCACGGGTCTGCGCCTGCTGCAGCGCGGTGAGGGCGCCGGCGGCGTCGCCCCCGGCCGCACGCCCCTTGGCCACAGCCACGAGCGCGTCCACGTCGTCGGGCGTGAGGTCCAGGAGCTCTTCCGCCAGGCCGCGCGCCTCCTCGGCGCGCGAGCCCCCGAGGGCGAACAGCGCCTTGACCTCGCCCAGCCGGGCGTCGGGCCGGCCGGGCTCGAGGCCGCGCGCTTCGCGGTAGCGCTCGAGCGCTTCGCCGTGGAGGCCGCGCTTGGCGAAGATGTCGCCGAGCAGCACCGCCGCCTCCGCTCGACTCGCCCCCCGCTGCACCGCGCGCACCGCTTCGGCCGCGGCGACGTCCATGAGGCCCTTGCTGACGTAATCGCGCGCCAGGGCGAGCGGGTCGTCCGCGGCCCGGGCCGCGGGCGGCTCGGGCGGCGCCGCCGGCGGCGCGAGCTCCTGGAAGATGTTGTCCAGGAGGCGCTGATCGAAGTTGAAGTCCTCGCCGATGCTCTCCGCCGTGACGTCCGCGGAGATCTCGGGCGCGATGCCGATGGTCGCCTTCTCGTACTGGAGGTCGATCGTGAGGGCGAACTTCTGCGAGACATAGTACGGGTCCAGCTCGAGGGCGCGCTTCGTAGCTCGCAGGGCGCCGTCGAAATCGCCCAGATTGGAGAGCGTGAAGCTCAGGTTGTAGTGAGCGCCGGCGTGTTCGGGATCCGCCTCCACGGCGCGCACGAACGCGTTGCGCGCGTCCTGAAACCGCTTGAGCTCCACCAACACGAGGCCCACCCCGTTCCACGCCGGCGCGGAATTGGGCTCGCTCGACAGCACCTGGCGGTAGGCTTCGAGCGCCAGCTGGAACCGCCGCAGCTGATAGAGCAGGAGCGCGAGGTTCAAGCGCGCGGCGGAGAACGCGCTCTGGAGACGCAGCGCCGTTCGGAAGGATTCGATCGCGGCATCGCCGTCGGCGTCGTGCGCCTGTCCCACGCCGAGGTTGTTCCACGCGAGCGCGTACTTCCCGTCCACCTCGAGCGCGTGCCGGTACGAGGCGAGCGCCTCGTCGGTCCGCCCGGCCTGATGCAGCACCACGCCGCGCTCGTTCCAGAGCTTGGGGGAGTCCGGCACTTCGCGCAGCAGCGTGTCGTACAGCTCGAGCGCGGCGGCGAAGTCGTGCTTCAGGAGGTGCAGCTCGGCCATCGCCTGCAACGTGAGCCGCCGATCCTCGCCGCGCTCCAGGGCCAGCCGGTACTCGCGCAGGGCTTCGTTGTAGTAGCCCTTCTGACGGAAGGCGAGCCCGAGGTTGTAATGCGCGAGCTCGTTCCCTTCGACCACCTGGGGCTCGGGCGCCAACCGCTGGCGTCGCTCCTGGCTGCGGCGCTCGGCGTTGTAGCGCTCGAGCGAAAGGTTGGTCTGCGCGCGGGCGAGGGGGGGGTTCAGCTGGATGGCGCGCTTCGACGCCGCGCGGGCGTCCTGATGGCGGCCCATGTCGCCGAGGACGAACGCCATCAGGTAGTGGGCATTGGCGTTGTCGGGGTTGAGCTCGACGGCCCGCTCGAGCGCCGCGAACGCCTCGGCATTCAGGCCCCGGTTGTAGTAGATCTCGCCCAGGTAGAAATGGACGACCGTGGACTCCGGATCGAGCTCCACCCCCCGGAGGAACCATTCGGTCGCGGCCTCGGGGCGGCCGCGATTCTTCTCGGCGAGCCCGAGCTGGATGATCGATGCGACGTCGTCGGCCTTCTGGGCGAGGAGCTGCTCGAACTCGCCGACCGCTTCCGCGTGGGCGCCGAGAATCGCGTAGGCCCGGCCCAGCTCCCAGCGGGCCTCGCGGTCGTCCGGCGCCTGGCGCAGCCGCTCGCGCAGCTGGGCGACGCGCCGGTCGTAGTAGCCCGTGTCGTGGTAGGCGATCTCCAGGTTCCGCTGCGCGACCTGCATCTTGGGGTCGAGCTCGAGCGCGCGGGTGAACGCGGCGATCGCGTCTTCGACGAGGCCCTTCTGATAGTAGAGGACGCCGAGGTTATTGTGCGCCCCGGCGTCCGAGGGGTCGATCCGGCGGGCGAAGGATCGGAGGACGGCGAGGTCGCGTTCCGAGAGCGCCGGCGCCGTCACGGGTCAGGTCAAACGGATGGCGTCAAAGATGGCCTTGAGCGACGCCAGATCGGGGAGCAGCAGGAAGTCGCCCCGCAGCCCCTCTCCCGAGTCGATGTGAAACTCGGTCTCGACGCAGAACACGAAATCCCGCTCGTGCCCGAAGTTCAGGTACGTGGTGGTGAGCACGGCCGCCGAGAGGTCCACCACGAGGCTGGGCACCGACGGCAGCAGCAGCATGCCCATGAAGTCGGAGAGCGCGTTCATGTAGGCGCCCGAGAGAATGTTGCCGGCCTCCTTGAGGCACGACTGCTCGAGCGCATCGAACCCCGTCGTCGCTCCGATCGGCCGGCGCAAGAGCATATCGCACAGCCGCCGCCCCACCGCCTCCGGGAACAGGAGGAGCGTCCGTCCGGTCAGGTCCCCGAGCATGTGCATCAACACCGCCGCGACCACGTCCTGCGGATTCCCGAGCAGGTCGGGCACCTCCTCGAGGCGCGCGATATTGATCTGCGGCACACTGATCATGATCCTGCGGTTCGTGAGCTGCGACAGCGCGGTGGCGGCGTGGCCGGCGCCGATGTTCGCCACCTCGCGCAGCGCGTCGATCTGCAGCTCCTTCAGCTCCCGCACATCCTCCATACCGCCCCCCCTCGCGCGACTAGAGGAGCCCGCCGGCGTCGAGAATCAACGCCGGGATCCCGTCGCCCATGATGGTGGCCCCGCTGAACACCGGCAGTGTGCCCTGCGGGGCGTCGAATCCCTTCACGACGATCTCCTGTTGCCCCAGCATCCCGTCCACGACGATGCCGCTGCGCCGGTCACCCATCTCGAGCACGATGATGGGACAACGGCTCGGGGCGTCGCCGGTCACGCCGAGTAGGCGTCGCAGGTGCACGAGCGGCACGACGCGATCGCGCAGCACGATCGCCTCGCGACCCTCCACCGTGGTCGTAGCCTGCACACCGAACTCCACCGTTTCCGATACGTAGGTGAGCGGCAGGGCGTAGCGTTCGGCGCCCACGCCGGCGATCAGGGCCCGCACGATCGCGAGCGTCACGGGCAGTCGCAGCACGAAGGTCGTGCCCTTCCCCTCCTGGGAGCGGATGTCGATCGAGCCCCCGAGCGCCCGGATCCGGGTCATCGCCACGTCGATCCCGACGCCGCGCCCCGAGACGCTCGTGACCGACTCCGCGGTCGAAAACCCCGGCCGCGCGAGCACCCGCAGCAGCTGGTCGTCCGAGAGCGCCTCGGCGTGGGGGTCCACGACCCCGTCGCGCTTGGCGCGCTCCAGAATCTTCGCGCGCGCGATGCCACGCCCGTCGTCGGACACGCTGATCACCACGCTCGCGCGCTCGCGCACCGCGGCCAGGACGATCTCTCCTTCGGGCTTCTTGCCACGGCTCCGCCGCTCGGCGGGAGCCTCGATGCCGTGGTCCACCGCGTTGCGCAGCAGGTGCAGCAGGGGGTCGCCGAGCTCGTCCAGGATCGCGCGGTCGAGCTCGATCTCCTTGCCCTCCACGCGGAACGCGACCTGCTTACCGAGCTCGCGAGCCAGGTCGCGCACGAGCCGTGGGAAGCGGTCGAACACCTGCCACACCGGCGTCATCCGGGCCTGGATGATCTCGGCCTGCAGCTCGGTCGAGAGACGCGAGATCTGGATGGCGACGTCATCCACGGCCGGGTCCCGTCGCTGGGCCGCGAGCTCGTTCAAGCGGCCCCGCGCCGTCACCAGTTCACCGATCAGGTCCATGAGACCGTCGAGGCGACGGAGGTCGACGCGGATATGGCGGCTCTTGGCATCGGGTGCTTGAGCAGCGCCGGGCGCGGCGCCGGGGGAAGGAGCGCGGCGCTCCTCGCCGCCGACGGTCAGGTGCTCGACGTCGCCCGCAGCGCGCACCACGCGCTCGACGTCAGCGGCCTGGGCGGTCGTCTCGATCCGGAAGCTGAACCGCCCATCGAAATCGTCGCTTTCGAACGCCGTCTCAGATGGCGTCACGTTGCGCACCGGACCGAGCGCTTGCGCTTTCTTCAGGACGAGCAGGGCGCGCCCACCCTTGAGCGGCGCCTCCGAGCGGAGCGTCACCTGCACCAGTCGGCCCGCGACGGCGGGCGCTTCGACCGCGGGCGCCGGTCCGGGCGCCGGCGCCGGCCGGCCACCGGGACCCGCGAGCGCAGCGGCCGCCCCATCCAGGTCCGCGAGGATCTCTGCGGCGTCGATCTCGTCCTCGCGGCCGACCACCGACAGCTCCACCGCCTGCTCCAGGGAGTCCCGGGCCCGGAACAGGAGCTGCAGGAGGTCGTCGGTGGCCGGTTGTGACCCGCGGCGCAGGAGGTCGAGCAGGTTCTCGGTGCGGTGGGCGACGTCGGTGACCCGCGCATACCCCATGGTCGCCGCCATGCCCTTGACGGTGTGCACCGCGCGGAACAAACCGCCCACGGGCACGGGGCTCGCGGGCGCGCGCTCCCACTCGAGCAGGAGCTGGTTACAAGCGCTCAAGTGCTCCCGGCTCTCGGCCAGGAACAGCTCGGCGTACTGCGACAGGTCCATGGAGTCAGCCGAGGACGCGCTGCACGGCCTCGAGCACGCGCGAGGGCTGAAACGGCTTCACGACGAAGTCCTTGGCGCCTGCCTGGATCGCCTCGACCACGAGCGCCTGCTGCCCCATCGCGCTGCACATGAGGATCTTCGCGTCGGGGTCGTGCTTCACGATCTCGCGCACCGCGTCGATGCCGCCCATGTCGGGCATGACGATGTCCATGGTGACGAGGTCGGGCTTGAGCTGCTTGTACTTCTCGACCGCCTGGGACCCCGTCTCCGCTTCGCCCACGATCTCGAAGCCGGCCTGCCCCAGGATGTCGCTGATCATCGTCCGCATGAAAATGGCGTCGTCGCAGACGAGGACAGTGTGGCTCACACGGCCTCCCTAGGAAGACAGAATGGGGGTTAGCAGCGCGTCGGTATCGAGGACCACGAAGAGTTGGCCGGCGCGGCGCCCGACGGCCCGCACCAGCGTCGGATCGATCCCGGGCAGCGCCTGCCGGCGTTCCAACGCCTCCCCACCCACCGAGAGGAGGTCCACCACTTCGTCTACCGTGAAGCCGAGGACTTTTTTCCCGCCGTCCACCTCGAGGAGCACCGTGGTACCAGACCCCCCGGCACCTTCCCCTGCCTCGGCTGGGGGCGGGGGCTGGCGGAGGGCCCGCCACCCTTCCACCACCGTGACGAGCGTGCCCCGTACGTTCATCAGGCCCGCCACTACGGGCGGCGCGCCAGGGATCCGCGTGGGCGCGAGCCGGGGGAGTATCTCGCGAACCCGGTCCGCCTCCGCTGCGCAGACGAGCTGGCCTACCCGAAAAACCAGCAGTCGGACGACCCTGGCGTCACTCATCCGATGCGAAGAAGCCAAGATACTGCAAGGGGTTGCGTTGAGCAAGCAAATTCGGATCGGCAGCCGCGCTCGCGAGCGCCGGCATGAGATCGGCGGGCCATTCCGACCGCAGCACGAGCCGCGTGCCGCTCACCGGGTGGGCGAACGCCAGCTGGGCGGCGTGCAGCAGCTGCCGCGGCGCCAGCGCCTCGAGACGCTCGGCCGCCTGCCGCTCCGAAGGCGTGACCCGCCGGCTCCCGCCGAACGCGTATTCCCGGTCCCCCACCACGGGGTGCCCGACGTGGGCCAGATGGACGCGGATCTGGTGCGTGCGGCCCGTGCCCAGCGTCACGCGCAGCAGGTCCGTTTGCGGGAACCGCGCGACCACGCGGGCGTGCGTGACCGCGTGGCGGCCGCCCGCGAGCACCGTCATCCGCTTGCGATCCTTGGGATGGCGCGTGATCGGCGCGTCGATGTCCACCGGACTGCGCGCCAGATGACCCCACGCGACCGCCGCGTACACGCGCTCGACCTCGCGCCGCTCGATCATGCGGGTAAGCCGGCGGTGGGCGTTGTCGGTCTTGGCGACGAGCAGCAGCCCCGACGTGTCGCGGTCGAGGCGGTGGACGATCCCGGGCCGGCCCTCGGCGCTCCCGGCCGCGAGCGCCGTGCCCCGCTCCGTCAGCACGTTGACGAGCGTGTCATCCCAGTGCCCCGGGCCAGGGTGCACCACGAGCCCGGCGGGCTTGTCGAGCACGGCGAGGTGCTCGTCTTCGTAGGCGAACGCGAGATCGCGATGGGCGGGCGCGTAGGTCCGCGGGGGCGGCTCGGCGGGGGGAAGCTCCACGGTCACCACCGCCCCACGCTCGAGCTGGACCGACGCACGCAGCGCGCGGCCGTTCACGGTGACGCGTTTATCGGCGATGATGCGAGCGGCGACGGTGCGGGAGAGCGCGAGCTGATCGGCGAGGAAGCGATCGAGGCGCCCGGTTTCGGTGGCGAGGACGCAGAACGTGACCGCCGCCATCAGGGCTCGGCCGCTCGGGCCTCCTTCGCTCGTTCCTGCGCCCGCCCCTCCAGCCAGAGGGACACCGCGAGGGCGATCGCGCCCACGGTGATCGCCGAGTCGGCGACGTTGAACGTGGGCCACCGGGCCGATCCGATCCCGACGTCCACGAAGTCCACCACGCCTTGGGCGCTCCGAATCCGGTCGATCACGTTCCCCACCGCGCCCGCGCACACCAGCGCGAGCGACGCGATCCGAATCCGGTCGCCCGGACGCGCGGAGCGCACCATCGACCGCAGGACCAGGAGCGCCACGAGCGCGAGCCCGAAGAAGATCCATCGCGAGTAGGCCCCGAGGCAGAGCCCGAACGCGGCGCACTGAGTGTACACGAGCCGGAGCTGCACGTAGTCGCCGAGGATCGAGAGCGGGCGCATCGGCGAGAGCAGCGCTTCGGCGAGCAACTTGGTGACGACGTCCGCCACCACGATCGCCGCCGCGAGGCCCCAGAACAGGCGGCGATTAGCGCCGTTTGCCATCTTCTTCCTTCGCCTTGCACCGGATGCAGAGCCGCGCGTGGGGCAGCGCGTCGAGGCGCTCGAAGCCGATCTCCTCGCCGCACTGCTCGCACTTCCCGAACTTCTCGGGCGTCTGGTACAGCCGCCGCAGCGCCTGGTTCACGTGCCAGAGGTAGCGACCCTCCTGCGAAGCGAAGAGGAACGCCTTCTCGCGCTCCATGGCGTCGGTACCCTGATCGGCCATGTGGAACGAATAGCTCGAGAGGTCCCCGTCGGAAGCCTGCAGGCTCGAGTTGAAGGACTCGTCATAGTAGCCGAGCTCCTTCATCACCCGGGCGCGCTCCTCCAACAGCCGCTTCTCCAGATGGGTGAGCTGCTTCTTGTTGAGGCCTTTGGTCGCTTTGGCTTTGGATTTCGTCGGCATTATCGCGTACCGCCCTTTCGTCCGTCATGGCGCCGCAGCGCAATCGTCACCCGGCGCGCCTCGATGTCTACTTCTCGCGTCAGATCCGCTTCCTCCAACACGGTGCCGAGGACGATCTTGCGTGTGAGCGTCTCGCCCTCGACGAAGCTCTGGAATGCGGACACGGCGGCCACGATCTCCTCGGCGCCGGCCACGCTGAGCTCGATGCGCGTCGTGTATTCGTATCCCGCCTCCTTGCGGAGGCGCTGCACGCGGTTCACGAGCTCGCGCGCCAGCCCCTCCTGAATCAGATCCTCCGACAGCCGGGGATCGACCGCCGCGACATAGGGGCCGTCCGCCTGGACCGCCCAGTCGCTCATCACCTCGCGCGTCACCAGCACGTCTTCGGGCCGGAATTCGAACTCGCCGGCCCGCACGGGCTCACCACGTTCCAAGGCCTCGAGCTCCTCCGCCGTGAGCTGGGACACGGCCGCGGCCGCGCGGGGCGTGTCCTTGCCATACCGCTTGCCCAGGCTCCGGAATTCCGCCTTTCCCTTGAGCCGCACCAGCTCGTGATCCGACCCCACCACCTCGATGTCCTTGGCGTTCACTTCCGCGGCCAAGATATCTAACAGGTCCGCCAAGGCCGGGCCCCGCACCGCCGCCGGGACCACCACCTTGACCCGGGCCACGGGCTGGCGGACCGCCAGCTGCTTGGTCTCCCGCGCCGCCCGAGCCAGGGACGCGAGCTTCCGCACCGCTCCCATCGCCTGGAGCAGCTCCGGGGCCCGGCGGCCCTGGTCGGTCGGGAACGGAGCGAGATGGACCGATCCCCCCATCAGTGCGCGGTGGATCCAGTCGGCCACGAAGGGCGCGGCGGGAGCCAGGAGGCGCGCCGAGGTGACCAGCGCCTCGTGCAGCGTCTCCAGCGCGACGGCGTCGGTGGCCCGGTCGGGCGCCCAGAACCGCGGGCGATTGCGCCGGATATACCAGCGCGACAGGTCCTCCCCCACGAAGTCCATGATCGCCCGCACGCCGGCGGTCACGTCGTAGTCCGACCAGGCCCGGCGTACCTCTCCCACCACCTCGTCGAGCCGCGCGAGGAGCCACCGGTCAGTGGCCGGCCGCCTCTCGAAGGGCGTCGCGTCGGCATCGGACGGATCGGGCGGCGTCCACGCCTGCGCGTACCGCTGGAAGAACGTGTACGTGCTGCGCAACGCGTTCAGGAATCCGCCGGTCACATCCGGGATCTGGCGGCGATCAAACCGCTTCGGCAGCCATACCTGGCTCTGGCCGAGCAGGTACAGGCGGACGGCGTCCGCGCCGACCTCCTCGATCACCTCCCAGGGGTTCACCACGTTGCCCCGGCTCTTCGACATCTTCTGGCCCTGGGCGTCGAGCACGAGCTCGTTCACGATCACGTTCTTGTACACGAGCGCGTCGAAGGCGGTGACCCCGATCGCGAGGAGCGAGTAGAACCACCCGCGCGTCTGGTCGACGCCCTCGCAGATGAAGTCGGCCGGAAAGTGCGCCTTGAAGTCGGCCTGGTGCCCGGACGGGTAATGCCACTGGGCGTAGGGCATGGCCCCGGAATCGAACCAGGCGTCGATCACCTCCGGCACCCGACGCATCGTGCCCCCGCACGCGCGGCAGCGCCAGGAGTACTGGTCGATCGCCGGCTTGTGCGGATCGAAGTCCTTCGCCAGGCGCTTCCCCCACCGCTCGGCGAGCTCCGCGTACGAGCCGATCACCTCGCGGTGCTCGGCTTCCGCGTCACATTCCCAGACGTTCAAGGGCGTGCCCCAATACCGGTCCCGCGACAACGCCCAGTCGACGTTGTTCTCGAGCCAGGCCCCGAACCGCCCGCTCCCCACCTCCGGAGGATGCCAGGCGACCTGCGCGTTGACCTCGAGCATCCGCGCCCGCACCGCCGTCGTTCGGACGAACCACGAGCTGCGGGCGTAGTAGATCAACGCCGAGTCGCAGCGCCAGCAGAAGGGATAGCTGTGCGTGTACGGCAGCGTCTCGAGCCACCGCCCCTCGTGCTTGAGCCGCTCGATGATCAGCCGGTTGGTCTCCTTGTCCGTCACCAGCCGGCCGTTGATCTCGGGCCAGCGCGTGTCCTGGAACGTGCCGTCCGGAGCGACGGGATTCGCGAACGCCAGGCCGTACTGCTGCGCCGCCGCGTAGTCGTCGGCGCCGAACGCCGGCGCCATGTGCACCAGGCCGGTCCCCTCTTCGGCGGAGACGAACTTGCCGCCCACATGCACGTGGGCCGCGCGCTCCGCCGCAACGATGTAACGCACCCCGTTCACCTCGTATTCGCCGTACTCCAGGTCCGGGTGCACCGCGACCGCCACGTTCGCGAGCAGCGTCCACGGGGTGGTGGTCCAGATGACCAGTTGACGGTTGGCATCGGGCGCGAGCGGGAACGTGACGTACACCGAGTTCGTCTGTACCTCCTCGTAGCCGAGCGCGAGCTCGTGCGAGGAGAGAGCGGTGCCGCACCGCGGGCAATACGGCAAGACCTTGTGTCCCCGATACAGGAGTGCCTTCTCGTGCAGGCGCTTGAGCAGCCACCACACGGTCTCGATGTAGTCGTTCGAGTACGTGATGTACGGGTGGTCGTAGTCCAGCCAGTACGCGATCCGCTCGGAGAGTGACTCCCAGTCGGTCTTGTACTTGAAGACGTTCTCCCGACACAGCCGATTGAACTTCTCGACGCCGTAGGCCTCGATCTGCTTCTTGCCCGAGATCCCGAGCATGCGCTCGACCTCGATCTCGACGGGGAGGCCGTGTGTGTCCCACCCGGCGATGCGCGTCACGCCTTGCCCGAGCATCGTGTGGTAGCGGCAGACCAGGTCCTTGATGGTGCGCGCGAATACGTGATGGATGCCGGGTCGCCCGTTGGCAGTCGGCGGTCCTTCGTAGAACACGAAGGGGGGCCCGTACCGCGCGGCGTCCTGTGTCTTTTCGAAGAGGCGCTCGTGTTTCCACGCCGCGAGGAGCTGCTTCTCCAGCGCGTCCGCCGTGAGCTTGGGGTCGAGCAGCGGATAGGCCATTTCAGTTGAGGCGCTCGACCACGCCCCGCACCAGCGCCGTGAGCCGGGGCTCGGCTTCACGGGCCACAGCGAGGATCTGCTCGAGCGACGCGGGGGCGAGCGCGTCGGGCAGGCACTGGTCGGTGATGATGGAGATGCCGAGGACGCGCATACCCAGGTAGACGGCGGTGATGACCTCGGGGACCGTGCTCATTCCCACGACGTCCGCACCGAGCGCGCGAAGCATCCGGTACTCGGCGCGCGTCTCGAGATTCGGGCCGGTGACGGCCACGTACACGCCCTCGCGCAGGGGGACACCGATCGCGAGTCCCACCGAGTGCGCGAGAGTGCGGAGCTCCGCGTCGTACGGCTCCGACATGTCCGGGAACCGCGGGCCGAGGCGATCATCGTTCGGCCCCACGAGCGGGTTCGTGCCCAAGAGGTTGATGTGATCCGCGATGAGCATCAGATCGCCGGGGCTCCACAGCGGGTGCATGCCGCCACACGCGTTGGACACGACCAGGGTTCGTGCCCCGAGCTGCGCCAGGACCCGCACCGGGAAACCGATCGCTTGCGACGTGTAGCCTTCGTACAGATGAACCCGTCCCTGCATCGCGAGCACGCGCCGGCCGGCGAGCGTCCCGACGAGCAGGTGCCCGGCGTGGCTCTCCACGGTCGAGAGCGGGAAGCCCGGGATATCGCCGTACGGAATGCGGGCTTCGACGACCATCTCGTCCGCCACGCCCCCAAGGCCGGTACCAAGGATGATGGCGACATCGGGCACGAGCGTCGTCCGCGCCCGCACGGCGCGGACCGCGGCCTCGATCATTCGCCCTGTCCGCCCCCCCCGCCGCCCCCCCCGCCCCCGCCGTCCAGCGCGCGCAACTCGGCCAGCTGGCGCTCGAGCAGGGCGCGGAATCCCACCATGTATGCTTGGAACTGGCGCTGGACGTCCGCGCTCTGCCGCTCGACCTCCTCGCGGGCCTGTCGCGCCTCATCGACGATGCGGCGCGCGTCGGCCTCCGCCTCGCGCACGATCACCTGCGCCTCTCGTAGCGCCGCGCTGCGGCTGTCCTCCCGCAGCTGTTGCGCGGCCACGAGCGCCTCGTTCATCGCGCGCTCCCGCTCGCGATACGCGTGCAGCTGCTCGCTCAAGGCGGCTAGGCGCTCCTCGAGCACCGATTTCTCGCGGAGAATCCGCTCCAGCTCGTCCGCCACGCGACCGCGAAAGTCCTCGACCCCGACCGGCTCATAG
>QHUC01000076.1:4018-7730 GCA_003221045.1 Gemmatimonadota bacterium | reverse complement strand
CCGGGTTCGCCCCGACCGACACCGAGGACGCGCTCGCGTGGATGGCCGACAAGATTCTCGGCCTCCGGGTGTTCGGGGACGCCGCAGGGAAGATGAACCTTGGCCTCGCGGACGTGCCGGGGGGGGGCGCGCTCCTGGTGGTGTCGCAGTTCACCCTGTACGGGGACGTGCAGAAGGGCCGGCGGCCGAGCTTCATCAACGCCGCATCGCCGGAGGCGGCGGTTCCCTTGTACGAGCGCTTTGTCGCCCTCCTCAGGGAGCGAGGAGCGGGGAGCGGTATCCGCGTCGAAACAGGAGAGTTCGGTGCTATGATGGAAGTGGAGCTGGTGAACGACGGACCGGTGACCCTGATTCTCGAGAAATGATCATCCTCGCGAGCGGCAGCCCGCGGCGCCGCCAGCTTCTGGAAATGCTCGGGATCCCGTTCCGGGTCGTGGCGCCGGACGTGGACGAGTCCGTGCGGGCGGCGGAGCAGCCGGAGGGCTATGTCACCCGTCTGGCGCGCGAGAAGGCGCGCACCGTCGCGGCACGCGAGCACGGGTCGGTGGTGCTCGCGGCCGACACGACCGTCGTGCTGCGCGGGCGCCTGTTCGCGAAGCCCGGGACCCCGGAGGAGGCGGCCGACATGCTGCGTCGGCTGCAGGGACGGAAGCACCAGGTTCTCACGGCGGTGGCGGTGGCGTGCGATGGGCGGCTCGAGCACGCGCTCGACGTGACCGACGTGACGTTTCGGCGTCTCTCGAGTCAGCAAATCGCGGAGTACGTGGCCACGGGAGAGCCGCTGGACAAGGCGGGCGCCTACGCGATCCAGGGGAAGGGCGCCGCGCTCGTCGAGGGGATCCACGGCGATTTCTTCGGCGTGATGGGCCTGCCGCTCCGCCTTGCGCTCGATCTGCTGGCGCGCTTCGGCCAGCCCTATCGCTTCACGCGGTAGATCGAGACTTTCTTCGCTTTGCCCTTCACCTGGATCGAATCCAGGGTCTCGACCTTGGGCGGCTCCTTGAGTTGCTCGAAGAATGGCTCCGAAATCAGGATCTCGTTCGGGCCGGCGCTGGAGCAGAGCCGCGACGCGGTGTTCACGGCGTCGCCGATCACCGTATACTCGAGCCGGCGTTCCGACCCGATGTTGCCCGCGAAGACCTCGCCGAAATTGATGCCGATCCCGATGCCGAGCTCGGGGCGCCCCTGGTCCTTCCACTTGGCGTTCAGCTTCTCGAGCGCGGCCAGCTGGCCGAGTGCGCAGGCCATGGCGCGCTGGGCATCATCCTCGTGGCCGAAGGGCGCGCCCCAGAGCGCCATGATCGCGTCGCCCATGAACTTGTCGAGCGTGCCGCCGTGCTCGAACACGATCTCGACCATCTCGGTGAAGTACTCCGTGAGAAGCGTGGCGATGTCGTCCGGCCCCATGGTCTCGGACATGCTCGTGAAGCCGCGGATATCCGAGAAGAAGATCACCACCGGTCGTTTCGTCCCCCCTAGCTGCACGGCCCCCTCCTGCTGCGCGATCTGCGCGGCGAGGTTCGGGGCGAAATACCGCTGGAAATTCGACAGCACCAGCGCTTCGCGTCGCAGCCGCTCGGAGCGCTGGGAGTTCTCGATGGCCACGGCCGCGAGCGAGCCGAAGGCGATGAGAAACTTGAGGTCGTCGTCCGAGAAGGAGTGGGTCGCGGTGAGATTGTCGACGTACAAGATGCCGAGGACCTTCTGGTCCGTCCCCATGAGCGGCGTGCACATGGCGCTCCGGACGCTCTGGATGAGGATCGACTTGCCCTTGAAACGCTCGTCGGCCGCCGTGTTATCCGACAGAATAGCCACGCGATCTTCGACCACCTTCCGCGCGATCGACTGCGGTACGTGCTTCGAGGCCGAGGACTGCACGGTCCGTCCTTTGGAAATGCGGGGCACCAGCTCGCCGGAGGCGGCCTCGAGCAACAGGATGGAGACCCGGTCGACGTTCATCACCTGGAACGTGAACTCGACCACCTTGTCGAGCAGCCGATCGAGCTCCTGTTGCTTGGAGAGCTCCTTCGAGATCTCGAGCAACAACTCGAGCTTCTTTTCGCGCAGCTCCTCGAGCGACTTGGCGGCCACCTTCAGGTGCGACGCGCCCGACGGGCTCGCCGTCACGATCGCCGGAACCCCGCCCGACACGCTCACGGGCAGCGCCCGCACGATGGTCCCGGCCGCGGGCTTGGCGCCCGCGAACTCCGCCGACACCGGCGGCACCACCCGGGGGCGTGCCGCCGGGGCGCTCACTTCCTTCACCCGGAAGGCCACCTTCCCGAAGGTGATGACGTCGTTCTCGACGGCGACCGCGTCGGTGATGCGGGCGCCGTTTAAGAACGTGCCGTTGGAGGAGCCGACGTCCTTGACTTTCACCCCGCCGTCGATGAGGGAGACTTCCGCGTGGCGGCGGGAGATGGTGGGGTCGTAGATCGGGACGTCGCTCGTGACCGCGCGCCCGACGACGACGATACGCCCGGGCTGGAGGTCGATGGACTGCTCGCCCGTGGTGCTCAGCAGCTTAAACACAGGCGGAAAATATCGATGCCGGTGAAACTTCGTTAGTCACGCGCCTTCGCCAGTGTGAGGGCGCGGAGCACGGCCTGGGCCTTTGCCTCCGTCTCGTCGAACTCGCGCGCCGGATCAGAGTCGGCCACGATCCCAGCACCGGCCTGCACCACCACCCGGTCCGGCCGCACCAGCGCGCTGCGAATGGCGATGGCGGTGTCGAGGTTGCTCGCGCCCCATCCGACGTATCCCACGGCGCCCGCATAGGGACCAGGTGCTGCACGTGCGAGTAGCGCTCGACGGCCAGCAGTTCGGTCACGCGGACGCTGCCGTACACCGCGACTCGGCCCACGTCGTTTCGTCCCAGGTCGACGAGCATGCGGTGCTCCGCGACTTCCTTCGCGTCCTCACGCAGCGCTTTCGCGAGGATGTCGTCTGTTTCCGGAGTCCGGCCGCGATGGGCCGTGCCTGCGATGGGACGAACGGTCACTTCGTCTCCGGTCACACGTACCAGCACTTCGGGTGAGCTGCCCACCAGGGCGAAGTCGTCGAGCCCCAGATAATAGAGGTACGGCGCGGGGTTGAGCGCCCTGAGGTAGCGGTACAACAACAGGGGGTCCACGGCGCCCGCCGCTTCCTGACGGCGCGACAGGACCGTCTGGAACGTGTCACCGGCGCCGACGTACTCGAGCACGCGCGCCACGTCGCGCTCGAACGCCGCCCGTGGGTACCGCGAGTCGGTCGCGAGGGGGGGAGACGGGAGGCCGTTTCGCAGGGCGAGCGGTGCCAGGTTGTGCTGCTGGCCGAGGCGTTCGACCATGTCGTCGACGCGGGCCACGGCCGCGTCGTACAACCGCAAGCGCTCCGCGGGCGGGGCGCCGGGTGCCACTTCGACGTTCGCGACGACGATCGCCCGCCCGAACAGGTTGTCCAGGATGACGAGTGTGTCGGCGATCATCATGATCGCGTCGGGAACGCCAAGCGTGTCGGCCGGGGCGTGCGGCAGGCGTTCGACTGTGCGGACGAGGTCGTAGCCCAGATAGCCCACCGCGCCGCCGGTGAACCGCGGCAGGCCCGGCACGGGGGGGAGCGGGGCGGGCAGCGCGCGCATGCGCTGCGCGAGATGACCGATCGGGTCGTCGGTCTCGGCGGCCGTCTGCCAACCGGTGGCCTCGTTCCACCGGTCGACCGAGCGGCCGCG
>QHUC01000076.1:0-3979 GCA_003221045.1 Gemmatimonadota bacterium | reverse complement strand
GCAGCACCGGGACCATCCCTCCCCGCGCCGCCCGCGCGAGAAAATCGGCGCGCGCGTCGCTCATCCGGTGGGCACCGGGGTACACGGGGAATGCACCGTTGCCCGGCGGCGCGCGCACCGCGACGTTCTCGCGCGATGCGCGTGGCCATCGCTGCCCTCGCCCTTGGCGCGCTCGGCTGTCCTGGCGCCCTGTCCGCGCAGGCGTGGAATTCGAACGACGCGCTCGCGCTGGCACGGCGCGCGGTCCTGCGCCGCAGCGGCGCGGCGGCCGATACTTCGCTCCACGACTACAAGGCCCAGGCGCACGGCTTCCTTTTCTTTCTCGGCGCGTTCGGCCAGGGGCTCGCCGATCCTCCCCGCCTCGTCAAGGCCGACCAGCTGGAGCTGGAAGTGTACTGGAGGGCCCCGGCGAGCAGCAAGCAGCGAGTGATCGGCTGGCGCGACCAGGCGCTGCTGCCCACAGACATCAACTACCATCGCGACCACCTCGGCATCGTGCAGAACAACTTCGGCGCCGCCATCCGCCTTGGCGAGGGCGATGAGGTGCGGGACGTCCCCCACCCGCTCGCTCCGGCCGGCCTCCAGGTGTACGACTTCGCGCTGGGGGACACGACGGCAATCGTCTTGCCGGAGCGGGAGGTGCGCGTAATCGCGCTGCGCGTCCGGCCCAAGGACTTCAGCCTGCCGCGGATCGTCGGCACCCTGTATCTCGACGCCGAAACCGCGGACCTCGTGCGCATGGCGTTCAACTTCACGCCCCGCTCCTATCTCGACCCGGAGCTCGAGGACGTGAGCATCGAGCTCGATAATGCGCTCTGGGAGCAGCGTTACTGGCTGCCCTATCGCCAGGAGCTCGAGATCCGTCGCCGGGCGACGTGGCTCGACGTGCCGGTGCGCGGCATCATCCGGGCGCGGTGGGAAATCGACGGCTACGCGTTCAATCTCGGGTTGGCCAACAGCTGGTTCTCGGGCGACGAGATCACCTTCCTGCCAAAGGCGGAGCGGGACTCGTTCCCCTGGAGGGAGCCGCTCGCGTCCGCGCTCCAGGGCGTGGCCGAGCCGGTCCGCCAGAACGATCTGGAGCGGGTGCGCGCCGAGGCGGAGCAGATCGCCGGGCACCGAGCCCTCTCCGGGCTCAAGACCCGGCGGCTCGGCGTGCGGGGCGTGTCGGACCTCTTGCATGCCAATCGCGTGGAGGGGCTGGCGCTGGGCGCCGGGATCGTCCTTCGCGGCGGGGGCGAGCGGCGCGAGCTGCGGGCCCTCACGAGCTACGGCTTTGCGGACCATCGCGCGAAGGGAGCGCTCGCCGCCGTGGAGCGCGGCGGCCGGGGAGCGCTCGAAGTCGGCGTGTACCGTGAGGTGCGCGACGTGGGCGATTCACCGGTCATCGCGCCCCTGGTGAACTCGTTCTCGTCGCAGGAATTCGGGCGCGATTACGGCGACTACTACCAGGCAGAGGGGGCGCGCGTGACCTATCGGCACGGCGTGGGTGTCCGCGGCGAGTGGCGCGCCACGGTTGGGCGTGAGTTGATCGGGTCGCTCCCGGTGGTGGCGGCGCCCGCCAACGGCACGTTCCGGCCGAACCCCGCCCTCGGCGGGCCCGGCGTGGACCTGGTGCAGCTCGGTTTCGAGCGCCGCAGCGAGGGGTTCGCGGTCCGGCGCGACCTGCACCTCGAGAGCGTCGTAGAGGCTGGGCGACTCGACGGCGGTGCCACGTACTGGCGGATCTGGGGTGCCGGCCACGTGCTGGTTCCGGCCGGGGCCACCCGGCTCCTGATCCGCGCGCAAGGTGGGGCTGCGGGCCCCGACCTGCCGGCTCACCGTGCGTTCGTACTCGGGGGACGAGGAACCTTGCTCGGCGAGGACTTCCGACGGTGGGGTGGCGCTCGCATGGCGCTCCTCCACTTCGAGTGGCGCGTCCCCGTGCCCTTCGTCGCGCTCGCCGTCGGCCCGTACGCTCGGACGCCCCGCACCCTGACACTCGCGCCCTTCGTCGCTGTCGGCTCGACCGGCCGACCTGTGGCGGGCACGCCATGGGCGGCCACGCCCGGGCCCAGGGCGACACTGGGGCTGGGCCTGGAATGGCTGGGTGTGTTGCGATGTGACATGGGCTTCGGCACGGCCACCCGTCGGCTGGCCGTCGCGCTCGACGTGACGCGGGATTTTTGGGGAATCCTCTGAAGCAGGTTGGGGAGGATGGTGGAGGTTGGGGAGGTTAGAGAAGGTTAATCGTATGCGGAGCAACCTCCCGAACCTCCCCAACCTCCCTAACCTTCACCAACCTCCCCCCAGGACGTACCTTAGGGGAGCGAATGCCCGACACCAACTTCCCGGATGAATGGCTGGTGCACTCCCTGGAAGGAGTGCTGACGCCCGAGCTGCTGGCCGAGCTGCGGGGGAAGGCCGAGCCGCAGGCCACGCTGTGGCAGACCTTGGTGGCGCAGAAGATCTCGACCGATGAGCAGATCCTCACCGCCCTGTCCGGTCGGTTCCGCCTCAAGCTTGCCGATGTGCACCAGATCGACCCCGCCGCAAAGGAGCGGGTGCCCGAGCAGGTCGCCCGGCGGTACCAGATCCTGCCCATCCGCGCCACGGACTCGTATCTCGAAGTGGCCACGGCCAATCCATTCGACCTCGACGCGGAGAAGGCCCTCGCGTTCGCGACGGCGCGCGAGATCCGGATGCTGCTGCTCTCCCCGTCGAAGATCGCCGAGAAACTCGACGAGCTGTATCGGCCCGAGAAAGCGGTAGACAAGCTGCTCGAAGGCATGGAGAGCTCGGCCGAGTTCGAGCACCTGCAGGAACGGCAGCCGGCCGACGAGATCGCGGCATCGGAGGCGGAAGCGAGCCAACGCCCCGTAGTCCGGCTCGTGGATTTGATCATCTCCGAAGGAATCCTGGCCCGCTCGAGCGACATCCACATCGAGCCGGAGGAAGGCGGCGTCGCGGTCCGCTACCGGATCGACGGGGTGCTCCGCCAGGTGATGAAGATCCCGCGGCAGGCCGGGCTCCCGCTCATCTCGCGCATCAAGATCATGTCCGCGCTCGACATCGCGGATCGCCTGCGCCCCCAAGACGGGCGGGCGCGGGTCGCGGTGAACGGCCAGCCGATCGACCTGCGCGTCTCGACGCTCCCGGCGGCGCTGGGCGAGAAGGTCGTGATCCGAATCCTCGATTCGCGCGCCACGGTCAAGTCGCTCGAGTCGCTGGGGTTGAACGCGAATGAGACGGACGGCATCAAGCGGCTGCTCGAGAACCACGAGGGGATCATTCTCGTGACCGGTCCGACCGGGTCCGGCAAGACCACCACGCTCTACTCCTGCATCAACCAGATCAAGAGCGAGGGCGTGAACATCGTGACGGTCGAGGATCCCGTCGAGTACCGGATGCAGGGCATCGTGCAGGTGCAGGTACAGGAGAAGGCCGGTCTGACGTTCGCGTCGGCGCTGCGGTCGATTCTGCGGCAGGACCCGAACGTCGTGCTGGTGGGCGAGATCCGCGACCGCGAGACCGCCCAGATTGCCGTGCAGGCGTCCCTCACCGGCCACCTGGTGCTCTCGACCTTGCACACGAACGACGCCGCGAACGCGGTCACCCGGCTGGTGGATATCGGGGTCGAAGCGTACAAGATCGCGGCGGCGCTGCGCGGTGTGTTGGCGCAACGCCTGATGCGCAAGCTCTGCCCCACCTGCAAGGAAGTATGGATCGAGGCGCCTCCCGATCGTCTGAAGAGGTGGATCCCGAAGGGCACGCCGCTGTACCGGGCGGCCGGCTGCCCCGACTGCGCCATGACCGGCTACCGCGGGCGGTTCTCGATCGTCGAAGTGCTCACGGTGACGTCCGAGATGGAGCGCCGCATCGCATCTGGTGAGACCGCGGACCACATTGCGGCAGCGGCGCGGCGCGCGGGGATGAAGGGTTTGTGGGAGTCAGGGCTGGAGCACGTGTTGCGCGGAGAATCTACGCTCGACGAGCTGAC
>QHUC01000050.1 GCA_003221045.1 Gemmatimonadota bacterium | reverse complement strand
GTGATCTTCCTCGTCAATCTCGCGGCCTACGTCGTGGGACTGCTCATCATCGACTGTCGCTTTCAGCGCCGGATGGACGCCCTCGGGGGCGACCTGGACACCGTCGCCTCGCGGGCGGCGGCGCTCGACCGCTAAGCGGGGCCGGTCTCGAGCTTCTGTTCGGCGAGCGAGACGGGCGCCGCCGCCGCCGCGGTTCCGTAGATATGCTGCGAGGCCAGGACGGCGCACGCCACGAGAAGGCCGGCCACCGCATCCACCGCGTAGTGGAACTGACCGTACACCACGGACAGCACGAGCCCTAACGTCAGCGGCGCGAGGAGGAGGCCGAGCGGTCGCCAGTAACGCAGCGCGCACACGCAGGCCACAACAGCCGCCGCCACGTGCGAGGATGGAAACGCCGCGCCCCAGGAGTCGCCGCGATCGAGCAGCCACTGCGTGACCCGCGCGGGCCACACTTCGGTAGCCGCATTGTGGGCGAGGTCGAAGGCATACCGGGGGCCGGCGACCGGGAAAAAGAGGAAGAAGACATAGCAGAGGTAGAACGTCACCATCACGGCGAAGATCGTGCGCCGCGACGCGTCCCGGCGCCCGCTGAGCCACAGGCCGAGAGGTGACGCATACAGGATGGCGTAGTAAGCGAGGTAGCAGGTGTGCAGCAGCCAGGAGAGGAGCGGGCTCGGCATCTCGCGGATCCACCGGTAGGAGAGCTGCGAGCCGAAGACCCATAGCTCCAGCCGCTGGATCAGCTGATCATGCTGGTAGCCGAGGTCCACGTTCACCACTCCGACTTCCGCGTAGAGGCCGCCAAGGAGCAGCATCGGGTACCAGTCGCCCACAAAGCGGCCCAGCGGGCCGGCCTGGCGCGCGGCCGGTGCCAGCAGCACCAAGATGGCAATCAACGCATGAGCCGTGAGCAGCCAGTACCAGCCCCCGTGGTCCGAGCCGGAAAACGCGAGCACGGCGGCGGTGGCAAACGCCACGTAGAGGAGCGTGACGAGGTCGACAGCCGTGAAGCGGCGCAGCAAGGCCCCACGCCAGGCCGCGAGGACCGCCAGGGACGGTTGAGTGCCGACGTCGTGAATCGAATCGCTCACAGCCACCCCTCAGAGTGGTACCACGTGGCGGTGCGCCGCAAGCCGGTCTCCAGATCGGTCCGCGCGCGCCAGCCGGTGTCGTGGACCAACGCGTCGGCCCGGCACGTCCATGCGGGGGCGAGGAATTCCGCCGCCTTGTCGGCCGACAGCAACGTGGCTCGGCGCGTCGCATGCGCGATCGAGCCGATGGTCCACAAGAGCCCGCGGGCCAATGGGCCGGGCAGCGGCAGGACGCGCACTTCCCGCCCCACGGCCCGTCCGATCGAGCGGACGAGCTCCCGACTCGTCGTCACCGCCGGGTGCGCCGCGTAGTACGTCCTGTTGGCGGCCGCAGGCGACACGGCCGCCGCCACCAGCGCGGTCGCCAGGTCCCCGGCGTAAATGACCGACAGCTCCTGGCTGCCGTCACCGAACACCGTGGCGAAGCCGAGCCGGGCCAGCCGGAAGACCTTGAGAAACTCGCGGTCCCACTCGCCGTACACGGCGGGCGGCCGGACGATCGTCCACGCGCGGGCCATCGCCTTCACCAGCACTTCGGCCGCGAGCTTGCTCTGCCCATAGGGTGTGACGGGCGATGGCGGGCGGGACTCGTCGATCGGCTGCCCGGGCGTCGTGGGCCCACCGGCCGCGAGGGAGGAAACGAGGACGAACCGGCCTGGCCACGCCGACCCCGCGGCCTCGAGCACGTTGGCGGTTCCGTCGCGGTTCGCCCGCATGAACTCGTCCAAATCGCGCGCGCTGATGCGCCCGGCGACATGATAGATCACCTCGGCATTCTCGCACCCCTGCGCGAGCGCTGCGGCGTCGTCCAGGTCTCCGCGGATCACGCGCACGTGGCTCCAGCCACGCGCCTGCGCCTTCGCCGCGTTGCGGACCAGACAGGTCACCTCGTCGCCCCGTGCCCGCAAGGCCTGCACGAGATGCGCACCGACGAACCCCGTCCCGCCGGTGACGAACGCCTTCACAGGGACTTGTCGTAGATCCGGTACGTCTTGTAGGGACGGAAGCCGAGCTGGTGGGCGGCGTTGACCATGGCGGTGTTGTCCTCGAGGATCCAACCGCCCTCCCCCCACGTGTAGCCGAGCACGGCGCCCTTCGTCCAGATCCAGTGGTACATCAGAGCGTCGATGCCGCTCATGCGGTACTCCCTCAGGGTGCCGAGCAGCAGGATGCGGCAGCGGTGGATTTTGCGCGCGTACCACAGGATTTTCGGGATGCCGTACAAGCGACCTGACGGATTGTGCTTGAGCGCCACATTCAGGTCGGGCAGGGCGACGGCGAACCCGATGACGTTCCCTCCATGCTCGGCGAAGCACACCAGGTCCGGGACGACGATCGGCTTGAGCTGCTTGGCCAGGTGATCGATCTCCGCCTCGGTGAGGGGGACGAATCCCCAGTTGCGCTCCCACGCCTGATTGTAGAGGGCCTTGACCAGTTCCACTTCTTGTTGGAACCGCTTCATGTTGAGCGGCCGGAGGGTGATGCCCTTCCGCTCCGCGATCACCTTCGCGGCGCGGGAGATGCGCTCCGGCATCTGCACGCCCGCGCTCTCGAACGCGAGCAGGTCCTTCGCCTTGGCAAACCCGTAGCGGTCGTGCAGCGCCACGTAGTAGGAGGGGTTGTGGGGCATCATCAGGGTCGGCGGCGTCTCGAAGCCCTTGACGAGGAGACCGCACTCGTCGTTGACGGAGGGGCTCATCGGCCCGCGCATCACGCGGAAGCCCTTGTCGCGGAGCCAGCGGCCGGCCGCGTCGAACAGCGCGCCCGCCACCGGCTGCTCGTCCACCGACTCGAAGAAGCCGTAGAATCCCACCCGGTCTCCGTGCTCGCGGGTGTGCGCATCGTTCTTGATGGCGGCGATGCGGCCCACCACCCGGCCGTTGTCCTGGGCGACAAAGTACTGGGCTTCAGCGTGCTGGAAGAACGGGTTCTTGGCGGGCGATAACAGGGTGCGGACGTCCATCCGCAACTGCGGGACCCACAGCGGGTCGCCGCGGTAATGGTCGTAGGGAAAAGCGATGAACCGATCCAGACCGCGCCCGTCCGTGACGGGCACGATCTGCGGAGCGCTCAGATGACCCCCAGCTCTTTCCCGAGCCGGGCGAATACCTCCAGCGCGTGATCGATCTGCTGCGGCTTATGAGTCGCCATCAGGCTGGTACGGAGCCGACACTGCGACGGCGGCACCGCCGGCGGAACGACGGGGTTCGTGAACACACCGGCCTCGAACAGCTTGCGCCAGAACAGGAACGTCTTCTCGAGCGGCCCGATGAGCACGGGCACGATCGGCGTCTCGGTCGCACCGATGTGGAAGCCGATCGCTCGCAGCCCGTTCTGCAACCGCCGCGTGTTTTGCCACAGGCACTCGCGCCGCTCGGGCTCCCGCTGCAGGATATGCAGCGCGGCGAGCACCCCCGCTGTATTGGCGGGAGGGAGCGCGGCCGTGAAGATCAAGGGACGCGAGTTGTGCTTCAGGAAGTGGATCACGCTCTCCGACCCCGCGGCGAACCCGCCGATCGACGCGAGCGACTTGGAGAACGTGCCGACGATCAGATCCACCTCGTCGGTGAGGCCGTAGTGAGCGGCCGTGCCGTCCCCGCGCGGGCCGAGTACGCCGACCGCGTGCGCATCGTCGATCGCGAGCGCCGCGCCGAATTTCTGGGCGATCTTGAGCAGGTTCGGAACGTCGGCGATGTCCCCCTCCATCGAGTAGACGCCGTCGACGATGATCATGATCCCGGTCCCGGCCGGAACGTGCTGCAGCTTGCGCTCGAGGTTCCCGAGGTCCCCGTGATTGAAGCGAACGGTATCGCCGTAGGACATCTTGGCGCCGTCCACGATCGAGGCGTGGTCCAGCTTGTCGAGGAAGACCACGTCGCCGCGTCCCACCAGCCCCGAGATGACCCCGAGGTTAGCCTGGTAGCCGGTCGAGAAGACGAGGCACGCCTCTTTGCCGAAGAACTCCGCGAGCTCTCGCTCCAGGCGCTCGTGCAGGTCCAGCGTGCCGTTCAAGAGCCGGCTGCCTGTGCAGCCCGACCCGTAGCGCTCGAGCGCCTGTCTGGCCGCCGCCAGCACCTCCGGATGATGCGTGAGCCCCAGGTAGTTGTTGGAGCCCATCATGATCCGTTCCTTGCCCTCGATCACGACGACGGTGTCTTCCGAGTGCGAGATGGGGCGGAAATACGGGTAGAGGCCGACGGCTTGCAGCTCCCGGGCCTTGGTGAAGGTCTTGCACTTGTCGAACAGGGCGACGTGCTGCAGGGTCTCGGTATTCACGGGGCCCCCGGGCGCGAGATTGGAGAAAAATGCAGCCTACAGGTTAGTGGTGAGGCCCTAAAACTGCAAGGCCACACGAGATGCGCCGTTAGAGCACGTGCGGCCGCCAGTACGTAAGTTGAAGACCGCCCGTTTCCAACGAGACCCCGAATGCGTCGGTTCGCCGCGCCGTGTACGCTGCTCGTTCTCCTCGCTCGCGCCGCCGCGGCGCAAGCGCCGTATCGGGTCACATGGTGGGACGGGGCATCGGTCGTTGCCGCGGGCGCCCTGGGGGCGATACCGCATCTGGCAGGCCTTCCGAACGGCGCGCCGCCGTGTGGCAACCCCGTGCCATGCGATCCCGCGTCTCTCTCCCGGTTCGATCGAATCGCGCTGCACAATTTATCCGGAACGGCGGGCACCGCCAGCACCGTCGCGCTCGTCGGGTTGATCGGGTTTTCGGGAATCGCGGCGCTCGACGGGGCGACCGCCGCGCAAGCGCGCGGGGATGTCGCCGTGTTCTCGAACGCGCTCGGCTGGACGTTCGCGGCGACCGAGTGGGTCAAGGTGTTCGCGCACCGCAGCCGTCCGGTCCTCTATACCGCCGCTGCTCCCGCGGCGGCCTCCGATCCTGACAACAGGCGCTCTTTCCCGTCCGGGCATGCATCGCTCGCGTTCGCGGCAGCGACATCGTACGTCGTGATGGCAGGGCGGGAACGGTTACCACGCCGCAGCCGGAATGCCGTGCTGGCGTATGGCGCGGCTCTCGGGGTAGCCGTGCTGCGCGTGTCCGCCGGTAAGCATTTTCCCACGGATGTCATTGGCGGAGCGGCGCTGGGCAGCGGCATCGGGTGGCTCGCCGCCGCGGTGCACTCCACCGCGCACTGATTTCGCGTTCGCGCACGTGAGTCAACAGCTCCCCCGGGTCATGCGGCTCCGCGACGTGGTGCTGTTCAACATCTCCGCGATCGTCGGCCTGCGCTGGCTCACCACGGCCGCGAGTCAGTTCGGGCTCGCGAGCCTCGGCCTGTGGCTCGTGGCGATGGTGATCTTCTTCCTGCCCTCCGCGGCCGCGGTCCGGGAGCTGGCCGACATCGATCCGGGTGCGGGCGGGATCTATCGCTGGGTGCAGCGCGCCTTCGGCCCCGTGCACGGCTTCGTGGCGGGGTGGGGGTACTGGGTGAACAACCTGTTCTATTTTCCGTCCCTGCTTGTCACCACCGCGGCCATCGCGGCCTACGCCGCGGGGCCGCGCTTCGCGCATCTGGGGGAGGATACGGGATTCATCGCACTGGTCTCACTCGCTGGCCTCTGGCTCGCCGTGGGGATGAACGTGGTCGGCCTGCGCGTGGGAAAGCGACTCCAGAATCTCGGCGGCCACGGCACATGGCTGCCCGGGTTGATCTTTGTCGGGCTCGCGATCTGGTCCCTCACGGCGCGCGGCAGCGCCACGCCCTTCAGCGCGCGCGGGCTGTTGCCCGCGAATCTGGACCTCCAGTCCATCAACCTGTTCGCGACCATGACCTTCGCCTTTGCCGGCCTCGAGCTCGCGCCGACGCTGGGAGACGAGATCCACGATCCGGCGCGCACCCTCCGCCGCGGCATCGCGCTCTCGGGTTTCGCGATCGTCGTCATGTACGTGGTGGGGACGGCCGCGATGCTCGTCGCGCTGCCGCACGAGACCGTCAGCATCACGAACGGAATGCCGCAGGCCACGGCCGCGCTGGTCGAGCGGCTCGGCGCCCCCTGGCTCGCGCCGGCGGCGGCGATCGTGGCGATCCTCCTGGTGCTCGGCAACCTCGGCGGCGTCGGAGCGTGGCTCGCGGGCTCGGCGCGCCTGCCGTTCGTCGCGGGGGTGGACGGGGCCCTGCCGCCGGCGTTCGCCCGGATCCACCCGCGCTGGGAGACACCGTACGTAGGGCTGCTCACACAAGGGGTGGTCGCCACTCTCTTCGTGATCGCGAGCCTCGCGGGCTCGACGGTGAAGAACGCGTATCTCGTGCTCACCCAGACGACGTTGATCCTGTTCTTCATCCCCTACCTGTACCTCTTCGCGGCGTACCTCCGGCTGCGACGCTCGCGTGACACTCGCACGGCTCTCGTGGGACTCGTGGGATTCGCCGCGGTGCTGTTCTCGATCGTGCTCGGCTTCGTCCCGCCGGCAGACGAGGCGACGCCGTGGATCTACGAGGCGAAGGTCGTGGGCGGAGTGATCGGATTCATGGCACTCGGGGTAATATTGGCGGGCCGAGGTGTGAGGCACCGCACAGCTACGTCCGGGCCCCGGGCGTAGGCTAGACCGAGATCCCAGGCTCCCGTTCTCCCACATTCTGAGGGTTCTCGTGGCACCTCGTATCGTGCTGGCGGCCGTGCTGTGCGCGCTGGCCCTTCCGGCTTCGGGTCGCGCGCAGCAACCGACATCCTTGCCGCAGCGGCCATCTCCGCGTGGCTTCCGCCGCGAAATCCCGGGGTTCGACTTCCGCCGCGACGGAGTGTGGCGCCGCGACGCGCGTGCCGTGCGTGCCCTGCGGCGCCGTCTGTTGTCGCGCCGGAGCTTTGGGGCGCTGAATGCGCCGATGGCGACCGGAGGCGGCGCCGCGCTCGCCGGCGGCGTGCCGTTACGCTCCAATGTCGCGGTGTCGGGCGTCCTCAAGGTTCCGGCGATCATCTTCAAGTTCAAGGACACGCAGGCGTCTCAGCTCCGCAACAGCACGCAGTACGATCAGGTCCTCTTCGCGGCCGCGCCGACCGGCGCTTCCGCGGGCCGTCCGTACACCTACCGCAGCTTCTACGAGCAGATGTCGAACGGCCTGCTGAGCGTGCAGGGGCAAACCTATGGCTACGCGGCGCTCGACTCGAACGAGGTGACCTACACCGGTACGGCGGGGACGTGCAGCGGTAATCCGTACGGCAACAGCAATTGCAACGGGCTGTTCAGCGACACCGCGATTTTCCGGATGCAAGCCGGGCTGCGCGAGGCGCTGCGCAAACTCGACGATCAGGTCGACTGGACGCAGTACGACTTCAACGGAGACGGCTACGTGGATCTCGTGGCCTTCATCCAGCCAGCCCTGGACGGGGCGTGCGGCGGCGCGACGAACAATCATCTCTGGGCGCATCGCTTCGCCCTCACCGGGGCACCCTACACGACGCACTCGATGACGGTCGTGAACGGCCGGTCGGTGCACGTCCTCGTGTCCGACTACATCCTCGAGAGCGGGGTGGGGGGCGAGGGGTCGTGTGACTCTACTCAGATCATGCCGATCGGCACGGTCGCGCACGAGACTGGGCATGGGTTCGGGTTGCCCGATCTGTACGATACCGATGAGAACACCGAGGGCATCGGTGAGTACAGCCTGATGGGCGAGGGCAACTACACCTCCCCCTTCAGCCCCTCGCGCATGGACGCCTGGTCGCTCAACGAGCTCGGGTGGGTCACGGTCGTGCCGCTCGGCACGGGCGGCACGTACAGCTTCGGTGCCGTGCCGACGTCCGACACGGCCTTCTTCCTCCCGGTGGATGGGGCGAACCCGCGCGGTGAGTACTTCCTGCTCGAGAACCGCCAGGCGGTGGAATCCGACAGCTCGATGATCCAGTATCACTGCCAGGTGTGGTATCACGCGGCCGCACCGCCCGCGTGCGGCGGTGGCTTGGTCGTGTATCACGTCGACTCCGAGCAGATCGCCCAACACGGCATCGACCAGGACAATCGCGTCAACGCGGGGCCGATCCACGGCCTCGCCCTGGTGCAGGCGGACGGTTTCGCGAACCTCGATGCCAATCCCAACGGCACCCGGTGCTCCTCGACGCCGCTTGTCGGCTGCTCTGACCGCGGCGACGCGGGCGACCCCTATCCGGGCACGACCGGGAACGTCGCCCTCACTCCGACCAGTACTCCGGCGGCGCTTCGAAACGTGGACGGCCTCCCCGCCGGGCTCGTGCTCGATCAGATCACGCAGCTCGTACCGAACGGCGCCATACAATTCCGGGTGGCTTACCCCGTGTGGGTGGTGCGGGCGACCGATACGACGGCCCTCATCCAGTTCGACGCCGTGGCGTACCACGTGTTCCGCGACTTCCTGTCGCCCAACTCGAGTCACACGGTCAGCGTGGCGGACACCCAGTTCACCGCGGGCGGGCGGACCAGGCAGACGTTCGTGCAGTGGTCCGGCGGACAGCCGCGCAGCTTCACCTATATCGCGAGCGCGACGCCGGACACGCTCACCGTCACGCTGGCGCGCGCGCACCGGATCAGCTACACGACCACGCTCGGCGGCAAAATCACGGCGTCGGTGCCGACCGACACGTTCGTCACCGAGGGCACCGCGGTAACGCTCACCGCCACCGATACGAGCTCCCTGCGGACCTTCGTGGGCTGGGCGGGGGACACCGTCACGAAGCACGTGTCGATCACGCTGCCCATGACCCGGCCGTACTCGGTGCGAGCGGTATTCCTCGAGCCATTCAACACCGCGGAGGTAGTGGCGCAGCTGTTGACCGGGACGAGCGCGCTGACGGCCGCACAGCTTTCGGATCTCGACCAGCTGGGAAACAACAACGGCACGTTTGACCTCGGGGACTTCCTCGCCTGGGTAGAGGCCACGCGGGCGCCGCTCAGCGCCCAGCAACGCGCGCTGCTGGGCGGCGTGACTACGAAGAAGGGAGCGCCCCGATGAAGCGGTTTGCGGGAGGAGTCCTGGCGGCCATCCTGCTCGCCGGAGCAGGGGGCTGCAGCAACGGCACCGGCCCCGTCGCGGGCGTGCTCACCATATCGCTGCAGACGCCCAACGCCGGCGCCGACGGCGCGATTCTCTTAACGGTCACCGGTCCGCAAGCCCTTACGCGCGTGACGGCCGGCACCGGCCTTGACGTGTTCTCCACACCGCTGTCCACGACCACGAAGCTCGCCGTCACGGGGCCGCTCACAAACACTGCGATCGTCACGATCGGGGTCGCGGACGTGGACAAAGTGGCGCAGTACACCGCGACGGTGCAAAGCGTCGCGGCGTCCTCCGACTTCCAGCTGCGCCCCCTCGCCGGATACTCCCTCACGGTTTCCCGATAGCGCCGCAGCCGCCGGCGCGCGTGACGAAGGCCGGCGTGCCGTCGCCCAAGCGCAGCGCCAGAATTCCGTCGCGGCCGCGCGCCATCGCCCACGACGCGAAGGACGCCGTGGCGGCGTGCAAATTCGGCCGACGGACCACGTACAGGGTGTACGGATTGGTCAGTGTCGTGTCGGCCGCGAAGAGAACGCGCGCCGCCAGCGTCCCCCCGAGTCGGGCGTACGTCGGCAGGTCCGCGAGGGCGTACCCCCGGCGCTCGTCGGCAAGGTGAAGGGTGGCGACCTGGTCGGCGCCCGACTCGAGGTACCAGGGCGGCGTCGGCTTGACGCCGGCCGCTTGCCACAGGGCCAGTTCCTTCACGTGCGTCCCCGACGAGTCACCCCGCGAGACAAACGGTCCACCCGTCCGGGCGATGCGACGGAACGCTTCGGCCGCGCTCGTCGCGGTGCCAACCGCCGCCGGATCCGACGCTGGCCCCACGACGGCGAAGCGACTGGCGACCAGCGGGCAGCGTAGCAAGGCGTGCCCCGGCCCGATCAGGAGCCGCTGCTCGAGCGGCGGCGCGTGGGTGATCACCACGTCCAGGTCGCCGCTCGCCGCGGCCCGCAGGATCTGACCCGAGGGCGCAATAACCGTCACCAGGTGCGGACCGGTCCAGAGCGACTCGAGCACGGCCAGCGCTCCGGACTGCTGCACGGTGTAGGTCGTGCCGAGGCGGAGGGGGGCGGGTCCCGAGTGACAGGCGGCGACCACGCCGGCAGCGGCGATGCACGTGATGCGGGCGCCCATCGGGCTACGGTAGCGGCCGTCGAGCGATGTCGCAAACCCGCCCCGCGATCAATGCCTCCGTCCCGCGTCGATCAGCACGAAGTACGGTCCCACGTAGGGGGCGGTCGCCCGGTCGATGTACCGGCGAGGGACGAGAGACACGTCGGCCCATTGGAGACCACCATCCACGCGCAAGGCGGCGGATGGCGCCGGCGCAGCCGCATCTTAACCCGTTATCTTCCCTCTCGTTCGGGGCGGTAGCTCAGCTGGGAGAGCACCTGGTTTGCAACCAGGGGGTCGTGGGTTCGAATCCCATCCGCTCCATTATCCCCATGGCCCAGATGCTCGCCTCTTTCGCCTCCGCGCTCGCCGACCGGTATGCGGTCGAGCGGGAGCTCGGGCGCGGGGGCATGGCGACCGTTTACCTGGCCGAAGACAAGAAGCACGGCCGGAAGGTCGCCATTAAGGTCTTGCGGCCGGGACTCGCGGCGTCGCTCGGCGCCGAGCGGTTCCTGCAAGAAATTGGTATCGCCGCGCGACTCTCCCATCCCCACATCGTGCCGCTCATCGACTCGGGCGAGGCGAACGGCATGCTCTACTACGTGCAACCGTTCATCCCGGGCGGGTCGCTCCGCGAGCGCCTGGACGTCGAGCGACAGCTGGGAATCAAAGAGACGCTGCGGATCGCGCAGGAAGTCGGTGCCGGGCTCGACTACGCGCATCGCAACCGGTTCGTCCATCGGGACGTGAAGCCCGAGAACGTCCTGTTCGCCGACGGACACGCCCTGCTGGCCGATTTCGGGGTCGCGCAGGTCTACTCCGTATCGGGAACGGAAGGGATAACCGAGGCCGGTATCGCCATCGGGACTCCCGAGTATATGAGCCCCGAGCAGGCGAGTGGCGAGCCGCATCTGAGCAACGCGAGCGACATCTACAGCCTCGCGTGCGTCGTGTACGAGATGCTGGCCGGCACGCCGCCGGTGCGGGGATCGGGGTCGCGCGCCACGATCGCGAAACAGGTGACGGACGTGCCTCGCCCGTTGCGGGCGCTGCGACCCGACGCGCCGGCACACGTGGAGCGCACATTGGCCCGGGCACTGGCTAAGGACCCCGGCGAGCGGTTCCCGACCGTGGCCGAGTTCGTCGCGGCGCTCCAGCGCGAGCAGCCGTCCCCGGGCGCCATCGGCTCGGTCATCGGCCGATCGATCGCGGTGCTCCCGTTCGTGAACGCGAGCCCGGATCGCGAGAACGAGTATTTGAGCGATGGCATCACCGACGAGTTGATCAATGCGCTCGCGAAGGTCGAGGGGCTGCGGGTCGCCTCGCGGACGTCGGTGTTCGCGCTCAAAGGAAAGCCGCAGGACGTCCGCGCCATCGGCGCCCTGCTCGGCGCCGCGTGGGTGCTCGAGGGTACGCTGCGCCGGGCCGGCGAACGGCTCCGCATCACCGCGCAGCTCAGCTCGACCGAGGACGGCCAGCTCCTCTGGTCCGAGCGCTATGATCGCACGCTCGCCGATGTGTTCGCGATTCAGGAAGAGATCGCCCGCACCATCGTGGATACGCTGCGGGTCACCTCGTTCGCCGACTTCGCGGCGCCCAGTCCCAAGCGCTACACCGAGAGCATCGCGGCGTATGGCCTCTATCTGCGGGGCCGCTTCGCCTGGAACACGCGCACCCAGGAAGGGATTACGGAGGCGATTCGCTACTTCGAGCAGGCCATCGCGGAGGACCCCCGCTACGCGCCGGCCTATACCGGCCTCGCCGACTCGTACGCCCTGCAGCTCGACTATCGCAGCGTCCCCGTCGCCGAGGGGTTCGCGCTCGCCAAGCAGTACGCCCGCAAGGCGCTCGAGCTCGACGAGACCGTGGCCGAGGCGCACGCCTCGCTCGCGTGGAGCGTGTTCATTTACGACTGGGACTGGGAGGCTGCCGGCCAGGAGTTCCGCCGGGCGGTGGAGCTCGACCCGCGTTACGCGACCGCGCACCAATGGTACGCGTTCTGGTTCGCGGCTCACGGCCGACTGGAGGAAGCGCTGGTCGAAGCGCACACGGCCCTCGAGCTCGACCCCGCTTCCGTGTCGATTCGGCGCACCGTAGGGTGGCTCTGCTACTACGCCCGCCGGTACGACCAGGCACGTTATCACCTGGCCCGCGCGATCGCCATGAACCCGACGGCGGCGGAGACGTATCGGATCCTCGGCCTGGTCTTCGCGTATCAAGGCGACTGGGCCGAGGCGGAGCGCGTGCTGCGGGAGGGGATGACGCTGCCCGGGGCGGCGACCTACACGACCGCCGCGCTGGGCTACGTGCTCGCCCGGACGGGCAAGCGTGCCGAGGCGGAAGGTCTGCTTGCCGACCTCGAGGCCCAACGCCGAGTAGACTACGTCTCTCCGGTCGCCTTTGCCACGCTGTACATCGGGCTCGACGACCCTCAGCATGCGCTCGACTGGATGGAACGTGCACTCGAAGAGCGCCGCGGCTGGTTGGCGTACCTCCGGGTCAACCCGCTCCTCGATCCGCTGCGGGGAGAGCCGAGGTTTCAGGCGCTGATCGACAAAATGCGGCTGTGACCGATTGGCTGTCCTTCCTCGTCGAGCTGGCCGACCGTGCCGACGAGCTGGCGGGCCGATGGTTTCGCGCCGCGGACCTCCGGGTGGAGGAAAAGGCGGACCGCAGCCCCGTCACCGAGGCGGACCAGGCGATCGAGACGATGGCCCGTACCGTTGTGCAGGAGCGTCATCCCGAGCTGGGCGTGCTGGGAGAAGAGCAGGGTGCGGCGGGCACCTGCGCCTCACGGCTCATTATCGATCCGATCGACGGCACGCGAAACTTCGTGCGGGGGATTCCGGTGTTCGCCACACTGCTGGCGATTGAGGTCGGAGGCGAGGTCCTCGCGGGCGTCGTGAGCGCGCCGGGGCTGCACGCGCGGTGGCACGCCGCGCGGGGGCGCGGCGCGTTTCGTGGCGGCCGCCGGCTCCACGTGTCGACGGTTGCGTCCCTCCACGATGCCCTGCTGCTCCACGGAAACCTCGGCGCGCAGGAAGGAGGCCCACCGCCCGGCTTCGCGAGACTGGTGGCGCAGGTCGGCCGTACCCGTGGGTTCGGCGATTTCTACCAGCATATGTTGGTGGCGGAAGGGGCGGGCGAGATCGCGGTCGACCCGGTCATGCATCCGTGGGACATCGCGGCGCTCCAGGTGATCGTGGAGGAAGCGGGTGGGCGGGCGACGAGTCTCACCGGGGAGCGCTCGATTCATGCAACGAGTCTGGTGACCTCGAACGGCGTGCTGCACGAGGCGGCGCTCGCAGCGCTTGAACAACGATGATCGCCGAGCCCTCCGACCTGGATCCACCGGACGAGGACGACTTCCCGCTCGGCGACGGCACCGCGGACGACGCGGTCCTCGTCGTCTGCCCGCATTGTGGCGAAGCCAATGAGCTCAGTCTCGATCCGGGGGGCGGGTCGGAGCAGGAGTACGTCGAAGACTGCACCGTCTGCTGCCGCCCGTGGCGAGTGATCGTGCGCTATGGTGCGGACGGCAGCGCGGACGTTTTTACAGAACCGCTCGAAGGCTAAAACGCAGGGCTCCCGCTCGGAGTGCGCGAGTCAACTCGCGGCTCGGCATCGGCCCGTAAACGGGCGTGGAACCAGACCAGCGTCTTCGTCAATTACATCTAGCCTCTGCCGCCTATTTCCTCGCCGCCTCAAACCTTCTCCCTATCTCAGGCCAGTTGACGACATTCCACCACGCCGAGATGTAGTCGGGGCGCCGGTTCTGATACTTGAGGTAATACGCATGCTCCCACACGTCGAGGCCAAGGATGGGGATCTTTCCATCCATCAGCGGGCTGTCCTGGTTCGCGCTGCTGAACACCTCGAGCTTCCCGCTCGCGACCGCCAGCCACGCCCAGCCGCTGCCGAATCTGGTTGCCCCCGCGGTGGACACCCGCTCCTTGAGCTTGGCGAAGTCGCCGAAGGTTTTCTTGATCGCGTCTGCCAGCGCGCCGGTGGGCTCGCCGCCCCCACCTTTGCCGGCGGGAGCCATGATCGTCCAAAACAGCGAGTGGTTGTGATGACCGCCCGCGTTATTGCGGACCGCCGTGCGGATATCCTCGGGGACGGTGTTGATCCCGCGCAGGAGCTCCTCGAGCGTCTTCTTGTGCAGCTCGGGATGCTTGTCGAGCGCGGCGTTCAGGTTGTTCACGTATGCCTGATGATGCTTCCCGTGGTGGATCTGCATGGTCTGCGTGTCGATGAACGGCTCGAGCGCTCCGAAATCGTAGGGGAGCGCCGGCAGGGTATGCGCCATGATCGGCTCCTTCGCGGTGTGACCGACGTTCCGTTCTTTCAGCTTCGTCATAGCTCGACCACTCCTCTCTGGGCCACGGGGTGGCGGGCGCGGGTAAGATGCACGGGCCGCGAGCCGATTTCAAACGGCACATGGGTGGGTTGCCCGCCAAGACTCTCGCGATGACATTGATTACTGTCCAAACCCCCCGGGGACTCACTCCGTTCCGAGCCCGGGTCATCTCGAGGAGACGCCGTCGTGACCGTGACTGCTCGCACCGCCGAGCCCCGCGTTGGCGCCGCGGCCCCGGACTTCACGCTCCCGTCGACCGCGGGGACGGACATCACACTTTCCACGTTTCGGGGCCGGGCGCACGTCCTGGTCGCCTTCTTTCCCCTGGCATTCACGAGCACCTGCACCGCCGAGAATTGCGCCTTCAGCGAGGACTACGATGCGTTCGAGCGGGCGGGCACCACGGTGCTCCCCGTCAGCGTCGATTCGGTGCCGACCTTGCGCGAATACAGGGCCAAGTACGGCATGCGGCAAGAGCTCCTGAGCGACTTCCGGCGGGAGGTGAGCCGGGCATACGGGGTGTTGCTGGAGGACCGTTTCTACTCGAAGCGCGCCTATTTCCTCGTCGATCGGCAGGGCACGTTGCGCTGGAGCCACATCGAAGCGGAGCTTGGTGCCCGACGCGAGGACACCGAGCTCTTACGCCGGATTGCGACGCTGTAAACGGAGGTTCGGCATGAGGGCGATCCCCCTGGTGGGCCTGGTGCTCGCGGCGGCGGCGTGCGGCTCGGCGCCCTTCGTACCGCCGCCGCCTCCGCCCGATCGGGTGTACGGGATGAAGGAGCTCGACGAACCCCCGGAAATCGTGCTCGCGCCCCCGCTCAAGTATCCCGAAGGGGGCAGCGACGGCGTCGTGGTGGTGCGGCTCGTGATCGACAGCGCGGGAAACCCCGAGCCGTCCACCATGATCGTGACGAGGGGCTCCGATTCGGTGCTCGTGGCCGCCGCGCGCGCGATGGTGTCGCAGACGTTGTTTCGACCCGGGCGTGTGCGCGGGCGCGTGGTGCAGGCGCTGGTCGACATCCCGGTCGAGTTTTCCCTCGAGTCGCAGCCGCCGGTGACCCTGCACGTCGCGGGCGACGTGTATCGAGTCGAGGACGTGCAGGAACGACCGCACCTCATCTCGGGCCCGGTGCTCACGTATCCCGCACCCCTGCTTCTGGCCCGAGTGACCGGGCGCGTCGTGGTCGAGGCCGTGATCGACACGACGGGCCAAGTGGAGGAGGGCACGGTGCGCGTCATCGAGAGCACCGACGCCCGGTTCAACGAGTCCGCGAAAATCTATCTCCAGGCGGCGCACTTCACGCCGGCGCGCATCGCCGGACGCGCCGTGCCCGTGCGCTTCCAGATGCCGGTCGAGTTCAAACTTCCCACGCGCTAGTCCACCTCCCATGGCGTCGGTCACCCTGCGCCGCCTCGCCAAACGCCACACCCCCGACGGCCGGCCGGCGCTGGACGGGCTGTCGTTGGAGATTCAGGACGGCGAGCTCTTCGTGCTGCTCGGTCCCTCGGGAAGCGGCAAGTCCACCATGCTGCGCTGCGTCGCCGGCCTCGAGGAGCCCAGCGACGGCGAGATCCTGATCGACGACCGTGAGGTGACCTCGCTCCCACCCGCCGAGCGGGACGTGGCGATGGTATTTCAGACGTACGCGTTGTATCCCCATCTCACCGTGCGCGGGAACATCGCCTTCGGTCTCGAGGTGCGGCGCGTGCCGGCCGCGGAGGTGGCGCGGCGCGTGCAGGCGACGGCGGCGCGACTCGGCTTGGCCGCGTTGCTCGACCGTCACCCAGGACAGCTTTCGGGCGGCGAGCGGCAGCGCGTGGCGCTGGGCCGGGCACTCGTGCGCGAGCCCCGCGTCTTTCTGCTCGACGAGCCGCTCTCCAATCTCGACCCGCAGCTGCGCGTGGAGCTTCGCGCTCAGCTGCTCGAACTGCACCGTGACCTGAAGGCGACCATCGTTTACGTGACGCACGACCAGGTCGACGCGATGACCCTGGGGCAGCGCATCGCGATCCTCGACGGCGGGCGGCTCCGACAGGTCGGCACGCCTGCGGACGTGTACGGGCGGCCCGCCGACGTGTTCGTCGCCCGCTTCCTCGGATCCCCGGGCATGAACATTCTGGCCGGCCGGGGACGGGGCACGGGCGAGCCGGGGGGGAAAGGCGGCCTCGTGGACGTCGGCGTGTGGTCCATCCCCGTGGCCCTGGAGCGCTATGAAGGCGAGATCCACCTCGGCGTCCGCCCGGAGCATGTCGGGCTCGTCGATCCGGATCAGGGCCTGGGGCCCGCGGACGTTTGCGTCGTCGAGCCGCTCGGCGCAGAAACCGTGGTGCGGCTGGACGCCGGCGGGCAACCACTCGTGGCTCGCGTCCCGGGCCTGCGCGATTTCCGCCCGGGAGACCGCGTCGGCGTGAAAATCGATCGCCAGCACATTCATTTGTTCGACGCCGCCGGAGAGCGCATCACGTGACGCGCGCGGTCGCGCTGTGCCTCGCGTGCTGGGCGTGCGGCGCGGGCGCACCCGAGCGCGTGGCCCTGCTGTACCGGGCGGACGATACCACCGCCCAGCTCGAGGACCGGCTGCTCGGTCCCTACCGCTCGCGGCATCCGGGTCTGCGGGTCGTGCCCCGGGACGTGGCGGGCTCGCGGTTCGACTATAGGCGCCGCCTGGCGACGGCCCTCGCCCAGGAACCACCCCCCGACGCGTTCCTCGTGGAGGACGGCGACGTCCCGGCATTCGCAGGCCCAGGAGGGCGTGGGGCGCTCGACCTCGCGCCGTACCTCCCCCGCGTGGACGTCGATCTCACGCGCTACGATGCGACCGTCCTCGGAATCTTCCGCCGTGGCGATGCGGTCTACGCGCTGCCGCGGGGCTACACGCCGCTCGTGATCGTCTACAATCGGGACCTGCTCGACCGGTCCGGAATCGCCTATCCCGGCGACGACTGGACTTGGGATGACTTCCTTCGCATCGCCAGGCGGCTGACGCGGGACACGGACGGCGATGGGCGGATCGACGTCTGGGGCGCGGCGTTTGACCGGCGTCCGGCGTTCTGGCTGCCGTGGATCTGGTCGGGTGGTGGAGACGTCCTCTGCTCGGACGGCCGCCGCGCCTCCGGCTGTCTCGATGCGCCGGCCACGATCGCAGCCCTGCGTTGGTACGCGCGCTGGGTCACGCGCGAGGGGCTGGCTCCACGGGCGTTCGACCCGCGCGATGAAGACACCGATAACGCTCGATTGTTCGTGACAGGCCAAATCGCGATGATGACGGTGAGCCACGGAGCCGTGCGCGATCTGCGCGCCGCGGCCTTGGCGGGTCCACTGCGACTGGGCTTCGTGGCGATCCCCCATCGCGCCGGGGTCGCCCCGGTAACCGTGCTCTACGCCTCTGCCTACGCGGTGCCCGGACGGATCGTCGGGCGTAAGGCCGCCGTGGAGCTCGTGGCGGACCTCACCGATTCGGTCGCGGGAGCGGCGCGGGGTGACGCCGGGATCGAGCTGCCCGCGGTGACGACCGCGGCGCGCGCCCTGGCGGCGGCCGATACGCTCGGCTGGGAGGCGGCCTTCCTGCGCGCTGTGGCACGCGGCCGGCCGGCGTGGCGCGCGCGGGTCGCGCAATGGCGGGACGTCGAGGCGGTGCTGGCGGCGTTGATGGATCGGATCACGCTCGGCGGGGCGGAGCCGGGTCGCGCTGCCCACGCCACCGCGCGAGAGTTGGATCGGCTCCTCGGGGCCACTCGATGACCTCGATCGCACGCCGCCGGACGGCCGCGATCATCGCCCTCGCCGCGAGCGCCCTCTCACCCCTCGGCGCCGTGCACTGGGCGCGCATGCGCGCGGCGCGGACCCTCGCCACCCACGAGGCGAGCGCGGTCGCCGGGTATCTGCCGCTCGTGACGCCGGCCGCTCGTGGGAGCGCGGATTACGACTTGCCGCAACTATTGATCCGCGCCCATGCGCTGGACGAGCTGCCGGGCCTGTCGGCGCGCTTCGAGATCTACCATCCGACCGCCCCGCTGGTGCAGGCGACCGCGACACCCCTGCCCGCAGCAGAGCTCGAAGGTATGCGGCGCGAAGTATGGGTCCACTGGATCAGCGATCGCGGCGCCGCGCTGGCGCCCCTGCTCGACCGCGATGGAT
>QHUC01000080.1:2353-6427 GCA_003221045.1 Gemmatimonadota bacterium | reverse complement strand
GAGCCGCTCGTGGCGGTGCTCAACCCCGTGGCCGTGCCGCTGAGCCAGTAGCCAGGTGCGGTCTTGTCGAGTGTGAGCGTCGAGAACGTGGCGACGCCGCCCACGGCGGCGACGGTCGTCGTGCCGCCGAGGGTGCTCCCGCCCGGATTGTTGCCGAGCGCGACCGTCATATTCCCCGTGAAGCTCGGCACCAGGTTCCCCGCGCCGTCGAGCGCGCTCACCTGCACCGCCGGTGTGATCACGGCCCCAGCCATGGTATTCGACGGCTGCACCGTGAACGCCAGCTGCGTCGCCGTGCCCGGGGTGACGTCGAACGCCGTGCTCGGCACCGGCGCGAATCCGCTGGCGCTCGCGGTCAGCGTATAGCCCGAGCCGCTCTTATTGATGCTCAGATCGAAGAACGTGGCCACGCCGCTCACGGCGGCCACTGGCGTGGTCCCGCTGAGCGCGCCCCCGCCGGGATTGTTGCCGAGGGCGATGCTCACGTTGCCGGTGAAGGTCGGGACCAGGTTCCCGAGCGCATCGAGCGCGCGGACTTTCACCGCCGGGCTGATCTGGTGGCCCGCGATCGTCGTCCCCGGTTCGGTGCCGAACGCGAGCCGCGTCGCGGTTCCCGCGGTGACATTGAACGAGGCGCTCGTGGCAGTGCTCAAGCCCGTGGCCGTCGCCGTCAGCCAGTAGCCGTTGCTCGTCTTGTCCAGCGTGAGCGTGGAGAACGTCGCGACTCCACCGGATGTGGCGACCGTCGTGGCGCCGCCGAGCGCGCTGCCCCCGGGATTATTCCCGAGTGCCACCGTGACGGTGCCCGCGAATGCCGGTACCAGGTTCCCGGCCGCGTCGAGGGCGCTCACCTGCACCGCGGGCGCGATGGGCGCACCGGCCACCGCGTTGGACGGCTGCACCGTGAACACCAGCTGGGTCGGGGTGCCGGACGTTATGTCGAACGCCGTGCTCGTGACCGGTGCAAACCCGGTGGCGCTCGCGGTCAGCGTGTAGCCGGTGCCGGTCTTGTTGACGCTCAGGTCAAAGAACGTGGCGACACCGCTCACGGCGACGACCGGTGTCGTGCCGGCGAGCGTGGCGCCGCCCGGATTGGCGCCAAGCGCGACGCTCAAGGCGCCTGTAAATCCAGTGGCGACGTTCCCAAACGCGTCGAGCGCCCGGATCTTCACCGCAGGACTGATCTGGTGGCCCGCGATGGTCGTGCCCGGCTGGATGTCGAATGCAAGCTGGGTGGCGGCCGCCGGTGTGATGTTGAACGAGCTGCTGGTGGCGGTGCTCAGCCCCGCTGCGGTGGCGGTGAGCCAGTAGCCGTTGCTGGCCTTGTCGAGCGTGAGCGTCCCGAAGGTCGCGACCCCCTTCACCGCTGCGACGGTCGTGGTGCCGCCGAGCGTGCTCCCGCCCGGATTGTTGCCGAGCGTCACGCCGACATTCCCGGTGAAGGCCGGCACGAGGTTCCCCGAGGCATCGAGCACCGAGACCTGCACCGCCGGTGCAAGCGCCACTGCCGCGGTGCTCGTCACCGGCTGGACGGTGAACGCGAGCTGTCGTGCCGCGCCCGGCGTGATGTCAAAGGCGGAGCTCGTCGCGGGAGCGAGCCCGGAAGCGCTCGCCGTGAGCGTGTAGCCGGTGCCGGTCCGATCGAGGCTCAGATCGAAGAACGTCGCCACGCCGCTCGCCGCTGGCACGGGCGTGGTGCCGCTCAGTGTTGCGCCCCCGGGGTTGCTCGCGAGCGCGATGGAGACGTTGCTCGTGAAGCCCGGCACCAGGTTCCCGAGCGCATCGAGGGCGCGGACCTTCACGGCCGGGCTGATCTGGTGGCCCGCGATGGTCGTCCCGGGCTCGATGCCGAACACGAGCTGCGTCGCCGTCCCCGCGATGACGTCGAAGGCGCTGCTCGTCGCCTTACTGAGGCCGGTCGCCGTCGCGATCAGCCAATAGCCGGGGGCGGTCTTGTCGAGCGTGAGCGTCGTGAACGTCGCCACGCCGTTCACCGCCGCGACGGCCGTGGTGCCGCCGAGCGTGCCGCCGCCCGGATTGTTGCCGAGCGCCACCGTCACGCTATCGGCGAAGGTCGGCACGAGGTTCCCGGCGGCATCGAGCGCGCTCACTTGCACCGCCGGCGCGAACGCGGCACCGGCGGCTGCGCTGTCGGGCGGCTCCACGGTGAACGCCAGCTGCCTGGGGGGGCCGGGCACCACGTCGAACGTCGCGCTCGCGATCGCAAGCAGCCCGTCGCTCGTCGCCTGGAACGTGTAGCCCGTGTCGGCCTTGTCGAGGCTCAGGTCGAAGAACGTGGCTACACCGTTCACGGCCGTCACGGTGGTGGTGCCGCTCAACGTCGCGCCAGCGGGATTACGCTTGAGCTCGATCGTCACGGCGCCCGCGAAACCCGCGGCCTTGTTCCCGCCGGCGTCCTCGGCGCGCACCTTAACGGCGGGGCTGAACTGGTGACCCGCGACGAGGGTGCCCGGCGGCACGAGGAAGTCGAGCTTGGTGGCCGTGACCGACGGACCGGTGGTGTCGCGCACGCAGGTGGCGAGGCTCAGGGCGGCGGCCAGGCCGAGGATGGCGCGCCCGACGGAGGGGGGAGCGTCGCGGGAAGGACGGGGGTGGCGGTTGCGGGCCATGGTTTGGGCCAGAGCCCCGTAAGTGGCAGTTTTTGGGCCCCGCTAACTAGTTGAGACTACGGTCCGCGGAGCGAGCGTAGCCCAAAGGTGTGGCAAAACGCTGACAGTCATGGAGCACGGTGGCTTCCGGTGAGGGCGAGCAGCTGTGCTCGAAACAGACGCGATTCGGGATCTTGGCGGGTGGCCAGCAGGTCGAGCGCGCGGATCCGGAGCGAGCGGCACTCACCCGGCGGCAGGCCTTCGATGCTCACGACTTCGGCCACGAGCGGCGCCGCGATCGTATAGCGTTCGCCGTCGAACGTCACGAAGTGCCGCCGCTCGAGCAGTGCCAGTCGCTCCAGGACGGCGTCGCGCGACGCGCCCGTGAGCGCCGCCACGAGCTCCACGTCGATCCTCGACACGCCGATACTCACCCCCTGCAGCACGCGAATGGTGTCGCGATCGAGCTCGGCCACGCGCCCCATGATCGCGCGCCGGGCGAGACTCGGCACCGCGATCGGCAGCGGCGCCTCGATGGTGCCGCGTGGCGGCGGCCAGGTGAGCACCTCGTCACGCAGCGCGGACGCCTGCTCGAGACCCCGCAACAGCGTCACGATCAGAAAGGGATTCCCGGCGGTCTCGAAGAACACCCGGCGCGCCAGGCGATCGCGGTCCGCTTCCGCCTGGCACCACGGGCTCGAGCCGAGCACGAGGAGCCGCGCCTCCTCTTCGGTGAACGGCTCCAGGCGGAGTGCCGACCCAGGGAGGCTCCGCCCCACCGCGGCGGACAGCCGGACCAGCTCGCGCGGCATCCCGTCCCATCCGTGCAGCGCCGTCACGACCAGCACCACCGGGGACGGGGACCGCCGCAGCTCGCCCAGCGCGACCTCGAGCGCGCCGAGGCTCGGTCCATCCGCGAAGTGGGCATCGTCCACGCTGATGCCCACCGGTTGCTCATCCGCGATCGCGCGGAGCAGCGCGGCGAGGGCAGTCGCCATTTCGGCCGCGTCGCGCGGCGTCGCGGCATCGCCCAACGCCGCAAGTACGCCGGGGTCCACGGCGGTGCTCCCGGGTGCGCGGAGCAGGCCACCGCGCAACAGTGCGCGCAGCGTGCTCCAGGGAGACTCTCGGTCGCTCTCGAGCGGCCGGGCGCTCGCGAGCACCGCGCCGCCCAGCGCGAGCCGCTCCCCGCATTCGACCAGGAGCCGCGTGCGCCCGGCCCCCGGGTCGCCCGTCACGAGTAGCGTGCGCGGACCGCCGCGCAGGCCCGCCTCGACCACGGCGAACGCCTCGCGGTAGAGCGCCTCCCGCCCCACCAGCGCCGGCTCCTCCACCGCTCGCAGCGCCGTGGACCGCCGCCACCGCATGCTCCGCACCCGCTCAGCGAGATCGCTCAGGGCGCGCCCGGGGCGCTCGCCGAGCTGGCTCGCCATGCGCGCCGAGAAGTCCTGGAAGGCGGCAAGCG
>QHUC01000080.1:0-2320 GCA_003221045.1 Gemmatimonadota bacterium | reverse complement strand
GCGGTGAGGGCGGCGGCGGCCCGCGCATGGAACCGCGCCCGGGTGTTCCCCGCCCACTCATCGAACCCCGGGGCCTCGTCTAACGCAAAGCCCTCGAGGAACTCGCCACGCAAGAGCTGCGCGGCCTCAGCGGGTTGCCGATCCACGAGTGCATCGAACCGCTCGGCATCCACGTCGAGCGCGGTGTCGGAGAGGGTGAGCGAGTCGCCGTGCGTGAGGAGGCGCGCAGTGCCGAGCAGCCCGCGCAAGATCGCCACGGCCTGGTTCAAGGAGTGGCGGGCGTAGCTCTCGTTCTTCTCCGGCCACAAGAGGCCGAGCAAGTGCTCGCGTGAGCGGGTCCGGCCGGGCGAGAGGGCGAGGTAGGTGAGGAGAGCGAGGTGCTTGCGCCAGAGGACCTTGGCCGGTGCGGGCGTGCCGTCGAGGCGCGCCGTCGGGGCCCCGAAGCACTGCAACTCGAGAGAGGGAAAGTCGAGCGGCGCTGGCACGCCCCTAAGCATACGTCGTTTCGGCCGTCCGTGTGGCGTCCGTCACGCGCCGTTCGTGACCGGGTGTGGTCACGTGATGCCCGCCCGGCTCCACTTCATCGGGACGTGACCGCCCCGCGATACCGTGGGACCGTCAAGACGGTAATGACCCACACCCACGGAGGACACTATGTTCGCGCACCCGCTCGCATTCACCCGTATGGCCAAGCGTGTGGCTCCGCTGGCCCTCCTCGGCGCGGCACTCGCCTGCGACCGGACACCGACGGCCCCGCAACCCCCACCCCCACCCCGAATCATGACGTCGCTCGGCCTCCCGCCGCTCGGAACGGGGTTCGACGGCTCGCAGTACTTCGGGATCAACGTGCAACTCGCCGCGCAGCAGCAGCACGGCTCGTCCGCGACGGCGGTGCAGGTATCCGGGCATCTGTACGGCTGGCGGGCGCAGGTCGGCAGCGCACAGTACTCGATCGATATGCGGCGCGCCGTCCGCGACCAGTTCGGCTCCGACTACGTCCTGGGGGCCGTCGGCGTGGGGATCTACGACTGGCGCGCCGTCCACTGGTCTGCGCTGTCCCAGTATCCGAACGAGTTCGTCGTGATCCCGGTGATGCCGATCGCGAGCGACCGTTTCTTCGACGTTACCGCAGTGGCCCAGGGGCTCGCGAACCTCAAGTCAGTCCTCCTCGCGACCCGCAATTGGTACGCGCTGCGCGTGGGCAAGACGTTCCGCATGCTGCAGCCGCTGGTAGTCTTCAACCAATGGCCCATGACTTCAACGCAGTGGGACGGCTACAGCGCGAGCAACGCCGCCGCGTACCAGGACTACGCGTGGAACGCGTACGCCAGCGTCTACCCGCAGCCGGTCCTCCTGTCCACGGGGGAATACGCCCAGCGCGTCATGATCGCGCCGTTCACGGGCGACGGCCTGAGCCAGTTCGGCGGCTCTGGTACCTTCAACGCCGTCGCGTCGAGTCCCCCGTTCCGCCCCGTGTTCGCCATTACGGCTCCAATCGCGAGCAGCATCGGCTGCCCGACCACGTTCACGAACCCCCAGGACTTCCACTGCTCGGCGGCCGAGTACGACATCGGCCACTGGTTGGGGGTCACGTTGGGTCTCGCGGACTGCGTTACGAATCCGACCTTGAACGAGTGCGTGAACTCGGGCGGCTCCATCATGCACGTCGCGGAGCCCTGGCTCGCGGGCCTGACGGCCATCGAGATCGCTAGACTCTCTGAGTCGCCGTTCTTCTTTTGATCAGTCCGGTCTTCACCCCGCTGATCCCCCTCCAAAAAGGTCCTCACCCTAGTCCCCCTCTCCCTTCGGGAGAGAGGGACTAGGACGTAGCGCCCCCGCAACACGCCCGCCGTCGTTCCGCTACGTAACGCGTCGGCATCGCTATTGCCCCGCTCGCTCACCAGTCGCGATCTGCCGACCACACGTTCCGGACCAGAGGAGGACCCATGAGACGACTGCTTCTCGCCGTAGGTCTGCTGCTCGCGGGCGCGTGCGAAGCCCCGCGCGACGTCGCCGCCCCGGCCCGACCCGGCCCGCTGCGGCTGCAGGCGAGCGTGCTCGACCCGGCGCTCGCCGCGGCGCACGCCACCGCTGCGCCGGCCACGACCCTCGAGATCATCGTCAACTACGACGAGACCGTGACAACCGCGACGCCGTGACGAACGCCATGCTCAACCTCGGCGCCGGCGTCGTGCAGTTCAAGAACCTGGCGCTCGTCGCCGGCGTCGCGACACCGGCGCAGGTGAGCGCGATCGCCGCGCTCCCGGGCGTCCAGTCCGTTTACCTGAACCGGCAGCTGCAGTACTACGGGCAGGGCGCC
>QHUC01000079.1 GCA_003221045.1 Gemmatimonadota bacterium | reverse complement strand
TGCTGCAGGAGATGCTGCCGAAGAAGAAGAAGCGCCGCACCGTGCACGTGCACGAGGCGCGGCGCATCCTGATCGACGAAGAGCTGAAGAAGCTGGTCGACATGGATGACGTGGTGAACGAATCGCTCGATCGGGTCGAGAACCACGGCGTCATCTTCATCGACGAGATCGACAAGATCGCGGGCGAGCGCGGCACGGTGGGGCCGGACGTCTCACGCGAAGGTGTGCAGCGCGACCTGCTCCCGATCGTCGAGGGCTCGACGGTGCAGACCCGGTACGGGTACGTGCGCACCGACCACATCCTGTTCATCGCGGCCGGCGCGTTCCACGTGTCCAAGCCCTCGGACCTGATCCCCGAGCTGCAGGGGCGCTTCCCGATTCGCGTGGAGCTGCAGCCGCTCACCGAGGCGGACTTCGTGCGCATCATGACGGAGCCCGAGAACGCGCTCACCAAGCAATACGCCGCGCTGTGCGCCGCCGAGGGCGCCACGCTCGAGTTCACGGGCGATGGGGTGAAGGAGATCGCGCGGATCGCGGCCAAGGCCAACGAGCGCATGGAGAACATCGGCGCGCGGCGGCTGCACACCGTGATGACCACGTTGCTCGAGGACGTGTTGTTCGACCTGCCCGAGCTGCCCAACAAGCAGCTGGTGTTCGACGCGCCACAGGTGCGCGACCGGCTCGCGAAGATCGTCGACGACGAGGATCTGCGGCGCTACATCCTTTGAATGAAGGGGTCGGCATTCGCCCCGACTCCCACCCGCCGCTTGTCCCGCCCTCTCAGTACAGGTAGAATTAGCAGCCGTAGACTGTCATTTTGACTCGCCTCCCGGGAATCCATGGCTAAACGCGACTTCCTCGCCGTCACCGACCTCTCGCGGGACGAGATCCTTCGGCTCTTCGACCTCGCCCGCCGCATGAAGACGGGGGGCTACCACGAGACCCCGCTCGCCGGGAAGACCCTGGCGATGATCTTCGCCAAGTCGAGCACCAGGACCCGCGTCTCGTTCGAGGTCGGGACATACCAGCTGGGCGGCCAGGCGCTGTTCCTCTCGTCGCGCGACATCCAGATCGGGCGCGGCGAGCCGATCCCCGACACGGCGCGCGTGCTGTCGCGCTATGTCGACGGGATCATGATCCGCACATTCGACCACGGCGAGGTGGTGGAGCTGGCGCACCACTCCACGGTTCCCGTGATCAACGGGCTCACCGACCTCTCGCACCCGTGCCAGGTGCTGGCCGACCTGTTCACCGTTCGCGAGGCGCTCGGCGGTTGGGAGGGGAAGCGCATCGCCTGGGTGGGCGACGGCAACAACATGGCGAACAGCTGGATCGAGGCCGCCCACGTGCTCGGCTTCGAGCTGCGGCTCGCGTGCCCGGAGGGCTACGAGCCGAACCGCCCGATCTTCGACCGCGCCAAGGCGGCCGGCGCCTGCATCGAGATCACCGAGGCGCCCGAGGAAGCCGTCGAGGGCGCCCACGTGGTGAACACGGACGTGTGGGCGTCCATGGGGCAGGAGGGCGAGGCCGAGTCGCGGCGCAATGCGTTCCGCGGCTACACCGTAGACGCCGATCTCATGCGGCTCGCCGACCCGAAGGCGATCTTCCTCCACTGCCTCCCGGCGCATCGAGGCGAGGAGGTGGCCACCGAGGTGATCGAGGGCCCGCAGTCCCGCGTGTGGGACGAGGCGGAGAACCGGCTGCACGTCCAGAAGGCCTTGCTGGCGACCCTGATGGGTTAGCGGTTCATCGGAGACGAGAGTGGCTGACAACGCTCCCAAGCGCACCCCGCTCCATCGCATCCACCTCACGCTCGGCGCCAAGATGGTCCCGTACGGTGGCTATGAAATGCCGGTGAGCTACCCGTCCGGGATCGCGGCGGAGCACCGCGCCGTACGCGAGCGCGTGGGCGTGTTCGACGTGTCGCACATGGGTGAGTTCGAGGTGTCGGGCCCCGACCGCAACGCCTTCGTGCAGAAGGTCACCTGCAACGATGTCGGGGCCCTGCGTCCCGGGCAGGCGCAGTACTCGGCGATCCTCACCGAGCAGGGCACGTTCGTGGACGACTGCCTGGTATACCGTTTCGAGGAGCGGCTGATGCTGGTGGTGAACGCCGCCAACATCGCCAAGGACTGGGCGCACATCGTGGCCCAGAAGCGCGGCGCCAACGTGCGGCTGCGCGACGTCTCGGACGAGACGGGCCTGCTCGCGGTCCAGGGCCCGCAAGCGGAGACGCTGCTCGCGCAGCTCACGCCGGTGGGGGTCGCGATGATTCCCTACTACCACTGCTCGCAGGGGAAGGTCGCGGGGGTACAGTGCTTCATCTCTCGCACCGGCTACACCGGAGAAGACGGGTTCGAGCTGTATTGCCGCGCGGCCGACCTGGAAACGCTCTGGCTCGCCCTCGTCGGTGCCGGGCGGGCGGAGCCGTGCGGCCTCGGCGCGCGTGACACCCTGCGGCTCGAAGCCGGCTATCCTCTCTATGGCAACGATATCGACGCCACCGTGACCCCCTACGAGGCGGGCCTCGGGGGGATCGTGAAGCTCGAGAAGGGCGCCGACTTCACGGGGCTCCCGGCGCTCAAGCGGCAGAAGCTCGAGGGGACAAAGCGGCGGCTCGTGGGCTTCAAGGTCACCGAGCCCAAGGTCGTGGCCCGGCACGGATATGACGTGTACGTGGACGGCACCCGGGTGGACGCGGTCCGGAGCGGCACGGTGACGCCGACCGTGAACAGCGCCATCGGGATGACGTATCTGCCCACGCCGCAAGCGAAGGCGGGCACAGCGTTCACGATCGACGTGCGGGGGAAGCGGGCGGGAGCGGAGGTCGTTCGGCTACCTTTCGTGCCGCACAGAACCAAGCGGTAACGGGCGGCAACGGGCGGCAAGGGGCGGCATAGGCGGCGTGCGAATCGGCATACTGACGGTCTCGGATCTCGGAGCACTTGGCCAGCGGGCCGACACGTCCGGCGACGCGATCCTCGCGTGGGCGGGGGAGCGGGGGTACGAGGTGGCGGTGCGGAGCGTGGTGCCCGACGAGACCGATCGGATCGCCGGAAAGCTCATCCGCTGGGCCGATTCAGGTGAGGTGGATGTGATTCTCACGACGGGTGGGACGGGGCTGACGGCGCGGGACGTGACGCCCGAGGCGACGGAGGCGGTCGTCGAGCGGCTGGCGCCCGGGATCGCCGAAGCGCTCCGCGTGACGGCCGCGCCCGGGTTCCCCCGTGCCTGGCTCTCCCGCGGCGTGGCGGGCACGCGCGGGCGCACGCTGATCGTCAACTTGCCGGGCTCAACCGGCGGCGTGACCGATGGGCTTGCGGTACTCGAGGATTTGCTGGACCACGCGGTGGACCTCGTGACCGGGGCACACACCGCGCACAGCGCACCGCGTACCGAGCATGGCTGACCGCATCCTCGTCACCACCGACGATCTCGAGCACGCCGTGCGCATCAACGCGGCCCTCGAGCAATCGGGCTTCCGCACCACGCTCGCGACCTCGCTCGACGAGGCGCGCCAGGCGATCCGCCGCGAGCCGCCTCCGGATTGCGTGGTGGTGACGGGCGGGCTGCACGAGACGCGCGCCGCCCAGCTCCTCACCCTGGCCCGAGAGCGCGAGATCTCGACGCTCGGCCTGGTGGAGCAGACCGAGCCCGACGCCAAGGGTCTCG
>QHUC01000049.1 GCA_003221045.1 Gemmatimonadota bacterium | reverse complement strand
CATGCCTGCTCGCCGGTCGCACCGACTTGGCCGAGGCGCGTGTCGCCTTCCTTGCGCCGGCCGGTTTCGCGTACGTCGCCACCCAGTGGGGCATCTGGCGGGCCGGTGGAATCGCGGTTCCGCTCGCCGTCTCCCATCCGCCGCCTGAGCTCGAATACGTGATCCGCGACGCAGACGCGGAAGTGGTCGTCGTGCACCCGGACTTCGCGGCGGTCATAGAGAGAGTGCAACGTCCGCCCGCATCGCGCACCGTCACCACGGATGAAGCGGCGCGTACCGCTCCCCGCTCCCCGCTCCCCGAGGTGGCGGACGGGCGGCGGGCCCTCATGGTCTACACCAGCGGCACCACCGGCAAGCCGAAAGGCGTGGTGACGACGCACGCGAACATCGCCGCCCAGATCACGAGCCTCGTCACCGCGTGGGAGTGGCGCGCGGACGACGCAATCCTCCTCGTCCTGCCCCTGCATCACGTCCACGGCATCATCAACGTTCTGGCATGCGCGCTGTGGGCTGGCGCCCGCTGCGAGATGCTCCCCCGGTTCCACGCGGAGCAGGTCTGGTCGCGCATCGCCCAAGGCGATCTCACCCTCTTCATGGCGGTGCCCACGATCTACGGGAAGCTGATCGCCGCCTGGGAGGCAGCGGAGCCGGACCGCCGCCACGCCTGGTCCAAAGGCTGCGCCCCGCCGGGGATGCGCCTCATGGTGTCCGGCTCCGCCGCGCTCCCGGTGCGAGTCCTCGAGCGCTGGCGCGAGATCAGCGGTCACGTGCTCCTCGAGCGCTACGGCATGACCGAAATCGGCATGGCGCTCTCCAATCCCCTGCACGGAGCGCGACGGCCCGGATTCGTGGGGACGCCGCTGCCGGGGGTGGATGTGCGTTTGGTGGACGAGGCGGGTCGCCCGGTGCCCGAGGGGACGCCCGGGGAGATTGAGGTGCGAGGAGGGACGGTGTTTCGGGAGTACTGGCGCCGCCTCGAGGCCACCACGGCCGCGTTCCGCGGCGACTGGTTCCGCACCGGTGACGTCGCCGTCGTCGACGACGGCGCATATCGCATCCTCGGCCGCTCGAGCGTGGATATCATCAAGACCGGCGGCTACAAAGTTTCGGCGCTCGAGATCGAAGAAACCTTGCGCACGCATCCCGCGGTGCTGGACTGCGCCGTGGTCGGCGTCGAAGACCCGGAGTGGGGCGAGCGGATTTGCGCCGCCGTGGAGCTGCGCGGTGGGTCCGGCGAGGGCCTCACGTTGGACGCCCTGCAACGGTGGGCCAAGGAACGGCTCGCTCCGTACAAGATTCCGCGCGCGCTCGTGTCGGTAACAGTCCTGCCACGAAACGCCATGGGGAAAGTCACAAAGCCGGTCGTCGCGAAGCTGTTCACGCTCAACTCACCTTGACAGGCCTCCCGCACCCGTCTAGAGTGCGCTGGAACTAGGGACACTGGAACCTGGAATGACGCACTTGGTGTTGTACCTCAATTGCCATGGGACGAATCCCTGAGCGAGCCCGCTGGGTGCGCACGTTGATGTGCCCACGCCCCCACCGGAGCCGAATCCGGTGGGGGCGTTGAGTCTTCATGGACAGCCTGATGATCGGAAGCGACCGATGAAACGATATCTGCTGGCAAGCGACTTCGACCAAACCCTGAGCTTCAACGACTCGGGGATCGTGCTGAGCGAGCTGCTCGGCCTCCCGGGCTTCAGCGAGAAGAGCGCGGGCCTGTCACGCACGCACCTCGTGCAACAGGGAGCCGAGCTGGCGTATCTGCTGCTGCACGATCCCGCCTACGCCCTAGTCCGCAAGGAACACTTGGTCGAGGTCGGGAAGCGCGTGCGCCTGAAGAAGAACCTGCCGCTGCTGGCGCGCCTGCTGGGCGAGCTGGACGGGTACGACTTCACGTTCTACGTCATCTCCGCGGCGCCGCAGGAAGTCATCCAATCGGCGTTGGAGGGGATCGTCCCATCGGAGCAGATCCACGGAACGCGGTTCCGCTACCACCCCGTCTCGGGGGAGATCGAGTCGATCGAACGCGTCACCGCGGGCTACGGCAAGGTGGCCCTCCTCGAGCAGCTCCGGGGGCAGCTGCCGGTGAGCCATGACCGCGTGGTCTACGTCGGCGACGGCAGCTCGGACATCCATGTGATGCTGCACGTCAATCGCCTGAACGGAATGACCATCGCGGTGTCGGAAAACAAGTACCTCGCGCAGATCGCGAAGCGCACGGTGATCTCCGATGACGCGGTGAGCGTCCTGGTGCCGATCCTCGAGGACATCGTCGGACTGGACGCGGCGGCGATTCACGCGCTGTTCGAGTCGAAGGGTCTCGTGCTTCAGGAATGGGACAAGGTGCAGACGGACCTGTTGACGATCCGCGAAGCGGACGCCGCCGCATGACCAAGTTCGACTGGATCGGATGGTTCGCGACGGCGGTATTCGCGAGCTCGTACTGCTGCCGCCAGCCGGCCACCATGCGTCGCGTGCAGGGCTTCGCCGCCCTGGCGTGGGCCGTGTATGGCGCCTTGATACACGCCCTGCCGGTGGTCGTGGCGAACGTGATCGTGGCCGCCGCCGCGGTATGGTCCTCGTTTTCGGGCCTGGCGCAACCGGCATCCCCCAAGTCCGAGCAGGCGCTCGAGCCCGATTGAGGGGGGTTGTCAAGGAGCTGTTAGGGTTTCCGCCGATCCTCTTGTGGGGCGCCGGACCGCCGGGCAAGTTCGGCCTTTCGTAGGGGACGCTCCCGACCCCTGGTCGCCCGCCGTCAGCGTTCACCTCCACACCCCACATCGGAGACGACGATGACGTCTGTCAGCCACGCGTTCACGCGTGCGGGCCTGGCGGTCGTGCTCGCGTCCGTCGGCTGGTCCGCCGGCGCCGCGGCACAGGACCCGCGTGCCGCGCTCGACCCAATCACGAGCGCGGTGATCAAGCATCCCATCACTACGTCTTCGGCGGCGGCGCGAGCCCGCTTCCTCGAGGGGCTGCGGGAGTTCGATCTCGGCCGGTTCATCGACGCGAACGTGCGCTTCAAGGCCGCGGTGGCCGCCGACCCGGACTTTGCGTTCGCCTACCTGAACGTCGCGAACACCGCCAACTCGCTTGCTGACTTCAAGACCAACCTGGCGCTCGCGGAACAGCACGCCGCCGGCGCGTCGGAAGCCGAGCGACTCCAGATCCAGATGGCCCGAAAGGGGTTCGACAACGACCTGGCGGGTCAGCTCGCCCTCGGGCAACAGCTGGTCGAGAAGTATCCCGACAGTCCGCGCGCCTGGCTCGCTCTCGCCGGAGCCCAGATCGGCTTGAACAAGAACGAGGACGCGCGTGCGTCGATCACGAAGGCCCTGGAGATCTCGCCCAAGCTGTACGTGGCGCACGCCACCATCGGGAACGACTACATCTTCGGTGAGCCGCACGACTTTACGAAGGCGCTCGAGCACATGCAGGCGGCAGAGGCGCTGGCGCCAGATGAGTCCAACGCGCACCTGCTCGTCGGCGATGCCTACCGCGCGCAGCGCAATCTCGAGAAAGCCCGCGATGAGTACCTGCGGGGCCACGAGCTCGACCCCAAGAGCGCCGTGCTGCTCGTGAAGGCTGGGCACGCCAACACGTTCCTGGGCGACTACACGGCGGCGCGCGCCGACTACGATTCCGCGATGGCCGTGGGACGGGCAAATGAAAAAGCCGCCTACGCCCCGTTCCGGGCCTACGTCAGCGTGTACGCCGGCGATCCAGAGGCCGCGATCACCGAGCTCAATCAGCTGGTCGCGTCGGTAGACGGCATGGGGGTCCCCGACCCCAAGGCGAACAAGGTGGCAGCGCTCACGAACGTCGTCGTCATCGCGACTCACACTCGTAACCGCGCGGCCGCGGAGCGGGCGTTGAAGCAGCTCGAACCGTTACTGATGCAGCAAGCGGACGAGGCAGCAAACCCCGCGTTCAAGCGGGGGCAACAGGCGCAGATCGCGTACCTCGAGGGATGGACCGCGGCGCGCCGCGGGGACTATGCGTCGGCCCAGAAGCAGGCCGACCGCATCAACCAGCTACTCGCCCCCGACGCGAACCCGCGGAAGCTCGAGCCGATGCACCAGCTGGAGGGATTCATCGCGCTCTATCAGGGCAAAAACACTGAAGCGGCCGCACACCTGCGACAGGGCAATTTGCTGGACCCGTACATCAAGTATCAGTTCGCGGTCGCCACGGAAGGCGCGGGTGACCCCGCGCAGGCCAAGAAGCTGTTCCGGGAGATCGCCGATTACAACTTCAATGCCCTCGGCTTTGCGCTCATAAGGAGAGACGCGCAGCAAAAGGCCAGCCCGGGGACCTAAGCGCGGAGCGTAGGACGGCCGATCGGATGGCGGCGCTGGACCTGGGACGCCAGGGCCAGCACCGCCTCCTCGCCCTGCGGCTTCCCGACGATCTGCAACCCCACAGGGAGTCCATCGAAGTCGAGCCCGCACGGCACCGACGCCACTGGCAGTCCCGTGAGGCTCAGCACGAGCGTCGGCGCGATCCAGTCCACGTACGTCTCCATCTTTTTGCCCGCGACCGTTTCGGGATAGTTCTGCTCCACCGGGAATGGCGGTACCGCCATGCAGGGCGTGAGCAGATGGTCGAACGTCCGGAACAGGTCGCGGAACAGGTGCCAGATCCTGGTGCGCGCCGCCTCCGCGGCACCCAAATCGTGCGTCGTGGTGCCGAGCCCCGACCGGATGTTGCCGGCGACGTTCGGCCCGAACTGGTCGACCTTGTCCAGCCGCGGGAACATCTGCGCCACGAACCAGAGCCCGCGCAGCGACAGGAACGCCGGCCGGGCGAACGACAGGTCCAAGTCTATTTCTTCGACGTTGACGCCGGCGTCGCGGAGCCCCCGTACCGCGCTCCCGCACACCTTTTCGATCTCGGGGTCGATCCCGATCCTGGCCACGTCGCGACAGTAGGCGACTCGCAGATCGGTCGAAACACCCCGCGCCACGGCCGCGACGAAGTTCCGCCCGTCCCGGGGCTGGGCGAGCGGCGACATGGGGCTCGGGCCGCTGACCGCCTGGAGCATCAAGGCGATGTCTTCGGCCGTCCGGGCCACAGGGCCCTCCACCTGGAGCGTGTCCCACAACCAATCGGCCGGGTACGTCGGTACGAGCCCGACCGACGGCCGCAGACCCACGACACCACAGAACGAGGCCGGGATGCGGAGGGAGCCACCCAGGTCCGTGCCTTCGGCGAGGGCGATCATGCCGGTGACGAGGCCGGCCGCCCCGCCGCCGGTCGAGCCCCCGGCGGTGCGGGTGGGGTCCCATGGGTTCCGCGTCCGCCCGAACACGTCGTTGAAGGTGGCGCCACCGGCCGCGAATTCGGGGCAATTGGTCTTGCCGAGGATGACCGCGCCCGCCGCCCGGAGCCGCTGCACCACCAGCGCGTCCTCGGTCGGTACGTGATCCCGATACAATGTGGAGCCGTACGTCGTGCGGAGCCCCGCGACCGGCGTCACGTCCTTGATGCCCACCGGCAGGCCGGCCAGGAGGCCGATCTCCTCGCCGCGCACCAGCCGCCGCTCGAGCTCGTCGGCCTCGTCGAGGGCGCGGGGATTGAGCGTGACGAGCGCGTTGACGGCGGGGTTGTAGCGTTCCACCCGCGCCAGGCAGTCCTCCACGACCTCGACCGGGGAGATCTCCCGCGACCGGACGAGCCGGGCGAGCTCGCTGGCGGAGCGGTCGGCTAGCTCTTCCATTCTCCCAGGAACGCGACGGTGCGGGCGAACGCGGCCTCGCCTCCCTTGAACTTCCAGGGGAAGCACCCGACGATGAGACGTTTGTTCTGCAGCTCGGGTGCTTCGATCTCGCCGCCCAGGTTTTCGATGTGGATACAGTCCTTCGGGAAGAGCGCGTTGTGCGTCAGCTGATACGCCGAGTCCGGAAACATCTTGTCGACCGCCGCCTTGCCCCCGAATTTCTGCTCCGCCTTGGCGCGCACCTTGTCGCAGTGCCCGTGCATACCCTTCCCCAGAAACCGGCCGATCGGAAGGTTCATCGGGTGATCGGTTGACACGCAATCCACGCCCCAGACGTGGACTTTCTTCTCCAGCAGCCAGGGCACCAGGTCGGGGTGCGCGCCCGGGTGATAGTGGTAGTAGCGCTCCTCGTCCGGCGTGGCCCCGAAGTCCGCGTACGCGTGCCACCCCGTATGCAGCAGCAGGATGTCGCCCTGCTTCACCTGAACCCGCTTTTCGATCATCTGGGGCGTGTACACCGCCAGCTCGTCCATCTCGTCGCGCAGGTCCACGATCACCCCGGGGCCGCACAACCAGTCGAGCGGCAGCTCATCGATGGTTTTCCCCGCCGTCACGAAATGCCGCGGCGCGTCGAGGTGCGTCCCCATGTGGTTTGACGTCATGATGTACTGCGCGTTCACGCCATGCTCGGCCTTGCGCTTGATGTATTTCACCTCGAACGGCGGATAGTAGGGCCAGAAGGAGGAGCGCTCGTTCAGGGGCTGGGAGAGGTCGTACAGCTTCATGGGGCCTCCGTTGTAGTTCGTGGGAGCAGGGAGCGGGGAGCGGTACCGCCCGTTCGGAGTGTGAGCTCCTAACCGGAGGGAACCGCTCCCTGCTCCCCGCTCCCCTTCTCCGCCCTTTCAAACGCTCGCTCGAGCGCCCGCCGCGTGAGCACCGCGACGAGGCGACGCCGGTAGGCGGCCGAGGCGTGGATGTCAGACGGGGGATCGACGTCCCGGCTCGCCGCTCGCTCCCCGGCCGCGCGGGCCAGCTCCGCCGACGGCGCCTGACCCGCCAGCACCGTCGCGGCTTCGCTCGCGAGCACCGGGCCATCGCCGACGCTCAAGAGGGCGACGCGCGCGGCCTGACACCGACCGTTTGCCTCGAGCGTCACGACCGCCGCGACTCCGACGAGCGCGTAATCGCCGTGCCGGCGCGCCATCTCGAGGAACGCCGTACCGCTCCGAGCCGGGAGCGGCGGAATCGCGATCTCGACCAGCAGCTCGCCCGGCTCGAGGGCGGTTTCGAGCATGCCCTTGAAAAACTCACCCGCCGGAATCCACCGCTCGCCGGTGGCGCTCTTCGCTCGGAAGCGCGTCTCGAGCGCCAACGCCACGGCGGGCAGCTCGGCCGACGGGTCCGCGTGCGCGAGGCTCCCTCCCACCGTACCCCGATTCCGGATCTGGGGATGGGCGATCGAGGGCATCGCTTCCGCGAGGAGGGGCGCGGCGCGGGCGACGAGGTCGCTCCGCTCGACGGCGCGCTGCCGGGTCATGGCTCCGATCGCAAGACCACTCCCATTGGCTCGGATGTAGGACAGCGCCGCGACCTGATTCAAGTCCACGAGCACCTGAGGCCGCGCGAGACGGAAGTTCATCGCGGGGATGAGACTCTGCCCGCCTGCCAGCGGCTTGGCTTGGTCGCCGTGCTCGGCGAGGAGCGCTAGCGCTTCGTCGACCGTGCCGGGGGCGAAATAATCGAACCGCGCGGGCTTCATCGCGCCTCCTCGATCAACTCGAACAGCCTGCTCGGGCTGAGCGGTATCTCACAGATCTCAAGGCCCGTTCGACCGAGCGCGTCCTCCACCGCCTGCGCGAACAGCGCGCCCGTGGGGATCGCGCCCGCCTCGCCCACGCCCTTGGCACCCATCGGGTTCAACGGCGACGGCGTCTCGCGGTGCGCGGTCTCGACGCGCGGCACGTCAGTCGCAGTCGGAAGCAGGTAGTCCATGAACGAGGCGTTCAACAGCTGGCCGTCCTCATCGTACCTCGACGAGCATGGCGTGAACGCCGCTCGCCGTGCTCCCGCGGTCGGGGCCGAAGTACGCGGTGGCCTCCAGGCCGGGCTCGGTGCCGGGCCGCACGGCGCCCCGCAGCGGGTTGGCCTTCACCGCGAGGGCGCCGAGCGTGATCCCGGCGCTCGGGTCGCCGCGCACGTGTACGCTTCCCCCCGCGAGCACCAGGTCGGCCTTCGATGCCTCGAGCTCTTGGCTCGCGAGCTCGAGAATCTTCTCGCGAACGCGCAGGGCCGCGGCCTGACACGCGCTGCCCGCGACGACCGCGCCGCGGCTCGCGAACGTGCCGGTGCCCCAATGAAATTCCCGCGTGTCGCCCGTTATGACGTGGACGTCCGCCACGTCCACGCCCAGCACCTCGGCCACGATCTGGGCAAACGCGGTGAAGTGCCCCTGCCCCTGCGTCCCGACACCCGTGGCGAGCCGGACGCGCCCACCGGGCTCGACCGTCACCCGCGCCCCTTCGTACGGCCCGATTCCGGTTCCCTCCACGTAACACACGATCCCGATTCCCACGTGGCGGCCAGCGGCCCGGAGCCGCGGCTGCTCCTCGCGGACGAATCGGTGGTAATCGATGAGCTCGAGCGCCTGATCGAGCGCTGGCTCATAGTCGCCGCTGTCGTATGTGAGCGGCGCGGAATCCTGGAACAGGATCTCGTTGTTGAACGGAAACTGGTCCCGCCGGAGCAAGTTTCGACGGCGGATCTCGGCGCGATCGATCCCGAGCTCTTTGGCGGCGAAGTCGAGGAGCCGCTCGATCACGAACACGCCGTGCTGACGGCCCGCGCCGCGCACGGGCGTCACAATCGTCTTGTTGGTGAAGACCGCCGTGAACTCGCTCTCGTAGTTGGGAATCTCGTAGGGGCCAAGCAGGGTGCACTGGCTGTTGATCGGCACGGTGAGACCGTAGGGGTCGTATGCGCCGGTATCGTGCAGGAACACGTCGCGCACGCCGAGGATCTTCCCGCTCTGGTCCAGCGTGATCTCCGCGTCGTGGATCTGGCCGCGCTCCTGCGTGGTAGCGAAGAAGTTCTCCTGCCGATCCTCGGTCCACTTGACGGGGCGGCCGAGCTTCATGGCGGCCCACGGCACCAGCACCTCCTCCGGGTAGTACATCATGATCTTCGGGCCGAACCCGCCCCCGACGAACGGCGCGACGACGCGGACCTGCGATTCGAGGAGCCCGAGCAGCTGGGCCAGCCCGTTCCGGATCGGTATGGGCGCCTGCGTGGTGTCCCATACCGTCAGCTCTTCCGCGCGGGGGTCCCACTGCGCCGCCACGGCCCGGTTCTCGATAGCGGCGGACGCTCCGCGGTCGTACCGGAAGCGGCGCTTGATCACCGTGTGAGCGCGCTGCTTGGCGCGCGCGTAGTCACCCTTTCGTTGGACCGCATGGGCCGCGACGTTCGAGGGCAGGTGCTCGTGCACTCGCGGTGCTCCTTTCGCGAGCGCGGCCTCGAGGTCGACGACCGCGGGGAGCGGCTCCGCCTCCACCACGATGTCGTCCAGCGCGTCCTCGGCCAGGTAGCGGCTCTCCGCCACGACCATGGCGATCGGCTCGCCGACGTGGCGCAGCTTCTCTTTTGCGAGTGGGACCTGCGTGCAGGCGTTGAACACGAGCCCCGCGATCGGGGGGGGCGGCACGAGCAAGGGACCGGGTCGCCAATAGTCGCCGAGATCGGCCGCCGTATACACGGCGACGACGCCCGGCCGGGCTCGGGCGGCAGTCGCGTCCATGCCGGTCAATCGTGCGTGGGCGTGTTGGCTCCGAAGAAACGCGACGTGCAGCATTCCGTCCAGGCGCACGTCGTCCACGAAGAGCGCGCGGCCGGTGAGGAGCCGCGCATCTTCAGTGCGCCGCACCCGTTCACCGATCTGGCGTCGGGATTCCATCAGAGGCCAACCGTACGGCCGCGACGATGTTCTGGTAGCCGGTGCAGCGGCAGAGATTCCCGGAGAGCGCTTCGCGGATCTCGCGCTCGTCCGGATGGGGATGATCCCGCAGGAATGGCACCAGGGTCATAAGGATGCCGGGCGTGCAGAACCCGCACTGCAGCCCGTGGGCCTCGTGGAACGCGGCCTGGAGGGGGTGCAGGGGGCCGCCGCCGCCATCGGTCAGGCCTTCGACGGTGGTCACGGCGTGCCCATCCGCCTGGACCGCGAACATGAGACACGAACGGACGGCCTCGCCGTCCAGCAGCACCGTGCACGCGCCACATACCCCGTGCTCGCATCCCACGTGCGTGCCCGTGAGGCCCAGCTCGTTACGGAGAAAATCGGACAGCAACAGCCGCGGCTCGACGGTGCGCTCGTACCGCGCGCCATTGACGGTGACCACCAACGTCGTGCTCAAGGTCCGCTACGTTACGCCCTGGCCGAGAGCACAGCAAGGCGACAGAATTCGCACCATGCGACGTCGCGAGGCACTCGCCAAGCTCACGGGCCGCGAGCAATACGTCGACGATCTCCCGCTGGAGGGCTTCCTGTGGGGCATGACCGTACGGAGCCCGGCGCCACGCGGCCGCGTCACCGCCGTGCGCTTCGGCAAAGACGTCGACTGGTCCCAGTTCGTCGTGGTGGATCACCGCGACATCCCAGGGCCGAACGTGGTCGCCCTGATCGAGGAGGACCAGCCGGTGCTCGCCGCCGGCTACGTACGGCACGTGCACGAGCCGGTGCTGCTGGTCGCCCACGCGTCGCGCGAGGCCGCACGCCGCGCCGTCCGCTCGATCGAGGTCGTGGTCGAAGCCGAGCCGCCCGCCCTCGACTTTCGGGTCGTTGCTCTCGAGGACGACGTGCTGGTGGTGAAGGGCTCGATGCAGTGCCCGTACTACGTCCTCAAGGCCTTGCAGCATGCCCTGGCGCGCGACGAGACCAGGGTGCGAGTCGTCCAGACGCCTACCGGCGGCGGATTCGGCGGCAAGGAGGAATTCCCGTCGCACATCGCGCTGCACGCCGCCCTCCTGGCGCTCAAGAGCGGTCGCCCCGTGAAGCTGATCTACGACCGCGGAGAGGACATGGCGGCGACCACCAAGCGGCACCCCGCGCTCGTGCGGCACCGCACGGGGCTCTCGCGCGACGGCCGGCTGCTGGCGCAGGACGTCGAGGTGGTGATCGATGGAGGGGCGTACGTCACGTTGTCACCCGTCGTGTTGTCCCGTGCCATCATCCACGCCGCCGGGCCGTACGCGTGCGAGCACGTGCGGATCCAGGGCCGGGCGATGTTCACGAACGCCGTCCCGTTCGGCGCATTCCGCGGCTTCGGGGCGCCGCAGACGCAGTTCGCCGGCGAGCGACACATGGACGTGGTTGCGCGGACGCTCGCGGTCGACCCCGTGGAGCTGCGACGCGTCAATCTATTGAAGGACGGCCAGACGACGGCCACGGGTCAGGTGATCCGGGACAGCACCGATCGAGTCGCCGTGATGGAGCGGGCACTCGAGCTCTCCCGCTATCGCGAGAAGCAGGGTGAGCACACCGCATTCAACGCGACGCACGAGACGCTACGCCGGGGCATGGGTCTGGCGACGTTCTTTCACGGCGCCGGGTTCACGGGCGGGGGCGAGGTGGCGCTCAAGTCGCGACTCCGCGTCGCGGGGCGCGCCGACGGCGGCGTCGAAGTGCTGAGCGCCAACATCGAAATGGGCCAGGGCACGTTGACGGTGTTCACCGAGCTCGCCGCCGCGCGCTTGGGACTCGACCCCGACGACGTGACGATCGCGGAAGCGGACACATCGCGCGTGCCGAACAGCGGACCTACGGTGGCGTCGCGTACGACGATGATCGTGGGCGGCCTGGTCGAGCGCGCCGCCGACGACCTGCGCCGCCGGCTCGGGCTCGACCACTCCGCCCGGGGCGCGGACGTGAAGCAGGCGATCCGCCGCTGGCACCTGGAGCATCCTGCCGAACCGCTCTTCGGCGAGGCAGCCTACGAGAAGCCGCCAGGCATCGAGTGGGATGACAAGAGCTACCGTGGCGACGCATACGGGGCGTTCGCGTGGGCGGCCTACGTCGCCGAGGTGGAGGTGGACCTGCGAACGTGCGCCACGCGCGTGATCGATTTCACCGCCGTGCAGGAAGTCGGCAAGGTGCTGAACCCGACCCTGGCCCGCGGTCAGGTGCAGGGAGGCGTGGTCCAGGGCATCGGCTGGGCGCTGATGGAGGAATGCACGTGGCAGGACGGCGCGATGGCGAACAACCAGCTCACCAATTACCTGATCCCCACGTCCGACGACGTGCCCTCGATCCGCGTCGCCTTTATCGAGAACCCTTACCCCCACGGCGGAGGGGGAGGCGCGAAGGGCCTCGGTGAGCTGCCGATCGACGGACCCGCCCCTGCGATCGTGAACGCCGTAGCGGCGGCGACCGGCGCAGATCCGCGAACGATACCTGTAACGCCCGAGCGCTTGATGGAGCTGATGGAAATTGCGGATTTCGGATTGCGGAATGCGGATTGAACGTCGATGAGCTCCCAATCCGCAATCCCCAATCCGCAATCCGCAATCTCGGTCACCTTCACTTTGAACGGTTCATCGGTGACGGTCGAGATCGACCCCGCCGACCGCCTGCTCGACACCCTTCGCTATCGGCTCGGGCTCACCGGCACGAAGGAAGGGTGCGGCGAGGGCGAGTGCGGCGCGTGCACCGTCTACCTCGATGGCGTGCCGGTGAACTCCTGTCTCATCCCCACCTACCAGGTGCGCGACAGAAAGGTGGAGACGATCGAGTCGCTCGATCCGCGCGCCCTCGAGGCGTTCGAGCGGTGCGGCGCCACGCAGTGCGGGGCCTGCACGCCCGGCGTGGTGATGACCGCGTGGTGGATTCGCGGGCACCCCGATCTGCTCCGCACGCACACGATACGCGAGCTCATGGCAGGGAATCTCTGCCGCTGCACCGGCTACGACGGGATCGTCGACTCAATAAAGGAAGCGCTCGGCGAACGGTGAACGCTCTATTGCCCGAGAGCATCCCGGAAGCGCTCGACATGCTCGCGCGCGACCCCGCAGCCGTCCCCATGGCCGGCGGGACCGACCTCCTCGTGCACTGGCCGGTCCGGATCGAGGCGCACGACCGCACCTATCTCGATCTCTCGCGGCTGGAGGACCTGAAGCCGCTCACGTGGAAGGCGGACGAGCTGGTGCTGGGCGCGCTCACCACGTATTGGGACGTGATCCGGGATGAGCGCGTCGACCGGGAGTTTCCGCTGCTCGTCCAGGCCGCGCGTCAGGTGGGGGCGATCCAGATCCAGGCGCGGGGCACCTGGGCGGGAAACGTCGTGAACGCCTCGCCGGCGGCGGACGGCGTGCCCGCGCTGATGGCGTACGACGCGACCGTCGTGCTCGAGTCGCGGCGCGGGAGGGAGGAAGTCCCGCTCGATCGGTTCTACTCGGGCTACAAGGAGATGCGCCGCCGCGCCGACCAGCTGGTGGTGGCGATCAGGATCCCTCGACGCACCTACTCGTTCCAGATATTCGAGAAAGTCGGCTCACGGCGGGCTCAGGCGATCGCGAAGGTGGGGTTGGCCGTCACGCATTCCGACGCGGGGTGGAGGGTGGTGGCGGCGAGCGTCGCGCCCACCATTCGCCGCTGCCTCGCCGTCGAGCGGCTGCTCGAGACCGGCGCGCGGGCGGGGGTGTCGTCTTCGGAAGATCTCTCCCCGGCCATCGCGCAGGACGTGGCACCGATCGACGACATCCGCTCGAGCGCCCGGTACCGCAACCGCGCGATGGCGCGCGTGCTCTATCACGATCTAAAAGATTTCTGGGGACCGCTACTTGAGCGGCGCCCCCGCGCGGATCCACTTCCCTAACAGCGCGCGCTCGTCGGGAGTCATCCCCGTGAGGTTGCCGAGCGGCATGGTTTGCGCGTCGACCGCGACCGCCAAAATGCGCGGGGCGCTCGCCTGGATTTGATCCGGCGTGTCGAGGACGACACCGAGCGGCGCGACGGGCGTCCCCGGCTGGGTGGGCGCGCTGGAATGGCAGCCCGCGCACCGGCGGGCGACGATCACGCGAACATCGGCGAAGGACGCTCCCGCGCCTCCCGTGTCCGAGCGCGGCCGCGTCGCCAGCGCCAGCGCCACGAGCCCGAGCGCTGCCGCGGGCAGGAGCCAGGCGTTGCGACGACCCTGATTGCGCAGGTTGAACCAATGCCGCGTCCCCACCCCGATCACCGCCAGACCCGCGAGGATAGCCCAGTTGAGCGGATGGCCGTAGGTCGCAGGGTAGTGACTGCTGACCATGATGAACAGCACCGGCAGGGTGAGGTAGTTGTTGTGGAGCGACCGGAGCGCCGCTTGCTTGCCGAGCTCCGCGTCGGGCGGTCGACCCTGTGCCATCGCCGCCACCATCTCCTTCTGGGAGGGGATGATCACCATCAGCACGTTCGCCGCCATGATCGTTCCGATCGCGGCGCCGACGTGGATGTACGCGGCCCGCGGGCTCAGCAGGCGGGTCAGGCCCCAGGCGAGCGCGGTGCCGAGGACGAAGAGCAGCGACGCGAGAATGAGCGGCCTGGCGCCGAGCGGCGAGCGACACAGCGCGTCGTACACCAGCCAGCTCGCCACGAGCGTCGCGATGCCGACCGCCACGCCGGCGGCAGGGGAGATCCGCGCGGTCCCCGGGTCGACGAGAAACGACGCCGCTCCTACATAGTAGATCAGCGCGAGGAGCACGAAGCCCGTGATCCACGTGGCATAGGCTTCCCACTTGAACCAGTGCAGCGTGCGGGGGAGGTGCGCCGGCGCGACCGCGTATTTCACCACCCGATAGAATCCGCCACCGTGCACCGACCAGAGCTCGCCCGCGACGCCGGGCTCCGACCGCTCCGGCGGGGCGAGCCGGCTGTTCAGCCAGTTGAAGTAGAACGACGTGCCGATCCACGCGATCCCGGTGATCACATGGCTCCACCGGAGAGCGAGGTTGAGCCACTGGGCGAGGTGGGCTTCCATCAATGGGGAGCAGACACTTCAGCTGCCGCGGTACGTGGTGTACCCAAACGGGCTCACGAGGAGCGGCACGTGGTAGTGCTCGGCGTCACGGACTTCGAATACGATCTCGATGAGCGGATGCAACGACGGCACGCCCTGCGCCTTGAAGTAGGCGCCGGTGTCGAACCGCAAGCGATACGTGCCGATCGGGTTCTCGAGATCCGTGGGCAGCAGGTTCGCGACGCGGCCCGCGGCGTCGGTACGAGTGGCGGCGAGCTCCGTCCAGGCGTCGCCGGCCCGGCGCGCCAGCGAGACCGCGATGCCCGCTGCGGGCCGTCCCCGCGCGGTGTCCAGGACGTGCGTCGTGATTCCCGTCATGAGGCCGTCACTTTGTCGAGTCGGAGTCGTGTGATCTTCGCTTGCTCACCCGCCGCGACCCGCAGCTCGGTGGCCGGGTCGTTCGCGAGCCGCCCCCGCAGCGCGTCGAGCATCTCGCCCGCGCTCTTGCCGGTCGCGCAGATCAGGAATACGTAGCCGAATCGGTCTTCATACTCGCGATTGCCCTGCGCCAACGCGGCTCGCGTCTCGTCCCCCGCCCCCGCCCCCGCCCCACGCACTCCCGCCTGCTCGCTTCGTGCCCACGGATCGCTGGCCCGCTCGCCGATCCGTGGGTGATTGCCGAACGCCTCGAGCCAGTCCTCTCTCCGTAGTGCCCACCATTCGCGCTCCGCGGCCGCGAACAGCGCCGCGTCGCTTGGGAACGGCCGCGCGGCGAGCATCGCGTCGACCCAGTGACGAGAGCCGCAGCTGCGGGCGAGCGCAGTGCGTGCCCGGCGGTCGGGGAGGGAGTTGATGTAACCTGCGAGGCGCTCGCCCGTCATGCGCGGCTGGTCACACTCCATCCACGATCTTCCCCCACAACCTCAGCCTCGCCACCCCGCCATCCGGGAAGATGTTCAACCGCACGTGCGTGACCGGAACCCGGGCGGCTCGGGCGACCGCCAGGCGATGCCGCGCGTTGGCCCGAAGGCCGGCGCGCGGCACTAGCTCTCGCCAGCCGGCGTCCTCGCCGGGCGGGGGCCGGGGGGGCGCCCCGCCTGGCACGTCGCACCCCTCAAGGCTCGCGCTCTCCGGGAAGTTGCCCTTGAAGTGCGTCGTGTCCAGCTCGACGCGCTCGATCACGCCGCGCCGGCCGAGCCACAGCACGACCCAGTCGTGCCCGGGCCCGCGCCGCCGGCGTGTCTCCCAGCCATCGCCCATGTCTCGGGGCCGTCCGGGCATGATCAGGTTCAAGGGCTCGCTGAAGAACTGATCGCTCGTCGAGAGCGGCAGGCCGCCGTGCTCCACGGCGACTAGATCGATCGCGCGTCGCGTCGCTCCGATCCGTCGCCAGTCGGGCCGCGCCTCCCCCCACACGCGCAGGCGGGCGACGCCGCCGTCGGGGTAGATCTTGAGCCGCACGTGCGTGTAGCGCGAGCCGCTCTGAACCTTGAACTCGTTTTCAGTGTGCCCCGCGAGCGGCGAGCGCGGCAGCACCTCCGTAAATGCGCGGTCGAGCGCACGTAACTGCCGGCCGCCGAGCGAGCCGGTGAGCATCGCCGCATCGAGTGAGCAAGCCGCGGGATGGTTGCCCCGGAAGTGATTCGTATCGACCGTGATGGCGGAGATCGCGCCGGGAACACCGAGCCGGATCAGACACCAGTCATACCCGCCCTCCGGCCCGCGCCGCCGCCGCGTCTCCCAGCCGTCCATCCACTTGCCGCGGTCGGTGTACTTGCCCTCGATGAACACGCCGCGGCCGGGCGCGAGGAGATTTTCCTTTGGGGCGAAGAATTCGTCGCTCGCGAGCAGCGCGCGGCCGCCGAGCCGAGCGGATGCCAGATCGATCAAGCCTTCATGGGTCGTATTCACAGTTGGACTCAACGGACCCACCTCCCGATTCCCTGCACCGGAAATTCCCCGTCGTCGTACACACACACCCCCCGCACGAACGTCTGTTGGACCACGCCCCAGAGCGTCATCCCGGCGTACGGCGTGATCGGATGCCGCTGCCGCAGGCGCGCGGGCTCGACGGTGAACGGCGCGTCGGGATCGAACACGGCGAGGTCGGCGTCGTACCCGATGGCGATCCGACCCTTCCGTGCGAGCCCGGCGAGCCGGGCCGGAGCCTCCGCAAGCCAGCGGGCCACGTCCGGAAGTCCGTGGCCCCGCGCGCGGGCGCCGGTCCACGTCGCGGCGAGGGAGAGCTCGAGCGATGCCACGCCGCCCCAGGCGCGGACGAAGTCACCCGTCTCGAGACACTTGAGCTTGGCGGGTGCGGGGGAGTGGTCGCTCGCAACGAGATCCAGCACGCCGTCGGCGAGTCCACCCCAAAGCGCCTCCCGGACCTGCCGCTCGCGAATCGGGGGCGCGCACTTCCAGGCGGTGGCGCGATCCGCGATCTCCTCCGCGGCGAACGTGAGATAGTGCGGGCATGTCTCCGCCGTGATGTGGAGACCGGCGCTCCGTGCCTCCCGCAGCCGGTCGAGCGTCGCGGCCGCCGAAACATGCACAATGTGAACCCGACAGGCGGTCTCCCGACAGAGCGCGATCATCAGGTCCACCGCCTCGAGCTCCGCCGCCGGGGGTCGGGACGAGAGATGCGTCGCATAGCGCCGGGGATCGCCCGTGGACGGAGGCGTAGCCCGCGCGATCGGCGTCGGAAGCTCAGCATGCACGAGGAGGGGGAGGTCGAGCTCGGCGAGCTTGGTCATCGCCGGTCGAAGATGGAGCTCGGCCACCGGCTGAAACTCGTCGATCCCTGACGGGACGAGGAAGCACTTGAAGCCGAGGGCGCCGGCCCGAGCGAGCGGCGCGAGCTGGTCGCGATTGCCCGGCACCACCCCGCCCCAGAATCCGTAGTCCACCGTGGCGCGCCCCGCCGCCGCGCGCGCCTTGAGCTCGAGCGCGGCCACGGTCGTCGTGACCGGAATGCTGTTCAGCGGCATGTCCACGATGGTCGTCACCCCGCCCGCCGCGGCGGCCCGCGTGGCCGTCTCGAACCCTTCCCACTCGGTGCGCCCGGGCTCGTTCACATGGACGTGCGTGTCGACCACACCGGGGAGCACGGCGAGGGTCCCGACATCGAGGTACCGGGCGGCGTCCGGCGCGTCGCCATGCGCCCTCACCGACGTGATCACCCCTCCCGTGATCGCGACCGCGGCGGGCACCACTCCCTGGGGCGTGACGACACGGGTGCTCGAGATGACGAGGTCGGCGCGCTCCATTGGGATTGACGACATCCTAACACCTGGCGTCGTTGCGCGCTTCCGGGATGGGTGGGAGTATGGACGCATGCTGTCGCCATTCGCGCTCGCCCTCGCCGCGCAGCAGCCGCTCACGCTGCAACCCTGCCGCCTTGCTCCTATCGAGGCGACCGCGCGCTGTGGCACCTACTGGGTGTACGAGGATCGCGCCCGCGGCGTGGGACGCAAAATCCCGCTCAAGGTGATCATCCTCCCTTCCCGCAGCGCACTCGCTGCGCCCGACCCCATGCTCGTCGTCTCGCCGGGAGGCCCAGGGACCACCAACAGCGAGACCGGCGTCGCCCTGGCGTCGGGTGCGGCGTGGCGGGACAATCGGGACGTGGTCTTGGTGGACCTGCGCGGGACGAGCGGGCCCAACCGGCTCGATTGCCGCATGCCGGGTTCGGACGCGCATCCCGAAGGGTATCTCTCGACCCTGTTCCCGCTCGCGGCCATTCGCGCGTGCCGCGACGAGCTCTCCCGGCGGGCCAACCTGCGGCTCTACAACACCCTGCTCGCCGTCGACGACGTCGACGAGGTACGCGCCGCGCTCGGATACGAGCAGGTCAACCTGTGGGGAGGATCCTGGGGAACCCGCGCGGTCTTGATCTACTTGCGGCGCCACCCGCAGTCCGTGCGTAGCGCCATCATCGAGGGCGTGGCGCCCCCGTCCTTCAAGAACCCACTGCCGCACGCGCGCTCGGCGCAGGACGCGATCGAGCTCCTGTTCCAGGAGTGCGATCGCCAGCCGGCCTGTCACGCAGCCTTCCCCGATGTCCGGCACGAGCTCTGGGCGGTCGTCGATCGGCTGAAGCAGGCGCCGGCTGCGGTGACCATCTTCGATTCCGCGGCCGGAAGCCCGCTTACCGCCCGCCTGACGTGGCAGCAGTTCGCCGAGGCGCTACGGGTCATGACCTACAATCTCGCCACCGCCCGGCGCGTGCCCATGGTGCTGCACCGCGCCTATCTGGGCGACCTCGCCCCGTTCGTGCGGACCGGGATCGCGTCGAATCGCGGGTTGCGTACGATCCTGCGGCTCGGCTTTCTCCTGTCCGTCACCTGCACCGAGGACGTGCCGCGGATCACGTCCCAGGACATCGAGCGCGAAACCGCGGGGACATACCTCGGGGACTCGCGCGTGCGCGAGCAGCAGGCGGCGTGCGCCGAGTGGCCCCACGGCGCGCTTCCTCCCGGCTATGGGGATCCCGTGCGATCCGACGTGCCCGTTTTTCTTCTCTCCGGCACGGTAGATCCGGTGTCACCGCCGCAGTTCGCCGCGGAGGCGGCGCAATATCTGTCCCGCAGCGTGCACGTCCTTGCGCCGGGGGCGCACGTTCCGGCCGGGCCGTGCATCGACTCTTTGGAACGGGCATTTCTCGACGCGGCGTCACCCACCGCGGTCGATACCAGCTGCGTCCGTTCGATGGCGCTGCCCACCTTCGTCGTCGGGGATTCGACCAGCACGGGCAACTAGGACTCAGGCCTTTAGTCGCAGCCCCTGGCTCCACGTCGACACGCGGCCTATCATTGGCGCCGTTCCTTCCGTCGAGGCGGCGTGGCGGACCAACGCGAGCGGCTTCAGGCGGCCCTGGCCGGCCACTACACCATCGACCGCGAGCTAGGCCATGGTGGCATGGCGATCGTGTACCTCGCCCACGACGTGCGTCACGACCGCCGGGTCGCGCTCAAGGTGCTGCGACCGGAGATCGCGGCGGCCCTCGGCGCGGAGCGGTTTCTCCGCGAGATCCACATCGCGGCCGGCCTGTCACACCCCAACATTCTTCCGCTGTACGACTCCGGGGACGCGGGCGGCGTCCTCTACTACGTGATGCCGTACGTGGAGGGCGAGTCCTTGCGTGACCGTCTCACCCGCGAGGGCCCGATGCCGCTCGGCGACGCGCTCGCCATCGCCACCGAGACCGCGGACGCGCTCGGACACGCGCACGCGCACGACGTCGTGCATCGCGACGTGAAGCCCGAGAACATCCTGCTGTCGGGCGGTCACGCGCTGGTCGCGGACTTCGGGATCGCGCGCGCGATCAGCGCGGCCGGAGGTGACCAGCTGACCGAGACCGGCATGCTGATTGGGACACCGGCGTACATGAGCCCGGAGCAGGCGACGGCGCAGCGGGCGGTGGACGGCCGGGCCGACATCTATGCGCTCGGGTGCGTCTTATATGAGATGCTGGCGGGCGCGCCGCCGTTCTCGGGCCCGAGCACGCAGGCCGTGCTCGCCCGCCACGCGCTCGATCCAGTCCCGCCGCTCCGGACCGTGCGGCCGGAGCTGCCCCAACGGTTGGAGCGCACCGTCCTCCGAGCATTGGCGAAAACGCCGGCCGACCGGTTTTCGACCGCCGCCGAGCTGCGCGCGGCCTTACTCTCGGCCGACGCACCTGGGGCGCGGCCCCGCGCGTTGATCGGCGTGCTCGCGCTCGTCGTGACGCTCGTCGCGGGAGCCGTGTACCTCGCGCTTCGGCGGCCGGCGAGCGTCGCGCCGCCCCGATCGGTGGCCGTGCTGCCTTTCCAGAACCTGAGTACCGACCCGAGCGACGAGTACTTCTCGACCGGCATGTCGGAAGAACTGACCACGGCGCTCGGCAAGGTCGATGGGCTGCGGGTGGCGGCGCCCACGTCGGCGGGCGCGTTTCGGAACGCGTCCGTCACAGCGCGCCAGATCGGAAAGGCGCTCGGGGTCGTGACGCTCGTCCAAGGCACGGTTCGGCGCGCCGGCGGACGCTTGCGGGTGAGCGCCCATCTCATCAACGCCGAATCCGGCTATGACCTCTGGTCCGACGAGTATGAGCGCGATGTCCGGGATGTCTTCGCGGTGCAGGACGAAATCACCCGAGCGATTGTGGGCGCCTTGCGCGTGAAGCTTGCGGCGAACGGAGGGGCGCCGTTCGCGCGGCCCACCACCACCAGCCCGGAAGCCCACGATCTCTACCTCCATGGGCGGTTCTTCTACGAAAAGCGAAATGAAGAGGGCCTCCGGAGGGCCCTCGTCTACTTCCGCCAGGCCATCGAGAAGGATTCGGCGTACGCCCTGGCCTATAGCGGGCTCGCCGACACGTACAGCTTCCTCTCGGCGTTTGGCTTCGAGACGCCGCGCGAAATGTTTCCAAAGGCGAAAGTCGCGGCGCTCCAGGCGCTGCAGCTCGATAGCACCCTACCCGAGTCGCACACGTCTCTCGGTTTCATCTCCCTCTTCTACGATTGGGACTGGCCCGCGGCCGACCGAGAATTTCGGAGGGCGTTGAGCCTCGATTCGACGTACACACCGGCACTGTTGTACCACGGCTGGTACAACGTGGCCGTGGGCCGGATCGACGCCGCCGTCAGCGACCTCGAGCGCGCCCGAGCGATCGATCCGTTATCGCTCATTCTGAACACGCGCCTCGGGACGATGTTGTTCCTGGCACGGCGTTACGACGCCGCCCTCACTCAGCTCTCCCGCACATTGGCGCTCGATTCCAGCTACGACCTCGCGCACGCGGCGCTGGCACGCGTGTATATCCAGCTGCGTCAGTGCGACCGCGCCCAGCTCGAGCTCCATGGCCGGACGCGCATGGTGGCGCCCTACTACGAAAGCTCGGCCCTGGGGTACGCTGCCGGAGCGTGCGGCCACCAAGGCGAGGCGACGCGGACGCTCGAACAATTGCACGCCATCAGGCAGAGAGGCCAATACGTGAGCCCGGCCGTGGTCGCGAGCATATATCTGGGCCTAGGTGACAAGGACCAGGCTTTCGCCTGGCTCGACCGGGCGCTCGACGACCGTACCTGGTCCATGTTCATCCTCCGGGTCGATCCGATGCTCGACCACCTCCGGGAAGATCCGCGCTACACGCGGCTGATCCAGCGCGTCGGGCTACCCTAGTCAGGTCGCCTTGCCTCGTAGGGGCGCTCGACCAGTTGCGGCTCGCGATCACCGTGGCACCGTTCGTGAGGCGAGCCCGCACGCGCTTCTCGTCATGTCGCTCGAAGGCTTCGACGGCCTCGAGATTCACGAGGTGGGTCCGATCGACCGTGTGCAGCGCGACGTAATCCCCGCGCTCGCGATGGAGACACTGTCGGCCTCGCCGCCGTGCGGGCTCGGGCGAACCCACCAAGTCCGGGACCTGGACCGCGCGGTCCGTAGATCAGCTCGGTGGACAGACCGGGCATTGGTCGGATCTGGTGGGTACGAAGAAGGGGCAGGAGATTCATGTAGAGCAGCGCGGGCGCACGCCGGACGGCCGCACGACGATTCTGAAAATCCGGTATTTTGATATCCAGCCGAACCACTTCAGCTGGGTCGCTGACCGGTCGGAGGACGGGGGTGTGACCTGGGCGCGGGAGTACCTCGCATCGAGGCCACCCGCCACGTCGGGCAGGCCAGTGAAGCAAGCCGGCGTCGGAGCCGTACTAGTGTCGTACTGGAGGGGACTCAATCGTCGTAGGAAGGGGCGGGAGGTGTCCATGATTTCCGGACAGCCGGCCCCCCTTCCCCTGACCGCCATCCATTCGGATAATTTTCGGGCCCTATGAAGCTCTCTGAAACGTCTATTCGGCGGCCGGTGCTGGCGAGCATGATCTCGGCGGCACTCGTCCTGTTCGGCGTCATCGGCTACACCCGACTGTCCGTGCGCGAGCTCCCGGACATCGACCCTCCGATCATCTCGGTCTCCACGACCCTGCCGGGCGCCAACGCGCAGGTCGTGGAAACCGCGGTGACCGACGTGCTCGAAGAGGAGCTCTCGACGATCCAGGGACTGCGCACGCTCTCGAGCTCCTCGTCGGAGGAAAACAGCCAGATCACCCTGGAGTTTAACCTCGACCGGCCCGTCGACGTCGCCGCGCAGGACGTGCGTGACAAGGTCTCGCGGGTGCGCGGGCGGCTTCCGGTCGACGTGCTCGAGCCGGTGATCGCGAAGCAGTCGGCCGACGCGCAGCCATTCTTCTGGCTGGCGCTCAGCAGCGACAACTACGACCTGATGCAGCTCTCCGACGTCGCCGACCGGTTGGTGAAGGCGAGGCTTCAGAGTCTCCCCGGCGTCGGGAGCGCCGGCATCTTCGGTGAGCGGCGCTACTCGATGCGGGTGTGGGTGCAGCCCGACGCCCTGTCGGCCCGCGGGCTCACCGTGCAGGACGTCGAGAACGCGATCGTGTCGCGCAACGTCGAAATCCCCGCGGGCCGGATCGAATCGACCCGGCGTGAGTTCTCGGTTCGGTCGCTGGGCGAGCTCAAGACGCCGCGGGAATTCGGTGAGTTGGCTGTCGCCAGCCAGGGCACTCAGCTCGTGAAGCTCAAGGACGTCGCGCGGGTCGAGCTGGGGCCTGAGGACGATCGGTCGATCTTCCGCTACAACGGGTCGCCGTCCGTCGCGATCGGCGTGGTGCGGCAGTCCAAGGCGAACCTCATCGACGTCGCGCGCAACATTCGCGAAGCGCTGCCCAGCATCCAGCAGACCTTGCCGTCGGGCGTAAGGCTCCAGGCCGCATACGACGGATCGCAGTTCGTCACGCACTCGATCAACGATGCGCGTCTCACGTTGCTCATCGCGGCGATCCTCGTGGTATTGATCATCTTCGTCTTCCTGCGCAACCTGCGGGCAACGGTGATCCCCGGGCTCGCGATTCCGGCGTCGATCGTGGCGACGTTCGCGATCATGTATTTCCTCGGCTTCTCGATCAACAACTTCACGCTGCTCGCGCTCACGATCGCCATCGGCATCGTGGTGGACGACGCGATCATCGTGCTGGAGAACGCCTTCCGGCACCAGGAGGAGCTGCACGAAGCGCCGGAGCTTGCGGCGACAAACGGGACGAACGAAATCGGGTTCGCCGTGATCGCGACGACGATCGCCCTCGTCGCGGTATTCACACCACTGGGATTCCTGCGTGGAACCGCGGGCCGACTCCTCAGCGAGTTTGGCATCGCGGTGGCTGGCGCCGTGGTCATCTCGGGGTTCGTGGCGCTCACCTTGACCCCGATGCTCTGCGCCAAGATCCTCC
>QHUC01000078.1 GCA_003221045.1 Gemmatimonadota bacterium | reverse complement strand
CGGACCAGCTGGTTCGCGAGCATCAGCCCGGTGGGGCCGGCACCGACGATGAGGACGTCAGTATCCGGGCTCATCTCTCCCGCCCTCCGTCCTTGACGAACTTCTCCGTGAGCTTCTTGACCGCCTCGCGGATCTTCTTGTCGACATCCTTCAGTTGAATGGCGAAGAAGGGGCTATTCCTTCGGTTTGAGCAGCTCCTGATAGGCCGGGTCGTCACGCAGCGAAGCGAGCGACGGGTAGAGGTGCATCACCCCGCCCCGCGGATACCCCTGAGCGAACGCCTCCTCCACCAGCGCCACCGCCGCGTCACGCTTGCCGATCACGGCGTGGATCCGCGCGCGCCACATCGTGTGCCGGCCATAGAGATACCGTGGGGTCATCGTCTGAAGCTCGCGATCGATGCGCAGCGCTTCATCGCGCTTGCCCTCGCGCGCCGCGACGACGCCGAGAAAGCCGAGGAACGTCAGGTGATCCGGCAGGTCACCCGTGATGGCGGAGAACCACCGCAGGCTGGCGGAATCGCGTGCCTCGACCGCCTTCTCCTGCACGAGTCCTTCTAGCAGACCCCGCGTCGTATCGAGCTGCCCGCTGAGGTAGTGCGCGATGGCGAGACGGAACCGGTTTGCCACGGACCGTTCCTCCACGGGCGGGCGCCTTTCCAACCACCGCACGGCCCAGACACTAGCAGCAGGGGCGTCCCCGCGGTGATCGTGGGCAGCCAGCTCGAACGCCGCCAGCAGGGCGATGTCCGCCGGGGACCAGCCCGGCTGTGGCGGCAGGCTCGGCGCCTCGGTCAACCGCTCGGTGATGTCGGCGGTTCGACCCAGTGCCGCGAGCGCGCGAACCTCCGCCGCGAGCACGGTGAGCTCTTGCGGGTGACGCTGCCGCCCTTCGAGCGCCACCTTCAGCTCGCGGCGATAATCGCCCATCAGGTGGTACGCGAAGGAGAGGTAGAACCAATAGACGGACCAGCCGCGGAACAGGCCGCGGTCGGGTCCGAGCGTCGTCAGTGCATCCGCCATCTCCCGCGGGCGATTGAGGGCGAGCGCGCACTGCGCCACCAGCCACAGCGTTTCGGAATTTGGCGCGATGGCCCCCATCTCCCGCGCCGTCTCGAGGGCTCGCTGGCGGTCGCCCCCGGTCTCCGCGAGGACCCACGTGAGGTAGTGCCGGTCGAGCGGTGACAGCGGACCCGGAGCGCGCTCCACCGCGTGGGCGATCGAGTCCGCCCTGGCGAACTCGCCCAAGTCCATGTGCTCGTGCGCCGCGAAGATCAGGGGCAGCTTGAACGTCGTGTCCTCCCGCGCGGCGCGCGTGAAGTGGACGATAGCGCCGCGTGAGTCCCATTGCACCATGCGGTCGAGGCCCTGGATGAACTCCTGATACGCGGCGAAGCTCGGAGGCTGACCCGCGGTCTTCGCCCAAAAGCTCAGACGCGAGTCGAACAGCGTCGCGAGGGCGGCCATCACTCGCTGGCGCAGGGCTTCTACGGCGGCCAGCGGCTGCGAGATCGGTCCCGCGACCGGGTCGAGCGCGCGCAACACCGTGCCGTCGCCGGACGCGGAGATCTGGACCTGGAACCGGATGCTGTCCGCCTGACGGTAGTAGGCGCCCGAGACCACGGTGCCGGCACCCGTCTCACGCCCCAGACTCCGCAGACCCACCGCGTCGAGGTGCCCGGTGCCGTGCCCGCCTGGGGCACGCGACGAGCTCATCACCGACACCGACGGCACGACCTCCACGAGGCCCGTTTGGGCGAGTCCCTGCGTCACCCAATCCGCCGCCATGTGCCCGATGTTGTCGAGCGTGGGATCCCCGGTATGGTTCTCGATCACGGCCACGGCGACGCGTCGCTGATTGAGCCTGTGCCCCCGACTTCGAAACAGGGCGGTGGCGCCGGCTCCGACCAGCACTGCCAGAACGCCCAGGACGAACGCCGTGCGTCGGCCCCGTCGACCCGCGAACACCCCTCGACTGGGCGTACTGATCCGGTGTGGCGGTCCGCCGAGCGCCGTCGCGAATTCCCCGACCGTTGGGAAGCGGTCGCCGGGGAGCGGAGCGAGGGCTCGAGAGATGGCGTGTTTCACGGCTCGGGCGACGCCGGGCTCGGCGTGCTGCATCGCCCGGCTCGTTTCGAGTGCCTTCCAGTTGTCCACCCGTCGTTCGGTCATGCTGGCCACCGGAGACTCGCCCACCAGCATCTCGAACAACACGCAACCGAGGCTGTAGATGTCGGTTCGCCCGTCGAGATCGCCCAGGGCCATCGCCTGCTCCGGACTCATGTAACCGGGGGAACCGATCGGCTGTCCCGCTTGCGTCAGGGTGAGGCTGCCGGCGGCGCTTATCGCTCGGGCGATCCCGAAGTCGGCGACGATGGCGTGATCGCCAGAGAGCAGAATGTTCTCCGGCTTGATATCGCGGTGGATGATCCCCTGCCCGTGCGCGAACCCCAGGGCGTCGGCGACATCCTGTGCGACGTGCAGCGCGTTCTCGAGCGACAGCCGCTTCTCGCGCACGAGGCGATGGCGTAACGACTCCCCTTCGACATACGGCATGACGTAGTAAAAGAAGCCGCCGGCTTCCCCAGCCGAGAAGATCGGTACGATGTGGGGATGACTGAGGTTCGATGAGAGGTCCACTTCGCGAATGAACCGCTCGCGGAGCAAACGGGTGGACACTTCGGGGTCCAGCACCTTGATCGCCACGCGGCGGTGCGGGTGCTGCTCTACGGCGAGGTAGACCCGGGCCATACCGCCGGTGCCGATTTCCCGTTCGACGTCGTAGCGCGGGGCCAGGCTTTCACGAAGAGCGTCGAGCACGTCGAGCATCAGGGCCAACTTAGCCTGGCCCACCCCCGGCGCCAAGCGAGTGATACGACACTAGCCAACGGGGGACCGGGCCTTTCTATTAGCGCGAATGGAGCGACTCTGGAAGTCGCCGTTCGTGCGGCTCGTGGCGTACTACGTTCTCCTCAGCCTCATCACGCTGCTGCTGGTGACGGTGTTCCCGCAGATCCGCGATCTGTTCGCCCGCTTTCAAGAGCTCTCGCCGGTCCATGGCGTGGTAGGAAAGAAGGAGGCGATCGAGCAAGCCACGAACGGCCCGGGTCCCGGGAGCCTGGGTGCCACGGCGCTCGCCGTCATCACGATGTTTTCGATGATCGGGGCCCTGGCCTTGATGCTGCCCACGGCGTGGGTGTACATGACCACCAAGCAGCAGCGCGGCTACGATCAGTCGGTCGTCCAGACCGTGATCGTGTTGCCGATGACGGTGGCGGGCACACTCATCCTCGTCCAAAACAGTCTCGCCCTGGCGTTCGCCTTGGGCGGTATCGTCGCGGCGATCCGGTTCCGCAACACCCTCAAAGACACCAAAGACGTCGTATACATCTACCTCGCGCTCGGTGTAGGTCTGGCGGCCGGTGTCTACGTTCCCGTGGTCGCTGCAGTGATGTCGTTGATTTTCAACCTGACGGTCCTTGCGCTCTGGAAGCTCAACGTCGGTAACATTTACGCCGATCAGGGAGTCCTGATGCCGCAGCTGGCACCGGCCGAGGGGTTACTCGGCCCGCGCCGGCGCGCCTCCGCGCAACTGGCGGTGGGCGACCCGCAGCTCTTGGCCGCGCTCGCGCCCAGCGAGCTCGAGGAGGTGGCTGACCGCGCGGCGCGCCTGCAGGCGTACATCGCGGCCCGAGCCGAGGATAAGAAGGGGGAGCGCTTCAACGGCGTCCTGCTGGTGCATACGACCCAGGCCGAGACGGCACAGCGCGTCGTCGAGCAGCTGCTCGAGGCGGAGACGGTCCGGTGGCGGCTCGCGGAAATCCTGCCTGCGGGAAGCGGGCGTTCGACGCTCGAGTATCTGCTGCGCCTCAAGGACGGGGCCCTCGCGGCGTCGCTGCTCCACGCGCTAAAGAGTCGGGGCACGCCTCCGATCGATGCCGCGGAATACCGTTCCCTCAAGGGTCTTAAGAAAGGTAAAGAAGAGTGCCGCCTCCTGCTGGGCGCGCACTACCGCGACCTCTGGGCCACTCCGCTCCGGGTCGACGTGCTCGACCTGGCGACCTACGCGGGCGGGCTCACCCCCAGCCTCTGCGGCGGGCGGCGCGAGACCAAGTCCCTCCGGATGCTCGGGGCCAACGGGCGCGAGTACGTCTTCCGGTCGGTCGACAAGGATCCGACGCTCGCGCTGCCTCCGGAGCTGCGCGCGACCTTCGTGCGCGATCTCATCCAGGACCAGATCAGCTCCGGCCACCCGGGCGCCCCCCTGGTCGTGGCTCCCCTGCTCGACGCCGCTCGCGTCCTCCACGCGGAGCCACGGGTTTTTGTATTGCCGGCCGACCGCCGTCTGGCAGGGTTCGACTGCGCCAGGCCGGGCATGCTCGGGATGATCGAGGAGCGTCCAACCGTAGGACCGGACAACGACCCGACGTTGGTGGGTGCGGTTGACCTGGCCAGTACCAAGAAGCTATTCGAGCATCTGGAGCGCGATCCACGCAACCGTGTCGACTCCCGGGCCTACCTCGCCGCCCGCCTGATGGACGTCTTGATCGGCGACTGGGACCGGCACCAAGACCAGTGGCGCTGGGCGCGGTTCGACTCGGCGGGCCTCCGCTTGTGGCGTCCGATACCGCGCGACCGCGACCAGGCGTTCGCACGTCTCGACGGCGTGCTGATGTGGCTCACCGGCTTCTATTGGCCCCAGCTCATCGGCTTCGGCGACGATTATCCGAGCATATGGCGCCTCACCTTCACGGGCTCGGTGCCGGACCGGCGACTCCTGCAGGATCTCGAAAAGCCCGTGTGGGACTCGGTGGCGCAAACGATGCAGGCACGGGTGACGGACTCGGTGATCGATACGGCCGTGCGGCGGCTGCCTCCGGAGTACTTCCGGAAGAACGGCGCTGCCCTCGCGCACGCCTTGCGCCGCCGACGGGATCACCTGCCACAGATCACCAACCGCTACTACGCCCTGCTCGCGCAGGTGGTGGAGGTCCACGGAACGGACCAGGCGGACCTCGCGGAAGTCGAGCGCCTCGCGGGCGGACGCGTGTCCGTGCGATTGTCCCCTCGTGCGGGAGGAGCGCCGTTCTACCAGCGGACGTTCGACCGCCGCGAGACGGATGAGATCCGCGTGTACCTTCATGGGGGCGACGACCGGGCGGTCGTGCGCGGGGCCGATGGGTCCGGACCGCTCGTCTTGGTCATCGGTGGTGGCGGGGATGACGAGCTCGTGGATTCCGCCCGCGCGGGAAGGACGCGGTTCTACGACGACCGCGGGAAGGACCGCTTCGTCACCGGGCATGGCACCGCGGTAGACCGGGCGCACTACGTCGAGCCACCGGTCGACACCTCGACCCTGGGCCTCCCGCGCGATTGGGGCTCGCGCTGGATGCCGCTCACGTGGGCCGGCTATACACCGGACCTCGGCCTCTTCGTGGGGGTGGGCGCGGACGGGACCGGTTACGACTTCCGGCGACTCCCCTACAACTCCCATCTGCGCGTACGCGCAGGCTACGCGACCGCGGCCCAGACGGGGCGCGCGGAGTTCACCGGGGAATTCCGCGGCCTCGTGCCTCCCGTCGTCGTGACGCTCCGTATGCGGGCATCCGGCATCGATGTCCTGCGGTTCTACGGCTTCGGCAACGAGACCGTCGACACCGGCTCGAGTGACTTCTACAAGGTGAAGCAACAGCAGTACGTGGTCGCGCCCGCCCTGCAGTTCTCCCTCTCGAGGTCCACTAACCTGTCGGTCGGCCCGCTGTTCAAGTTCGCTCACACCAAGCTCGAATCGGGCACGCTCATCGACACGCTGCGGCCCTACGGCGTCAAGGATCTGGCCCAGGTCGGCGCGGCGGCGGCGGTTCACGTGGATACCCGGGACCTGCCAACCGCCGCGACGCGGGGGATCGCGATCGGCCTCGGTGGAAGTTTCTATCCCAAGGCGCTGGGCCTCACGTCGGCGCTCGGCGAAGGCCACGCTGAGGTCGCCTCGTATCTGACGCTCCACGTGCCTCTGCAACCGACGCTCGCCGTGCGGGTCGCGGGGAAAAAGGTCTGGAGCACGCTTCCGGTACCATTCGAGGAGGCGGCATACATCGGCGGAGCCACGACCGTGCGGGGCTTCGTGGAGCATCGCTTCGTGGGCGATGCCGCCGTATACGGGAACGTCGAGCTGCGACTCTCCCTCACCAGGTTCTTCATCTTGCTTCCCGGCGAGCTCGGGGTGTTCGGCCTCGGCGACGCGGGCCGCGTGTACGTCTCGGGCGAGACCTCAGATCGCTGGCACGCCGCCGCGGGGGGCGGGGTCTGGATGTCGTTCCTGAGTCGTGCCAACACGCTGTCCGTGGCCGCGGCGCACAGCGTCGAGGGGACGCGCGTGTACGTCAAGACGGGATTCGCGTTCTAGCGATGCTGGCCGAGTGGAAGGCGGACGTTCCGACGCTGGACCTTCTCAACCGCATGGTGGGAGATCCTCTTCCGCTGGGCCTCCGCGCCGGCCTGGTGGAGCCGTTCTTCCAGCGGGACATCTACTTTGATTCGGCCGACTGGACCTTGCGCCGGCGCGGCGTCAGTTGCCGGTTTCGCATCGGTGTCGACGATCGGCGCGTGCTCACGTTGCGCACCGGCGGCCGCTGGGAAGACGGCGCTGTCGTCATGCTCCCGCAACGGTTCGAGGCCCTGGTCCCCGAGCTGGAAGGCGACCAGGCGCTCGCGGGCACGTCCGACCCGGCGCGCCGCCTGCGCGCGTTGATCGAGCCTGGGCAACTGCTCCCGCGAATCCAATTCGAGACGGAGCGGCGGGTGCGCCACTCGAAGCCCACCTGGTTCTCCCGGGGGCGTCACGAGATCATCTACGACGTCGTGACGGTGCGGAGCCACCACCTCGCGCAGAAGTTCCAAGAATTGAAGCTCCGCGCGGTTCGCGCGGGCCGGCCTCGACTAGACCGTCTTGCCCAGGCGTTTCAGGAACGCTACGGCCTACGCCCGCTGCTCGTGGGGAAGCAGGAGCGCGCGGACAAGCTGCTCCGCGAGCTCGAAGCAGAAGGGCTGGCCGACGTCACCCGGGGCGGACGCGAAGTGGCGGTGATCGCGGTCCAGGCGGGCGCCGTCGCGATGCTCGCCGAGTCCGACTCGTTCACGCTCCCGATGCGTAGAGGGAGCGGCGAGGAGGGATGCCGGGACGTGTTGCGCGCGTCGTTCGGCAGCGCGGACGGGCAGGTGCGCTTCCTCGGCACTGCCCCGGCAGGTCTCACGCGACCGTTGCTCGAGGTCTGGGAGGTGCGACGGGCGATCGGGGCACTCGATTCCGCCCACGCGCCGCCGCTCCACTGGGTGCCAGTCGAGGAGCTCCTCGCTGCAGTCGGGTCCCCCGGCTTGCG
>QHUC01000077.1 GCA_003221045.1 Gemmatimonadota bacterium | reverse complement strand
TGGGCCGGGGCGCTCCCTTCTCGGCGGCCCTGCGCGGCGCTATCGCCAAGGGCTACCCCGAGCCCGATCCTCGCGACGACCTCTCGGGCATGGATGTGGCGCGCAAGGCGCTGATCCTCGGACGCCTGCTGGGATTCAGCGGTGAGCTCGGCGACATCGCCGTGGAATCGCTCGTCCCGGACGACGCCGAGCGGCTGTCGGTCGACGATTTTCTCGGGTCGCTCGAGCGGTTCGACGCCGCTTGGGCCAAACGCGTCGCGGCGGCGCACGCGCGGCGCGGCGTAGTGCGCTACCGCGCAATCGTGACACGACGCGGGATACGAGTCGGGCTCGTGGTGGTCGACGCCTCGAGTCCGATGGCATCGCTCAACGGCACCGACAACCAGTTTATCTTCACGACCATGCGCTACCGGAAGAACCCGCTCGTGATCACCGGCCCGGGCGCGGGGCCGGCCGTGACGGCGGGCGGGATCCTCAACGACGTGCTCCAGCTCGCCGGCGCATGAGCGCTGCCACCTGGCAGGTGTGCGCGGCCTGCGGCAGCGAGATTTCCGAAACCGATCCTCATCCACGGTGCCCGCGGTGTGGCGGCCTGCTCGAGGTGCGTCACCGGCCGCCGCCGCAAGGCGGACACGCGCTGCGCGCGACGTTCGACGCGCGCCGGGGCGTGTGGCGCGGCGCGCTTGCATCGGGCGTGTGGCGGTTCATCGAGGCGGTGCTCCCCAACGCGGGCGAGCACATACTCACGTATCCGGAAGGGAACACGCCGCTCCTCACGAGCGCCCCCGTGGCGCACTGGGCCGGCTCACCGGCGCTCCTTCTGAAGCACGAGGGTCTCAATCCCACCGGCTCGTTCAAGGATCGCGGCATGACGGTGGGCGTGACCCAGGCACGGCGCATCGGCGCACGCGCCGTGTCGTGCGCGTCGACCGGCAACACCGCGGCCTCGCTCGCGGCGTACGCCGCGCTCGCCGGCCTGCCCGCGCTCGTCCTCGTCCCGAAGGACCAGGTGGCCGCAGGCAAGCTGGCCCAGGCGCTCGCCTACGGGGCGCGGACGCTGCTCGTGCGCGGCAATTTCGACGACTGCCTGGAGCTCGCCGACCAGGCGAGCGAGCGACTCGGCGTGTATCTCCTGAATTCGGTCAATCCGTTTCGGCTTGAGGGTCAGAAGACCATCGTGTTCGAGCTCCTCCAGCAGCTCTCCTGGGACCCGCCCGATTGGATCGTGGTGCCCGCGGGCAACCTGGGCAACACGGCTGCCTTCGGAAAGGCGCTCGAGGAAGGGCGGGCGTGGGGTCTGATCGATCGCGTTCCGCGGCTCGCCGCGGTACAGGCCGAGGGCGCCGCCCCGTTCGCGTCGAGCTTTCGCTCGGGCTTCGCGCGCCTCGACCGCGTCACACCGCACACGCTCGCCACGGCGATCAGCATCGGAAACCCAGTCTCCCATGAGCGCGCGGCGCGCGCGATCCGGGAAACGAACGGGGTGGTGACGACGGTCAGTGACGACGATATCCTCGAAGCGAAGGCGGCGGTGGATGGCGCGGGAATCGGGTGCGAGCCGGCGAGCGCCGCAGCCGTGGCCGGCGTCCGGCGCCTCGTGAAAGAGGGCGTGATCGGGAAGACGGATCGCGTGGTGGCGGTGCTCACGGGCCACGTGCTGAAGGATCCGGCAACCGTCGTCCACTACCATCAGGAACGGGAGCCGCGGCCCGCACGTGCCAATCGGCCGGTCGAGATCGAGGTGAATCTCGCGGAGGTCGAACGCCTGATGCGGGGCTGAGCCGGCACCGATCACGGCGGCCTCGCCGGCCTGTCACACGTCGAGCAGGTACTCCTCGTCCCAAGCCACCTCGAATTCGCCCCGGCAGCGACGGCACTCGAGCCGGCGGGGCCGCCCGCGCAGCGCAGCGCGCTCCCGACAACTGGGACACACGCCGTAATGCGGACCCCACTCCACCGGGAGCTCGCCGGCGCGCTCGGGACGCGGCACCACGGACCACCGCGTAGGGGGGCGCGAAACGACCTGAACGAGATAGTGTGGGACCCTGAGAGGCCTGCGGTTGACGTCGAGGATGGCTTCGAGGGGCGCGAGGTGAGCCACGCGGTACCAGGCCCCGCGGCGCAGCGCGCAGTCTACGTCCACCTGGAGCCGACCCCATTGCATGTTGGACACGTCAGGAACCTACGTCGGCCCCTCGCCCGCCCGGTGTGACGCCAGCTACACACTCGAGGGCAAGTTGTCTCAGGGATCGGAATGATGGCCCATCATCATGTCCGCCATGTCATCGGCGCCTCCCGAGCGAAGCGTAGCCTCCTGGTCCTGCCGGTACAGCGTATCTGCGGGATCCACGGCAGGCCACGTCGCGCCGCGGTCGGGCACGAACAGGCCGGCCACGGCCCCCATGCCACCGTCGCGGATCGGTCGCCCGGTCGGGTTTTCGTACACGGCGGTCAAGCGGTAGCGGTGCGCTGGAGTTACGTGTATGCCCAGCCGGCGCCAACTGTAGAACCGAGCCAGGGGAAACGTGATGACCCGCCCCGCCCCGTCGGTCTCGGGCGCGCCGTGCCATAGCACGTGACCGTTCGTCACGTCCTTCAGCTCGAGGCTCACGCCGTAGTCGTGGAGGTGGCCGCCCAGTCCCAGGATGGTGCCGGGAATGGCGGGGCTGCCCTCCCAGAAACGCTCCGTGCGGCCGCGCGCCAGATCGAAGGCCTTGCTGCCCGTGGGTGGGCGACCCAGCGGATACTGCACGTCGATGGCCCAGGGGTAGGCGCGATACAGCGGCCAGGGTAGCCCGCCACGCACGTACTCGAGCATCAGCCGCACCCGCACCCCGTGGTAGGCCACCGCGGATGAATTGGCCAACATCGCCCCCGCGACGAGCCGCTGCCCTCGCTCGAGTGGCAAACCGAACAAGAGTTGCGGGACGGTAATCGTCGGGGTCTCCCGACTCGCGGCGAGGAGATGCAGGCCGATCGGGAGGAACAACTCACGGTGATCGGGATCGCTCAGGTTGAAATGATGAAGCACGGTCCGCGGTAGCGCGTGTCCGGCGTCGTCCACGAGCTCCACCTGAGCGCTGTGCAGGGATGCGTCCACCGGGACGAGCACCTCACAGAGGGGGAGCCCGACCATCGTCTCAACGCCCTCATGCGCGGCGGGCACGTCCACGGCTGGCAGCTCGATCACGAGACGGTGGGACTTCGGGTCGACGAGTACGGCCGCACGGGGCAGCGCTGCGGGACCGGGGCCGCGCAGCCCCGCTACCAGCCAGGCAAAGAGGAGAACGGCCGGCATGCCCAACTCCGGGGATCAAGTGGTGGGGACGGGGCGGCGGAGCCGCTCGGGACGGCACAACATACCGGGTCCCGTCGCTTTTCGCGACGTGGAAGGGCTTACTGCCTAGAGCCCCGGGGCATGCGTTCGTGTAGGGAGTGCGAGGCGCGGCGGGTTGGCGGCGCCGCAGGGAGTGGCCGGGGGCCCACAATCCGATCCTCGTTCCTCACGACCGAACGGAGACGGGGGCGCGGCTCACTCCTGCGGGCCGCCGAACGGTAGTGCAAGCGCAATGCCACGCGGGCGGCGAGGAGCCCGCCGCCGCGATTGAGAGCGACATGATGCGCAACTGTCGCATCCCTGTGGCCATGTTGCGACGTGGGACGTTGTGAAGGGACATCGGCGTGTCACTCGACGACACCCAGCGGCTCGGCGGGTCAACCGCGACAGTGCGCGACACGACGGGTCGCCAGGAATCCCTCTACGCCTTCTGGCCTGCACCTTTCTCGACTACGCGCTGCAATCCGACGAAGACTGGAGATTGCTCGAATGAGGGCGGGTGCCCCAAAAAGGGGCGTCGGCTAGGGCTGTGGGCCCACTCGGCGCCCTTCCCTGCTCTGCGCCAACATCCGTTCGGCGAAGTCCAGGCGCTCCTGCGTTTCGTTCAGCTCATGGCGCAGCGCGTTCACCTCCGCTTCGAGGGCTTCGAGCCGAGGCGGGAGCTCACTGCTGGGGGTGGGGCGCTGCCGCAGGCGCTGGGCCCATAACCCGAACGCCAATGCGAGCACCGCGTGAATCGTCGCATGCCCCGGGTCGGAC
>QHUC01000057.1 GCA_003221045.1 Gemmatimonadota bacterium | reverse complement strand
TGCGCCAGGCGACGAGCAGCTCCGCGAGCACAGGGGGAGCGAGCGTTCCGAAGCCGCCGATGAACCCGAGCTCCACGCCCCCCGCGCCCGCCGGTGTCGGCAGCACGAGCTGCCCGTACAGGAGCGCGAACGAGCCCACCGCCACGGCACCCGGGTCGAGGCCGGGGAGCCCCGCCGCGAGCACCGGCAGGATCGCCGTCCGCGCGACCATGCTCAGCGCCGTGAGCGCCCCGGCGCCGCTCACGCCGCGCCACCCCAGGCCGCGCGCCGCCCGCCATGCGTCGGCGACCGAGGCCGTGAACCCCCTCGGGAGCCGGCGGCGATACCAGCGCAACAGGACGACGCTGGCCACGGCGAGCGCCAGCACGCCCGCGACGAGAAGCCGGGCGTGTGGCGTAGCGGCGAGCGCCGCGAGCCGGCGCGCGCCCGCCGCGGCCGTATCGCCCCACACCGCGAGCAATACCGCCGCCCCGGCTACGAGCAGCGCCCAGTCGGTCAGTGTTTCCACGGCGAGCGCGGCGAGCGCGCGTGGCCCGGGCACGCCGGCACGCAGGAACCCGAGAAAGCGCGCCGGATCGCCGCCAGCCCGCGCCGGTGTGACCGCCGAAGCGGCGTCACCGTAGGCATTGATCACGATCGCCTGCGGCAATGTGAGCGTAGTACCCGGCGCCAGCACGCGCAGCCGCACCGCGCGGATCGCCACATCTGCGGCGACCAGGGCGAGCGCCGCCACGTGGTGACTCAAGGGAAGGAACACGGGTACACGCTAGCGGTGACGCTGCCGCGCGGAAAGGGTGGGGGCACGCCTTAATGTGGGCGATCGTGCGGTGGCGCTGGCCGGTGCTCGCGCTGTGGGCGGGCTTGAGCGCCGCGGCCATCGCGGGCGCGTCCCGTGTGCGGCACCGGCTCGACGTGCGGGGCGGCAGTCTCCGACCGACCGAGGCCTCGCGCGCCGCCGCGATCCTCGAGAGCCGGTTTCCGCGGGATGTCGGTGAGATGTTCGTGCTGGTCCTCTCCGGCCCGGCGCCGTTTGGCGCGGGACGTCCGCGCCAAGTGCTCGACGATCTCCTCGCGACTCTAGCACGCGAACCGTACGTCGCCGACGTAGCGGAAGTCGCCGCGCCAGGGCGCACCGCGGTCGCGCTCGTCACCCTCAAGGTGTCCGATCCCGACAGTGTGCTGGCGCTCGTGCCCGTCGCGCGGGCCGCGGCGCGCCGGGCGCTCGGTGCACTGCCCCCGCCGGACCGCGACGCGTACGAGGCGCTCGTCACGGGCGACACCCCGCTCGAGCGCGACATGCTCACCGTCACCACCGAGGACGTGGAGCGGAGCGAGTGGCGGCTGGTGCCGCTCACGGGAGCGATCCTGCTCGTGGCGCTCGGCTCGCCCGTCGCGGCGGCCCTGCCGCTCGTCGTGGGCTTCCTCGCGATCGTCGCGGCGCTGGCCCTGGTCGGAACGGTCGCGTCTGCACTACCGGTCTCCATCTACGCGGTCAATGTCACGACTATGATCGGACTGGCCGTGGGCATCGATTACTCGCTGCTCATCGCCACGCGGTTCTCGGAAGAGCTGGAGCGCGATGGCTCCGCCAGCGAAGCGGCCGTGCGCACGCTCGGCACGGCGGGCCGGACGGTAGCGGTCTCGGGGCTCACCGTAGCGGTGGGCTTCGCGGCGCTCTTCGCCACGCCGCTGGTCGAGACGCGGAGCATCGGACTGGGCGGTCTCGTAGCCGTGACCTGCGCGGTGGCGCTCGCGCTCACGCTTTTGCCCGCGGCGCTCGCGGTGCTGGGGCGGCGAGTCGGCGCGCGGCGCGGCACCGCCGGACGGGGCGCACAGGCGGTATGGGACGGCTGGGCGCGACTTGTCGCGCGACATCCGGGGCACGCGCTCCTCGGCGGCGGTGTGGTGATCGCCGCGCTGACCGCGCCGCTCGCCGGGCTCCGGATCGGCTTGCCGGCGCGCCACTGGTGGCCATCCGGCACCGAGGCGGGGGCAGGGCTCGAGCGGCTCGCATTGGTGGGCGGCGCTGGGTACGTGCAGCCGATCCATGTGGCGGTCGAGTGGCCGGCCGGCCGGCGCGCCGTGGATCCGGGGGCGCTGCGCGCCTTGCGCGCCTTCTCGGATTCGCTGCGCGCCGACCCGCGCGTGCGCGATATCCGCAGCCTCGTCGACTTACCCGGAGGGGGGAGACGCTCGCTTCTCGAGTACGCGCTCCTGTACGAGGATCTCGCGGGCCTGCGCGCCCGTCGCGCGGGACTGCTCGCACCTCTGTTGTCGGTCGACGGGCAGGTCGCGCGGCTCGACGTGGTGCTGGCCGACAGCGTGTCGCCGCTCACCGCGATGGACGTCGTGCGGAAAGCGCGCGGGCTCGCGGCCCAGCCCGGCTCGCTATCGTCCGCGCACGTGCTCGTGGGCGGCTACGTGGCCGAGAACGTGGACGTCCAGGCTGATCTCGCGGGCGCCTTCCCGCTCGTGGCCGCATGGATCTTCGGCGCCACCGCGGTCGTCCTCGGATTCGTGTTCCGCTCGGTGCTGATCCCGCTCAAGGCGATCCTCCTGAATGCGGCATCCGTGAGCGCGGCGTTCGGGCTCGTGGTGCTGGTCTTCCAGAAGGGCCACGGCAGCGCGCTGTTCGGCTCGCCGGGCGCGTCGGAGGCGGTGTTCGCGGCGGTGCCGGTGCTGCTCTTCGCCACTCTGTTCGGGTTGAGCATGGACTACGAAGTGTTCCTGCTGGGCCGGATCGCGGAGGCATACCGCCCTACTGGCGAGAATGACGCCGCGACGAGCGACGGGTTGGCAGCGAGTGCGGGCGTGATCACCTCCGCCGCACTCCTGATGATCGCCGTGTTCGGCGTGTTTGCCTTCAGCCGGGTGCCGGTGATCCAGCTGCTGGGGTTCGGCCTGGCCGCGGCGGTGTTGCTCGACGCGACCGTGATCCGGCTGGTGCTCGCGCCCGCGTTGCTGCATCTCGCCGGTCGCTGGAACTGGTGGCCGGGTGTGCGGGGACGGCGGTGAGCGCTGCGCGGCGGCTCATTGTGAACGCTGACGATTTCGGATTGTCGGCGGGAGTGAACCGCGGCATCCTCGAGGCGCACGTCGCCGGCGTGGTCACATCGGCGTCGCTCATGGTCAATACGGCCGCGTTCGCCGTCGCCGCGGCCGCGGCGCGCCAGGCTCCAAGCCTGAGCGTGGGACTGCACCTGAACCTCACAGTAGGCGCACCGGTCTCACCCCCGCAAACGGTGCCGAGCCTGTGCGGGCGCGATGGCCGGCTGCTCCCCTTGAGGCACCTCGTGACCCGCGCCCTCACCGGTCGCCTTGTGGCCAGCGACGTCGAGCGCGAATGCGCGGCCCAGATCGCGCGCGCGCGCGCCGCCGGCGTACGGCTCACGCATCTGGACGGCCATCTGCACGCGCACGCGCTGCCGGGTGTGTGGGCGCCGGTCGTCGCGGCGGCGCGGGCCGCCGGCATCGACATCGTACGCGTGCCGCTCGAGCCAGCCTTGTCAATCGCGTGGCGGCCGCTCGCGGCCGTGGGGCAGGTGCTGCTCAACGCGGCGCACCGGCTGGCAACACGGGAGGGCGTCGTGCCGCGCCACGCCCAACACTTCCGTGGATTCGCCCTCACCGGGCGGCGCGATTTCGCGGAAGGATTGCTCACGCTGCTCGATCGGCTCGAGCCGGGCGTCACGGAGCTGATGGTGCATCCGGGCTATCCCGACGCGGAGCTCGCGCAGTGGGCGCGGTACGTGAGCGGTCGCGAGCGGGAGTTGGCGGCGCTGGTCTCGCCTGAGGTGCGGGCGCGGCTGCAAGGGGGGGATATCGAACTGGTGGACTTCCGGGCGGTGTGAGGAGGGTTGGCTCGTGACGTTACGCGCGGCTGCAGCCGCGAGTTCGCTCGCGACGGCCGAGCGGCGAGGAATAGGGCACGAACCGCGCGAAAATGATGACGTCCGTCGGCGCAGAGGATTTCAGATTCGCGGGCGTGATCCACCGTCTCTACGGCCACGTCGTCTGGACGACCCGCCACCGCGAGCCCCTGATCGATGCTGGGCTCGCCCGATTCCTGTGTGGTTTTCTTCGTGGTGTGGCGCATCA
>QHUC01000056.1 GCA_003221045.1 Gemmatimonadota bacterium | reverse complement strand
CGCCAGCGCCGCGAACGGCATTGCCAGCTTGAATCCGCCGGCGAACAGGAAGAGGGCGGCGAGCAATCCCTGGAGAATCCATAGCACCACGCGGGTCCGCTTCGTCGTGACGGGCATGTCGTATCTCCTTCCCTCTCGAGTACGGAGCCGGACCATCCGGCTTCCTACTCCGTGCGACGAGCGAGCCCCGGAGAAATCGACAAGCGGCTACCTTCTTGTGAGTACAGAACTTGGACGACCGGAGCACCTCACCACTGGGGGAGGAGGTCTGTCGTCGGGAGGACCATCGCTGAAGATGGGGCGAGACCTAGCGAGCGCTAAGCCGCAGCCACAGCTCTTGCCGGGTCGAGCTTCCAGCCTCGGATCAAGAGCCAAAGCATGAGAAGCCGTTCCGTAAAAGAAGTAGCCCCGCAGCCCGAGATGAACGAGTCGGTCGTACTTTGAAGTTTCCACTGGGCTGCCGAACGGATCATTGTGCTGCAACGCGAAACGTGGGGGGGCGTGGCTCAGAGTTGAAGGCGCGGTTGTGGACAAGCTAGGGGGACTGCTCCTGAGCATCGGCGGACTTCGTCCGCCACTTCTTCATGGTGATCCGGGTCCCCTCTCCGGGTGTGGACTCGATCGCGAAGTCATCCATCACGCGGCGGACGCCCGGCAGGCCCATGCCGAGCCCGTGAGATGTCGAGTAATGCTCCCGCAACGCTTGGGTGACGTCCGGAATTCCCGGCCCCTGATCACACGCAATCACGACCAGACCGAGACGATCGGACTCTTCCTCGATCTTTAAGACTATGGTCCCTCGCCTCGCGTAGGTCACGATGTTGCGGGCGATCTCCGAGATGGCCGTGGCGATGAGTGTTTGATCGAGGATGGCAAAGTCAGCCCACGCCGCGAGGTCGCGACCTTTTTGGCGAACCTTAATGATGTCTAGATCGGAGGAAACGGGGAGAAGAGTGTCGTCGCCCCCTGTCGTTTTCATGCGCTTTCAGCTAACACCCTCAGCCCTTCCGCCCAGTTGGGTGCCGTCGCCACTTCCTCGAACGCGAGTCCAAACCGGTCCATGGCTTGGGCGACCTCCGACCGGATGCCGACAACGACGGTGGGTGCTCCGCCGAGCCGAGCCCAATGGCCCACGTCGCTGAGCGTGCGCACGGCGTACGCATCGAGGACGTCGAGGAGCGTCACATCGATCATCACGCCACGCGGGTGCTGTTCCCGTACCCAACGCAGAAGGGCCGCGCGCAGCTCCGACAGCTCCGTGTCCGTCAACCTTGACTGAATCGGCACGAGCAAGTAGCGGTCATGCTCAATGAGCGGGACGCCCATGACTCCCTCCGGCGGGTGCAGTGACGCATACTGCAAGTCATACGCCGTGGAATCAGAGGCGATGGCCGCCGCGTGCCCGCTACGCCATGGGGCCTGTCCCGCTTCGATCGAGAATCGAAAAAGGGGTGATCAAGGAAGCCTGGCCAGGTCGTCTGCTGCAACCCCGCGACAGATGAGTCGTGACTGGAGGTTGAACCACTGACCTCACGCGGATCAGGCCACAACAGCGGCGGGTGCACTCCGCCGCAATGGGCTGGGCCGCCGGGACTATCGCCGCCTTCAACTTGCCTGCATCTTGGGGACGAATCGAGATACCAGGAGATTGATATCGAAAGGTAGGTCTCATGATTCGCAACGGTGCCGTAGCGGCGATTGTCTTGTGCGCGCTAGTCCATTCTCCTGTGCTCCCGGCCCAGAACCCAAGTGTGGCACCCACCACTGGCGGGACCGAGTCCACCACTCACTGGTGCTTCCGTGGGCGTCCGAAACCGCAGTGCGATGTTTTCTGGCTCACCGAGTTCGGCGTGGCCGCCCCGATTTCGTTCAACCCCAACGGTGTGAGTGGGGGTGCGTTATTCACGTGGGAGCTCGGTGGGATGGTCAACCGCGGCACGCGCCATGCATTCGGGGTGGCGGCGTTTAGCCAAGCCATCCTCTGGGGTAGCGATCAAACCGGTCAGGGCGCGGCCGTCGGCATTCGCCCCAGGCTGCGGTTCTGGACGAGCCAGACCACCAGCATCGACATCGCTCCCGGCATCGTCGTCGCGGGCTCGGGTGCCCCGGGCTTCAGCGGGCATGCGGGGCTGAACTTCGCTGACTACGCCGGGCTGACGATGCACGTGGTGGCGCTGCGGCCGGAACAGTTCGACGTCGACCGAAGCACGCGGGTCGCCGTTTTCGCCGGCGGGCGCTTGGCTTCGATACCGGGGACCATCCTGGGCGTTGGCGGCCCCCTAGCGGTGGGTGCCGCTTTCCTGATCGCGTGCGGCTCTGGCAGCTGCTTCGGCAACTAGCCACCCCTCCGAGCCACGAAAAAGCGTCGCGGAGAACCGATCCTGCGATTCCCGCGACGCAATTTACGTGACGCTTCTTGCGCGACGCCTCTTGTAGTTTATGGGCCTGAGTGGAGTTGAACCACTGACCTCACGCTTATCAGGCGTGCGCTCTAACCACCTGAGCTACAGGCCCGCCATTCCAGCGCAACCGTAAAGTAAGGCGGTGCTGCTCCACGCGAAACTCCACGGCCACGCTTCGATGCCGTACCGTGCCCAAATGCCCGTACACGCGCCTGACCAGCGCGTCGCCACCGTGCCCATCTCCTTGCCGATGGTGTAGGTCGGCCACATGCCCGACGTCGTCCTAGAGATCGTCGAACCGACGGAAGGCACTCCGCAACGCACGTTCCGACAGAAGAAGAGCCGCTTCGACAGTCGAGGCTTCACGGTCGAGCAGGTCAACAACACCTATCAGCTCGTGGTCGGTGATCCTGGTACCGACGAGGGACGCGCCCGTGCCCAACATGACGCGAAGTCTGACACGGACCCGCCGGAGATCGTGCCCCCACGGGACGTTTAAGGTGCGAGGTCTAGAGGGGCCTAAAACCCTGAGGTGGCGTGCGACGTTCCGATCTCGCGCGCCGCTGGCCACCAGATCGGCGATCTGTGTCGCGACGGCGCTCGACGTGAACGGCGATCACGACACGTCGCCGGTCGCGGGTCATGCGGCGGCCGAGATCTCGCCGCCTATCCGAACGGCGTCGACTAGGCCGGTCCCCCTGCATTAGCTCGGTGGTCATGTCGTAGTCTCGCTGGCACGCATCTCCGGGGCCACTTCGGCGTGCCGAATGGACCACCGTATCGCCTTACTGGAACTGGAGATGCCGTCCGACCCAACTCACGGGTCAGACGACGTGCCCGAGCTCTGTTGTGGCAGGGTCAACGAGTGAGGCAGGGGTGCCTCACACGACGATAGGACAGTGCGGCTCGATTGCCTACGCGTTTGGGCGGGTCTGCACAATCTCTAGAGAGCGGCGCTGGACGATCACTGCGTGGTTCCGCACCACGACGACCGTTTCCTCTGAACCGGCGCTAAGAACGCGGTACCACGTGCCAAAGCGGAGCGGCCCCGGGACATCGACCACTAACCGAGCCCACCGTTCCCCCTGCCCTGCACCTAGACTCACTGGACGCCTCAGCCCAACATCAAGGGAAACCGCACGTCTGTACATGCGAGGGTACCGGGTCGCCCTCCGATTGGCAAGACTGGTCTCACGCTAAGTCCGGACGACCTGCTGTAAGTCCCGACCTGCTCTACCTCTACCTCGCCGCGAAGAAAGTGCACAGGGCCGCGGTCCGCTCGCCGCACTCAAAGTCTCGATAGCCCGGTGGTACCAGGACCTCGGGCCGAGCAGCTCAACGCGTGCTCGACCGACCTAGGGCAACCGTGCGGCACCCCGAGCGTCGTAAGTCGTTGTACAACATTGCAGAGCGGTCCCCGGACAAGTGGAGAATCCAGCACACCAGGACCTTCTGGAACATCAGGAGCTGATCACGAGGGCCCCGGTCCATGCGACGAGGTCCGCGGTCTCTCGTAAGCGCTGCCCCCGGGCGGTTAGGTCACCAACCGCAACTCTACGCGGTAGCGTACCGAGTCCAGCAGACTCGTGGTGGCGTTAAGTCCCTGATACGCGCGCCGCCAACCCGACCGGTCTCCGTTTGCAGCTATCCCTTCCAGGATGTCGGATAACCGCTGCGCGTTCGCATGAAGCTTCTCTACTTCCGTCTCGAAGACGTCAAGCGACTCCACAGGCTCCCTCCCGGCTTGATCGGTCGATTGTCGGTTCATTGTCCTAGGATGGTCGAG
>QHUC01000048.1 GCA_003221045.1 Gemmatimonadota bacterium | reverse complement strand
TCGACGAGCACGCGCGGCGGATCGTAGCAAGAGACGAGCCCCGTCGCTGCGCCGATCGTCTGCGCGCGAGACAGGGCGGCACGCACAAACGGCGTCGTGCCGCTCGCCGCGATGCCGAGCACGAAGTCGGCGGGTGCGACGCGCGTCTGGTCCATCGCCGCCATCCCGGCGTTCACGTCGTCCTCGGCCCCTTCGCTACTCTTCACGAGCGCCGGATAGCCACCGGCGATCACCCCGACGACCATCTCCGGTGGCGTACCGAACGTCGGCGGGCACTCGCTCGCGTCGAGCACGCCGAGCCGGCCGGACGTCCCGGCGCCCACGTAGATCAGTCGCCCGCCCCGCTGGAACGCGGTCACCACGAGGTCGATCGCGCGCGCCAGCTCGGCTCGCACGGCGTGCACCGCCGGCGCCACGGTCGCATCTTCCACGTTGATCAGGTCCACGATTCCGAGCGTCGACGCAACGTCGATGCGTTGGGTGCGGGGATTGCGCTGCTCGGTGAGCCGCGGGTCGCGGTAGTCGGGAGAGGGGCCGGTCATGAAGGCTGTCGGATGGCCCCCAAGTTAGACGTTGACCCGAACTCGGGTCAACGTGCACAATTCGGCATGCGTCGACCGCTCGTTCTCAGCCTGCTGCTCCTCGGCGCGTGCGCGCGGGGCACCAAGCCGCCGGAGACAATCCCCGCGGCTCCCACCATCCCGGAACCGCCCGCTCTTCCCACCCCGGCCGCCACACCCGCACCACCGACACCGGGCCCGCTCATCGCCGCCGCCTGGCCGCTCGGCGAGCGCGTCCGCCCGGTCGAGGGCACCCACGGGGTTGTGGTCAGCTCGCATCAGCTGGCGAGCGACGTGGGCGTCGACATCTTGCGTCGCGGTGGCAATGCAGTCGATGCAGCGGTGGCCGTCGCGTTCGCCCTGGCCGTGGTACACCCCGTGGCCGGCAACATCGGCGGCGGCGGCTTCATGATGATTCGCATGCACGGCGACACCGTGCGCGCCCTCGATTTCCGCGAGACCGCACCGTCGGCCGCGACCCGCGACATGTACATCGATTCGGCCGGCGTCCCGACCGAGGCGTCGCTCACCGGCCCTCGTTCGGTCGGCGTGCCGAGCACGGTCGCCGGGATGTTCGAGGCGCATCGCAGGTTCGGCCACCTCCCCTGGAAGGAGCTGATCACACCGGCGGTACAACTGGCGCGCGACGGCCACCCACTGGACGGTGCGCGCAGCCGTCAGATCGGGCGCGAGGCGGAGCGACTCGCCCGCTTCCCCGCCTCGCGAGCCCAATTCCTGGTGGATGGCGAGGCGCCGCCCCCCGGCACCCGGTTCGTCCAGGCCGACCTCGCCCGCACGCTCCAGTTCATCGCCGACAGCGGCGCCCGCGTCTTCTACCACGGCAGGATCGCGGATCTCATCGTGCAGGAGATGTCGCGCGGGGGTGGGCTGATCACGCGACAAGACCTGGCCCGCTATCAGGTGAAGTGGCGCCCGCCGATCGAGATCATCTACCATGGCTACACGGTCTACACCATGCCGCCACCCTCGGGCGGCGGGGTCACGCTCGCGGAGATTCTGAACGTGATGGAGGGATACGCACCGCTCCCCCCGTTCGGGAGCGCCACCCTCATGCACCTCCAGACCGAGGCGATGCGCCGAGCGTACGAGGACCGCAACACGCTCCTCGGCGACCCGGATTTTGTCAGCATGCCCCTCGAGCGCCTGCTCTCGAAGGCGTACGCCGCCACGCTGCGGGCGGCGATCGATCCCCGGCGCGCGACGCCCACCGCTGCGGGCAGCGGCCCTGGCATGCCCTTGGACCACCCGGAGACCACGCACTTCTCGATCGTGGACGCGGAGGGGAACGCCGTGTCGTGCACGACGACGCTCAACAATGATTTCGGGAGCGCGGTCACGGTGACGGGTGCGGGGTTCCTGCTCAACGATGAGATGGACGATTTCCTGACGGCGCCCGGCAGGCCGAACCTGTTCGGTTTGGTGCAAGGTGAAGCGAACGCCATCGCGCCGGGCAAGCGCATGCTGTCCGCGATGACGCCCGCCATTGTGGTCGATCCGGGGGGGGGCCTGTATCTGGTGCTCGGCTCGCCCGGTGGGTCGCGTATACCCACGGCGGTGTATCAGGTGATCACCAACATGATCGATCAAGACATGCCGCTCGCGAGCGCGGTGACCGCGCCGCGGATTCACCATCAGGCGCTCCCGGACGTGCTGCACCTCGAGACCGATGGCTTCGTGCAGCCGTCGATCGACTCGCTTGACGCCATGGGTCACCACGTTGAGGCCTGGAGCTACAAGACGGAAGTGAACTCCATCGCGCGCACCGCCGCCGGCTGGGTCGGCGTGGCCGATCCACGGCGCGGCGGCGGTGCGGCGGGGTACTGAGGCGGGTTCCCCCGGTCAGACTGTCAGCGACTTCTCCAGCTTGACCGTGATGGCTGCACCCTTCGGAATCACGACGTCGATGTCACGCGACGCGCGGGCTGCAGCTGCGCCGGCCGCGGCGCCTGCCGCGCCACCGATCACGGCGCCCTTCGTGTTCTTGCCGACGATCTTCCCGAGGATCGCGCCGGCCACGGCCCCGCCGGCGACCTTGGCGGCGTCGGCCTTCGTGACCCCACGGCCCTTCATTATGGTGTCCATGGACACCACGGAAGCCTCGATCGGGTAACCTTTCCCTCGCACGCTCACGGTCTTCACGGCCAGCTCGATCTTACCGGTGGAGTTCGGGTTCGGCGCGGGATCCGCTGCCGTGATGGTCCCCGACACACTCGCGCCGGCCGGGATGACCACGCGACCGGTGGCGTCCTTCACATCCTGACTGACCGTAGCGGTAAAGGGATCACCCGCGTGTGCCGACCGGGTGCTGATGGTATCGTTCGCTGTGAGCGGGACCCGCGTTCCGGCCGAGAGCATCAGCGGAGCGGGAGCCGCGGGCTTGGCGGGCGCGGGCTTGGGTCGCGGCGCTTTCTTCTCAGGCGCCGCTTTTGCCGGCTGGTTAGCCGGTGCGGGAACGTCCTTCATGGCGGCCGTCGATATATCACCTCTCTCTCGGTATCGCAGGCACATAATATACGAGAACGGCCCTCAGAGTTCCCACATGAAACCCGGCCCGCCCGGTGGCGATGGTAAGCCGCACTCCCATCTCTGGTTGGACAAACCCGCGGGCTAGAGCCGACTCTTCAAGAACTCCGGCGTGAGCCCCTGCAGCCAGCTCGCCAGCAGCGTAAAGCGGTCCGTGACGAGCAGCAGGCCGAGGAGGATCATCAGGACACCGGCGATGTGATCGACCCAGACGATGTAGGGCCGGAACCGCTGGAACCAGACGAGGAAGCGATCGAGCGCGAGCGCCGTGACGACGAAGGGGATGGCGAGCCCGAGGGCGTAGACGGCGAGGAGCGCCATCCCCTGGCGTACCGTCGTCTGGGCGGCGGCGAGCGTGAGGATCGCGCCCAGGATCGGGCCGATGCACGGAGTCCAGGCAGCGCCGAACGTGACGCCCACCACGGCCGAGCCCAGGTAGCCAGACGGCTTGTGCGCGAGCTCGAGCTTTCGCTCCCGCATGAGGAACGCCGGCCGTACGATGCCGAGCAAGTACAACCCGAAGAGAACGACGATCACGCCCCCGATTCTTCCGATCCACACCTGCGAATGCAGGAGCGCCACGCCGATCGCGGACGCGGTGGCACCGAGGGCGACGAAGATCAGGGAGAACCCGACGATGAACCAGAGCGCGTGGGCCAGGGCGGTCCCACGCCGCACCTGCAGCTCTTCGACGGACAGCCCCGTCAGGAATCCGACGTAACTCGGGATCAGCGGGAGCACGCACGGGGAAAGGAAGCTGAGGAGGCCGCCCGCAAACGCCCCCGGGAGCGAAACGCCCCCGGAGAGGCCGGCTACATCCTGAAAGACCGTCATACGACTGATACGCGTGGCGCGGCCGAAGCGGTTTGCGCCGGTGTCACCCGCAGAAGCAGACCGCCGAGACGACGGTGGTCCAGCGCCCGTCGTCGCCGCATTCGGCGGTCGAGGTGATGTTCATGGTACGAACGATCTCCCCCGACAAGAGCCACTGCTCCCGCCGCTCGTCCCACGCCTTGTCCGAATCGAATGGCACCCCGAGGACCGTGGCGAGCATCGAGGCGGCGAGGTCCTCGGCGTACTCTCCCGACGTGACCTCGTTCTGGCCGTAGCTGTGATGCTCGGAGATGTAGCCGTGATGCGAAGCGTCCGCCGGCATCGCGACGCCGATCGACGCGGCCACGAGACGGCTCGGCTCGTTCGTGGACGACTCGGCGATCACCGCGAACACCACCTGACCGGGCTTCATGAGGGACAGGCCTTCTTCCCGGTCGACGAGCTCGCAGTGTGGCGGAAAAATGGAACTGACTCGTACGAGGTTGAAGTTGGCGAGATGGGCGTCCCGCAGCGCCATCTCGAAGCTGGTGAGTTTTTCCTTGTGCACACCGACGCCTTTGGTGAGAAAGGCCTTGGTGGGCACGAACATTCGTGAATCGATCAACCCGTCACCTCGCGCGCGCTAAAGGGTTCAGTTGCTGGCAACTCCGGCACACGCCATAGATCTCCAACCGATGGTGATCGGGCCGGAACTCGACTTCCTCCGCCAAGAGGGCGATCATCCGTTCCAGCCGGTCGTTCGAGAACTCGGTCACCCGGCCGCACGAGGAGCAAATACAATGCTCGTGCACCTGGCCCGCCGCGAGCGGCTCGTACCGCTTGAAGCCCTCGCCGAACTCGTGCTCCTTGGCCAGGCCCGCCCGGACCAGGAGGTCCAGGGTTCGGTAAATGGTCGCGGTGCCGACCGCCACCCCGCGCTTGGCGACCCGCCGGCCGACGTCCTCGGCGGACAGGTGCTCTCCGGCAAAGAAGACGGCCTCGGCCACCGCCAGGCGCTGGTGGGTCGCCGGCAGGTTGTGATCCCCCAGATACCGGCGGAACTCCTCGAGCAGCTTGGCGCCGTCAACCTTCATACCACACCGCCGGGCCCACCGCGACCGGCGGCTCCGGGTCCCCACTCCGCTCGGCGGCCGCCTGCATGACGTGCGCGATCACCTGCGCCGGCGAGAGACCGGTCTCCTCGATCTCGACCCGGGACTGGCCGCGCTCCTTCCCGCGCACGATGAGCATGTAGCGCGCGGTATAGACGCGCAACCGGTCACCCGCGTCGGTGCCTCGGCACGCCACCACCGCCGTTCCCCACTCGCGGCCCTCGCGCTTCCACGGCCGAAACAGATAGATCGTCTCGATCGCGGTCGGGGACACGCGCTGAGCCACGGCCTCGGCGAGCTTCTCCCACCCCGGCCCGCGACCCGGCGCTACGGGAGGGCGGTCGCCGCCGGCGCCTGCGCCTGCTCCCATCGTTCCACATAGAACCGCAGGACGTGCATGAAGTCCTGGGCATTCGTGACCACCCCGTACGCCTGGTGGGTGCCCCGGTCCCGCAGCTTGTTCACCACGAACTCGGTCTGGTCGACGCAGATGGTTGTGAGCGGCCGCAAGTCGTCCGGCGTTGGAGCGTCCACGAAGGCCGGCAGCATGTTCCCGACCGCAATCGCGTGGAGCGCCGTCGCCACAAATACCGCGAACGTCGCTTGCGCGGTGTATTGCCGCATCGCATCCTGGGCGGCCAACGTGTCGGAGAGCACTTCGGGCAGGGGCCCGTCGTCCCGGATCGAGCCGGCGAGCACGAACGGCACCCCGTGTTTCACAAGGGCGTGCATGATCCCCGAGCTCACAAGCCCCGCGTGTACCGCGGCGGTGATACCGCCTGCGCGCCGCACCTGGTTGATGGCCCGCATGTGAAGCGCATGGCCACCCTCGACGCCCTGGCCCGAGCTCGTCATGCCGAGCGTGGTCCCGAAGATCGCCGCCTCGAGATCGTGTACCGCCACCGCGTTCCCGCCAAAGAACGTCTGGACGTAGCCGTTCTGAACGAACCAGATCATGTCTTCGCGGGCGCGCGCGTGCACCAGCGCCGGGCCCACCACCCAGAGGATCTGGCCGCCGCGCTGTTTTTCCTCACCCAGGAGCTGCGCCAGGACACCATAGTCCACCGGTTTCTCCCGCGACACCTCGGTCTGCATGAAGCCGAACTCGTTCGCGCTGTGCGCGCCGCCGAGGAAGCCCTCCGTGTGCACGAAGATCCCTTCGCTGCCATCCTCCTCGAGGCCGACGGCGACCAGCTGGCCTTTGCGCACGCGGCGCGGCTCGGCCACCACCAGGTCGCCCGCCGGATGGCGCACGATCACGCAGTCCATACGGGGCAGCCGCGGCCGGCGCCACGCGCCGCCTGTCCGCAAGTACGTCGGAAGATTCGTCGTCGAGAAAAAGCGGTCCGGCAACACGCCGTCGGCCGGCGCGGGCTCGAAGCGTGCGTCGGGCGCGCTCGCGAGCGGCGACGCCTGGAAGTTGGGCGGGTGATACTGAAACCGGGGCCGGGCAGTCACAGAGCGAGAAACCTAATGCGGAATGTGCAATTCGGAATGCGAAATGGCGAGAGTTCAGAGGAGCGACACCGGATCACGATCCACGACGACGCCCCGCGCGCGCCTCCCGAGCGCCCGCACGACGCGTCCGATCGCGTGCGGCTCCGACGCCTTTACGAGCACGTGCCACCGCCACCGCCCCTTGATCCGCTCGATGGGGCATGGGGCGGGCCCGAGCACGCTGAGCGCATCACCCAGCCGCTCCCGATTCATTCGCCCGAGCCAGGTTGCTACCCGCTCCGCCACCTGGCGGGCACGTTCGGCATTCCTGTGGGAAGCGACGAACCGTGCCAGCCCGACGTGGGGCGGGTATGCCGGATTGGGAGGCGTCCGGAGCGGCAGTTCGGCCGCGGCGAACGCCGCGACCGAGTGGAGCGCCGCTGCGCGAAGGGCGGGATGGTCGGGGGCCCTGGTCTGGACATACACCTGGCCTCCCTTGGGGCCGCGTCCTGCCCTCCCGGCGACCTGGGCCACAAGCTGAAAGGTCCGTTCGGCCGCCCGGAAGTCGGGGAGATGGAGCCCTGTGTCGGCATCCACGACGCCCACGACCGTCACGTTCGGAAAATCGAGCCCCTTTGCGATCATCTGGGTGCCGAGCAGGATGTCGATCGCGCCGGCGGCCATGCGCTCGAGCACGCGGTGATGGGCCCACTTGGTGCTGGTGGTGTCCAGATCCATGCGGGCAATGCGAGCCTCGGGGAATCGCAGACCGACGAAGTGCTCCAATTGCTGCGTGCCGAGGCCCCGCATCCGGTGGGTCGCCTTACCGCAGTTGTGGCAGACGGTGGGGATCGACTCTTCATGGCCGCAGTAGTGGCAGCGGAGCGTCGGCGGCGTCTGGTGGACCGTGAGTGCGATCGCGCAGCGCGGGCAATCGCGTACACTGCCGCAGGCGGGACACTGGAGGTACGTCGCGAAGCCACGCCGGTTCAGGAGCAGGATCACCTGCTCCTTGCGCCCCAGGGCGCCCCGAACGGCCTTGTCGAGGGCCTCGCTCCAGGGCACTGCTCGAGCCTCGGACACACGAGGCGCACTCCGGAGATCGATCACTTCCACAGGCGGCAACGCTCGCGCTCCGATGCGGTCGGGCAGGTCGAACCGAGCCGCTCCTCCAGCCGCTGCTAGCTGCAGCGTCTCGAGCGAAGGCGTCGCGCTGCCCAGGATCAGGCGTGCGCCCTCGAGACGGGCGCGCTCCAGCGCCACGGCCCGGGCGTGGTAACGCGGCGCGGTCCCCTGCTTGTAGCTCGACTCGTGCTCCTCGTCGATGACGATGGCCCCGAGGTGCCGCACCGGCGCGAACACGGCCGAGCGCGGCCCCACCGCGACGCGCCGCTCCCCCTGCCGCAACGCACGCCATGCATCCGCACGCTCGCCGTGCGACAAACCCGAGTGCAGCACCGCGACCTGGTCGCCGAACACGCCTCGGACGCGCGCCACGGTCTGCGGCGTGAGGGCGATCTCCGGCACGAGCAGAATCGCGCCCCGGCCGGAGGCCACGACGGCACGGAGGACCTCGAGGTACACGAGCGTCTTGCCAGATCCCGTGACGCCCTGGATGAGCACGGGCGTCGCCGGAGGGGTCGTCAGGATGCCGTCGACGGTGCGGCGCTGGTCGGTCGTGAGCTCGGGCGGCGGCGGGGACGACAGCCCGGCGAACGGATCGCGCGGCTGCGGCACTTCGGCGTAGCGCGCGAGTCCCTGCTTCACCAGGCCGTCGACCGCCGGGCGGGACAGACCCAGCCGCTCGACGAGGTGTCGCACGGGGGCCGATCCGCCGATTGCCTCCAGCGCCTCGTACGCCACCCGGCGTTTCGGGGCGCGCTTGAATGCCCGCTCGCGCTCGAGCAGCGATGGGAGCGCCGCGGTGAGCGTCACAACTCGCTCGGCCTGGACCGCCGGCCCGCTGGGCCGGCGCACGCTCCACAGCGCTCCGGGGAGGAGCGCCCGCAGCGCGATTCCAAGGGGCGTGCCGTAGTAGCGACTGATCCAGAGACCGAGCTCCAGGAGCGGTGCCGAGATCGCCGGATCCGGGTCCGGCGCGGCGAGGATCGACCTCGCCGCCACACCCGGCGCCGCCACACCCACCGACGCCACTACCCCCACGACCTGACGTCGCTGCACGGGCACGATCACGCGCGCTCCCGGTCCCACGCGGTGCCCCAGCTCGACCGGGATTTCGTACCTGTATGTGCGCGCGACAGGGACTGGAAGGACGACTTCGGCGTACCGCGGCTCAAGCCGCGGCTCGGCCTCTACGGCTGAAGCCCCTTCCAGCCCGCTCACCGGCGCCGCACGCCCAGCCCCGGTCCGGTGGGGAGTCGGATTTGCCCGCCGTCGATCGTGGCACCGGTGAAAGGATCGTTGACCGTCAGCGCCGCACCGTCCAGATCCGCGGCGTCCACGAGGGGCGTGAAATGCGCCGCCGCGGTGATGCCGAGCGACGATTCGATCATGCAACCGACCATGACGAGCATGCCGTGCGCCCGGGCGGTGGCAATCATGCGGAGTGCTTCGCGCAGCGAGCCGCATTTCGCGAGCTTGATGTTCACGCCGTCCACGGCGCCGGCGAGCCGCGGGATGTCGCTCGCGATGATGCAGCTCTCGTCCACCACGACGGGCAGGATGCCCCGCCGCCGCACCGCGGCCACGCCCTCGACGTCGTCGGGCGGCAACGGCTGCTCGACGAACTCGACACCATACTCCTTCAGCACCGGCAGCATCGCGAGCGCCCGCTCGCGGGTCCATCCCGCATTCGCGTCCACGCGCAGCGGCTTGTCCGTGGCGTCGCGAACCGTTCGGAGGATCGCTTCATCCCGATCGGTTCCGAGCTTGATTTTCAAGATCGGATACGAAGACGCCTCGCGCACCTTCTCGCGGATTTTTTCCGGCGTGTCGAGACCGATGGTGAAGGAGGAGCGCGGCGCCCGCGCCGGATCGAGGCCCCAGAGTCGCCACACCGGCTGGTTCAGCCGTTTGCCGACCAGGTCGTGCAGCGCCGCCGACAGCGCCGCGCGCGCGGCGCCGTTCCGCGGAACGACGCGCGCGAAGGTAGTCTCCGCCGTCTCGAGCTCGAAGGGGTCAGCGGGGAGATGAGGCTCGAGCTGGCGCAGGACCCCGAGCACCGTATCCGCCGTTTCACCGTAATAGCGCGAGGGATCCGCCTCCCCCCACCCTTCCACGCCGTCCCCGTCGACGAGGCGCACCCAGACGACGCGCGTGTCGTCATTGCCGCCCCGGGCGATGACGAAGGGATGCTTCGTCTTCAGGGTGATCACGTCGGTGGCGAGCTTCAAGGCCATGTCGAAAAGTATGCGATTTCAGGCGGCGAGTGCGCGCACGTGCGCGCGTACGCCCGCGCCCAAGAGGTCCAGCCGATAACCGCCTTCGAGGACTCCCACGACCGGCGCGGGCGCCACGCACTCACGGAATGCCGCCGTCCAGCCGGCCATGTCTTCGGGTTCGAGCATGAAGCCACCCAGCGGATCGCCAGCCAGCGAATCGAATCCCGCTGACACGAGCAGCAGGTCCGGCCGCCATCCTTCGAGCGCCGCGTCCACGGCGTCGAGCAGATCCTGGACATAGCGCTCGCGCGGGAGCCCCGGGGGGCGCGGCACGTTGAACACGTTTCCGACGCCCCGCTCGTCCGCCGCCCCCGTCCCGGGATACCAGGGATACTGGTGCATGGACACGTAACGAATCGTTGGATCGCGCTCGACCAGCGCCTGGGTGCCGTTGCCGTGGTGCACGTCCCAGTCCACGATGAGCACGCGCGCCTTACCGAGCTGCTGAGCGTGGCGCGCCGCCACGACCACATTGTTAAAGAAGCAGAATCCCATCGCGTGCGCCGCCAGGGCGTGATGCCCCGGCGGCCTGGTCGCGCCGAACGCCGTCCCTCGCTCGATGCCGAGCTCCACGGCACGGACCGCTGCACCGGCGGACGCGAGCGCCGCGTCCCAGCTTCGATCGATCATCACGGTATCGGCGTCGAGGGCGCCGCCGCCCGACCGCGCCAGGCGCTCGAGCCTGTCCAGGTAGGATGCCGGATGGACTCGTTCTAGCTGCTCGCGCGCGGCCGGGCGGCCTTCGGACCACTCGATCAGGGCACTCATATCGGGCGCCCGGAGCGCCGCGAGGACGGCATCGATCCGCTCGGGGCGTTCCGGGTGACCGGGGCCGGGATTATGGAGACGGCACGCCGGGTGCCAGACGACGGCGGTCGTCACTCAGTTGTGCAGATGCTTTTCGTGCAGCAGCGCTCGAATCGACTCGATCTCGGCGCGCATGTCCCGCCGCGCCTGCTCGAGGTCCGTCATGAGGCGGCGGTAGCGTCGCCACCCGATCACCACGAGACCGGCGGCGACGAAAAAGACGGCACCCCACACGACCAGCCGCGTGCGGCCCAGGGCCGCACCGCTATAGACGAGGAGGATGGCGTCGAGCAGAAGGAATCCGACCGCGAACGTGGTGAGCGCGCGACTGGGCCGGCCTCGCCTACGCGACGTAGTCACCGCACCACCTGGCGCCGCGCGGGCAACACGATGAACGCCGAGTTAGCCACCGCGCCGAGCGCGGCGAGGGTCGTAGATTCGTCGGATACCTCCGCGCCCCTGAATTTCACGACGTAATCTTCCGGCCGCACCTGCGTCCGCTTGAGCGCCTGCGTCAGTGCCTGGCTCTTGAGCTGAGCCACGGTCGTCGTGGGCTCGACCGCGAGGTACACCTGGTCCCACACGTCTGTCACCATGACCCGGACCGCAAACCGCTGATCGACCGCCGTCATACGACCTCTACCGACGTCTCGAGTGGCAACGTCGAGAAGAACCGATCGAGCGCCTGATCGAAGAAGAGCGTGGAGGCTCGCACCCGAGTCTTGCCCGGCGGGTCGGCCCAGGCATGCAGGGCGATTTCCTCTCCGCCTTGGCCGCGCAGTACCAGGAACTGCGGTCCCTGCTTTTCCGCGAAGGCAGCCGAGTTCGGCACGCGCTCGGCAAAGAAGCGCTTCGCGCGCTCCAGCACTTCGTGGGGCGGCAGGGCGACCGTGGTCGAGTGGATCATGAGCGGAAAGATAGACGCGGTGCTCTGGTCCGCAAATCTGACAGGCCGGCGGGGGCGCGGCATGCTGCGCCCCTATTGTTTTAGCAGATCGCGGAGGCGCGCCTCCACCTGGGAGTTTGGGACCGCCAGGGCGCCGGCGTCACGCGCCGAGCGCAACAACTCGGGCCGGACGTGCGCGCCGTAGGCGAGCACCGGAATCCCCCGCCCGACCAGCTCGCCAATCTTTTCGGTCGCTCCGGGCTCCGCAAGCTCGAGCACCGCGAGGTCGCACCGCGCTGCGTCGCGCGACACCTCACCGCCCGCCGCCGTGACCACCGCGCTGAGCTTCGACCGAAACAGGAGATCTCCGGTCGCGAGCAACACGCGCTTACCCATCGAGCGGCGTCACTCGCGCGATCTGCTGAACGGGGGCCGGCATTCGGCGAAACAGGTCCCGCAATCGCCAAGCGGGCTTGACGACGAGAACTGCATCGCCCGGGGGCGGGTCGAGGAGCCCCTCGAGAATCAAGAAGACGTACCCGCGCGGCTCGGCCGGTACCACGAGCCGATACGCCCGTCCGTGCCACGGAATCTCGATGTGGTCACCGCGCCTCCTCGAATCGGCGAGAACGAGAAAGCGATCGTCGTCGACCTTCCAGACCCCATCGTCCAGCACCTCGCCGGCCCGGAAGAACCGGGGATCGAACGGCTGACCCTCGTGGCGGGCGAAGTTCTGCTCCGCCGCCCAGTCGTATGCGGCGAGCGCGTCGTGATTCGCCCGCCATTCCAGGTGATGGCGCAGCTCGTGCGTCAGCGTCTCCCAGGCTTCCTCGCGCCAGTCGAATTCCCCGAGCCGGGCCAGCGCCGCGAAGGAACCGTGATAGAGCACGACGCGCGATTGCAGGTCCGCGCCCGTCCCGCTCCATTCGATCGGCACGCATTCGCCTAGGGTGTACACGCCTCCGCGCACCGGATGGGGGACGGCCTTGGGGCTCACGTCGATGGCCACCACTCCATCCCGAAACTCACTCGGCACCTCCAGGGCGAGGCGCTCGACCATCGAACGAAAATCATCAAGTCTCATCGAGGGGCTAGCTTACCCCTTCAGCTTCTCCCCCAGATAGGCGACCAGTCGATCGGCCGCCACACGATCCTGCTTCAGCGTGTCCCGGTCGCGTACCGTCACGGTGCCGTCCTGCGTGGACTGGCCGTCGACGGTGATGCCGAACGGCGTCCCGGCCTCGTCCTGACGGCGGTAGCGCCGTCCGATCGAGCCCCCGTCGTCGTAGAAGACGTTGTAGTGCCTGCGCAGCTCGTCGAACACCCGGCGGGCCAGCTCGGGCATCCCGTCCTTGTTCACGAGCGGGAAGACCGCCGCCTTGAGCGGCGCGAGTGCCGGATGGAGCCGGAGCACCACGCGTTTCTCGCCTTCCACCTCCTCCTCGCGGTAGGCATCCACCAGCACGACGAGCGCGGTGCGGTCGGCGCCCGCCGACGTCTCCACCACGTAGGGGATGAACCGCTCGCTCGTGGTCGGGTCCAAATATTCGAGCTTCTTGCCCGAAAACTCCTGATGCCTCGACAAGTCGAAGTTCGTGCGGTTGTGAACCCCCTCAAACTCCTGCCAGCCGAACGGGAACTCGTACTGGATGTCGTAGGCGTCCTTGGCGTAGTGCGCGAGCTCCTCCTTCGTGTGCCGATGAAACCGTAGCTTCTCGGGTCGCACCCCCAGCCCCACGAGCCACTTCATCCGCTCCTGCCGCCAGAACTCGAACCACTCGTTGTCGGTCCCAGGCTTCACAAAGAACTGCATCTCCATCTGCTCGAACTCGCGGGTTCGGAAGATGAAGTTCCCGGGCGTGATCTCGTTTCGGAACGCCTTGCCGATTTGGGCGATGCCGAACGGGACCTTCTGACGGGACGATTGCAGGACGTTCAAGTAGTTGACATAGATCCCCTGGGCCGTTTCCGGCCGCAGGTACACCACCGCCGCCACCTCCTCCACGGGACCGATGAACGTCTTGAACATGAGGTTGAACATGCGGGGTGCAGTCAATGTGCCCTTGCTGCCGCACACGGGGCACTGCGCGCTCGGCTCACCCGGAGTGCCCTTGATGCGGGGATCGTCGGCCCGGAACCGGTTCTTGCAATGCTTGCAGTCGACCAGCGGGTCGGTAAACCCCGCCACGTGTCCTGAGGCTTCCCAGACCTTCGGGTGCATCAGGATCGCCGCATCCAGACCCTCGATGTCCTCACGCTTGTGCACCATCGAGCGCCACCAACGCTCCTTGATGTTCTTCTTGAGCTCGACACCGAGAGGGCCGTAATCCCACACCGAGCCGAGACCGCCGTAGATCTCCGAGGATTGAAATACGAAGCCGCGTCGCTTCGCGAGCGAGACGAGTTTGTCCATCACGGTATCGTTGGGGTTGGGCGGCATAAGGGGCGGAAGATAGACGGGCCGCTAGGGGCCCGGCAACCCGAACGCCTCGCGCACCGCCCGCTGCGCCAACGCCGCGATGCCTGTGGCATCGAGGACCCTGCCTTCGCCGTCCAGGGCGTGCAGGCCGACGAGTCCTTCGACCTTCCCCGCCACGACCGCAACCCGCTTTCTCGCCGCCTGGGCGCGGCGCACGACCTCGCCGGACGCTTTACCGACCAGCGAGGTGCGATCGAACGAGCCCTCCCCCGTGATCACGAGCTGGGCGTTGGCGAGCGCGGCGTCGAACCCCACGCGCGTGAGCACCCAGTCCGCTCCACTCGTGAGCTGCGCCTTCGCGAAGAACGCGAGCCCGGCGCCGAGACCGCCCGCCGCGCCGCCACCGTCGAGTGTCGCCAGATCATTACGTCCGTGCCTCGCCATCACTTCGGCGAGCCGCTCGAGCCCCCGTGAGAGCAGCTTCACGCCTTCCGGCCCCGCCCCCTTCTGAGGACCGAACACCGGCGCGGCGCCCTTCGGACCCACCAACGGCGTGGTCACGTCGGCGAGGGCGACGACGCGCGCCGCGATGCTCCACCCGCCTTCGACCTCCGCGAGTTGTGCCAGTGACCCGCCGCCATCCGGGAGCGCTGCACCCCCGGAATCCACGATCGACCAACCGAGCCCCCGCGCCGCGCCGGTGCCGCCGTCCACCGTCGCAGAGCCGCCGAGGCCCACCACGACCGTGTTTGCGCCCCGTTCGACGGCCTCCCAGACGAGCTCCCCAACGCCGCGCGTCGTGGCGCGGAGCGGGTCCAGCTGGTCCGGCTTGAGCAGGGCAATGCCGCACGCGGTCGCGCTTTCGAAGATCGCTGTCTCGGGATCGATCCAACCGAGCTCTCCAGAGACCGGATCACTGAGGGGGCCGGTCACGGTGAGTCGCTCGCGCAGCGAACCGGGCGGGAGCACGGCGTCGAGCAGCCCATCCCCTCCATCGGAAATCGGGCATTGGAGAACCGTTGCTTCGGGGAGCGCGTGCCTGACTCCCATCGCGAGGGCGTCGGCGACCTGTCGGGGCCCGAAAGTGCCCTTGAAGGCGGCAGGAGCGATGAGGACAACGTGCGTCATACTGTGTTCTGCAGGAAATAGTGCATTATGCAATACAAGGTGGGGACTGGGAGAACGCTATCTACAGCAGTCACGCTAGGTAGTGCCAGGGCACCGTTTTTGCTCAATACCCGACCGGCTATCTCTGCTTTCAGGGCAAACCGCCGGCGACGGCGGGGCGCAAAGCCAAGGGTCTCGGGTCTCCGAGACAGCCCGGCTGCCGGAGGTTGGTACCGGCCCCACGCCCTGACCAGAGCGCGGGGCTTCTCATTAGCCCCCCGAGCAAGAAATTCGTCTCGCTCGCATCGGGTTCTAGGGCGCACGATGTGGAGCAGGCGATCACCCCCCAGGGGCAACTCTGGGGGGTTTGCTTTTGATGTGATCGCAGATCCGCCCGCCGTGCTCGCGCCCATTCTCAATGAAAATCCTATTGGCGTCGAACCCCGAGGCGAGCACGCCAGCGATGTACACGCCTGGTACGTTCGTCTCCATTGTTGCCGGGGAATGCCGCGGCACCCCGCTCGCTTCGTCGACTGCCACGCCCACGGAGCGCAGCAGCGTGAGATCCGCCGTGTAACCCGTCAGCGCCAGGAGGAAATCGGCGGGAATCGTCTCCTGGCCTCCATCGGGTTCGCGCCGAACGACCACATGCGATCGGTCGATCTCGATGACCCGGCTGCACCACCGGACGTGGACCCGGCCTTCTTTCACGCGGTTCGTGATGTCGGGAAGCACCCATGGCTTGACCCCGCGATCGAAGTCGCCCAGGAAGTGCACGATGGTGACCTCGGCGCCGACCCGGCACAGCTCGAGGGCCGTCTCCACTGCGCTGTTGCCGCCCCCCACCACGACCACGCGCTGCTGCCAGTAGGGATGCGCCTCGGTGAAGTAGTGCGACACGTTGGGCAAGTCCTCGCCCGGCACGCCGAGCCGATTCGGCGACTCGAAATAGCCGGTGGCGAACACGACATGACGGCATCCGATGGTCTCCGGGCCCGGCATGCCGGGATGCTCGGCCTGGACCTGGAACGCGTCGTCGGCGCTGGCCACGCGACGCACCGTATGGTACTGGCGCACGTCCAGCTCGAAGTGCTCGGACACTTTTCGATAGTAGGTCAGCGCCTCACGGCGCGTCGGCTTGTCGCCGGCCGTGACGAACGGAACGCCGATCTCGAGCTTGTCGGGCGTCGAGAAGAACGTCATGTACAGGGGATAGCGCAGCAGGCTGGCGACCACGGGGCCCCGGTCGTACAGCGTGCACGTGAGACCGGCACGCTTCGCCGCCACGCCTACCGCGAGCCCGCAGGGCCCGGCACCGATGACCGCCAGGTCGAGCATCAATGCGCCAGTGTCACGTCACTTCGATGATCTGCTCGCGGTGCGTCCCGACGCTGACATACTGGATCGGCGCGTGTGCCAGGTCCTGGAGCCGGTCCAAATATGCCCGCGCCGCAGGTGGCAGGTCCGCTAGCCGGCGCACGTGGCTCAGGGATTTTTCCCAGCCAGGCAACGACTCGTAGACCGGTTCCACGCCCGCCAGACGCTCCACGTCCGCCGGCATAGAGTCGAGCGACTCGCCCTCGAACCGATAACCGACGCACACGGGAATCTCGGAGAAGGAATCGAGCACGTCGAGCTTGGTCACGGCAAGCCCGGTGAGGCCGTTCACGCGGACGGCGTAGCGTACCACGACGGCGTCGAACCAACCGCAGCGGCGCGGTCGCCCGGTGGTTGCCCCGAATTCGTCTCCCAGCTCCCGGATCCGGTCGGCCACGGCCGGCTCCGCCTCGGTGGGGAGCGGCCCGTTGCCCACACGAGTCGTGTACGCCTTGACGACCCCCAACACGGCATCGACGGCCGTGGGTCCGATGCCCGAGCCGACCGCCGCTCCACCGGCGGTCGTATTGGAGGACGTGACGTAAGGGTAGGTGCCGTGGTCCACGTCGAGCAGCGCGCCCTGGGCACCCTCGAGCACGGCGGATCCCAGCAATGCGAGGAATTCGTTCGCCGCCTGCACGCGCACGCAGACCAGCTCCCGGGCCCGGCTCAGGTTCCGGAGGTCGCCCACGCGGATCCCCCGGCGACCGTACTTGTCCTCGTACGTCGGGCCGATGCCCCGGCCCGTGGTCCCGATCTTCTCGCGGGCTTCGCGGGCCCGGTCGAGCAGCTTGTGATAGGGCAGTGTGAGATGGGCCCGGTCCGAGACGTACAGCTTGTGCTCGGTGCGGATGCCGCGCTCGCTCAGGGCATCGAGCTCGGTGAAGAGGGTCTCCGGATCGAGCGCCACCCCGTTGCCGACGAGGCAGACCGCGCCCTGGATGATCCCAGAGGGGATCTGGTGCAGCACGAATTCGCCGGCCGCCGTGTGCACGGTGTGGCCGGCGTTCGCCCCACCCTGGTAGCGCACGACGAGATCCGCCCGTTCGGCGAGAACGTCAACGATCTTCCCCTTGCCTTCGTCGCCCCACTGGGCGCCGACGACCACGACGCAGTGCGTCTTCGGTCCGAACATAGACCCCCAGCAAAAACGCCCCGAGGAGGCGGGGCGTTGGAGTATCCTCCGGGGGAAGCTAGGCCGGTTGAAGCGCGCGTGCAACTCCCACACCCACCTGGCGCGCGCCCTCCAGCGTCAACCGCTCCGCGGTATCGTTGGACGTGTGGACGATTCGCGTGGTGGACCAGTCGCCTCGCATGATCGTCACGCACTCCCGGGCCGCCGCGCCAAACGCGATGCCATCGACGAGCACGGGCAGCCGGCGCCAGCCGCGCGCGTCCGTGGCGCGCGTGACTGCGTCAACGGTCGGCCCGGGCCGATGCACGAACGCAACGGCGCCGCCGCGGTCGTCGATGCCGTCGAAGTTCAGGACCGCAGTATCGGCGAGCAGGTTGGCCCGTTCTCGCACGATCGCCCGCGCCCCGACGAGGCCGTATTCCTCGGCGTCCGAGAAGATGACGCCGACGCCGGCGTCCGGCGGCAGCGCATCGACGGTGGCGAGGACCGCGATGACGCCGGAGCCGTTATCCACGGCGCCGGCCGAATTGTCGGTCACGGGGTTAGCGGCGAGGAGCGCCGCCCCGACGAGCCCCGCGAGGCCGAGGAGCGCGTCCGCAGGCCCGAGGTGGAGCATGCCCAAGAGCCCCCGGAGTGCGACACCGGCCAACTCGAGAGCGCCGAGCGTCACGAGCCCGGCGGCGAGCAAGCGCGAGGCCATGGAGAGGCGTTGGCCTTTGGAATCGTAATGGGCGGTGAGCCATGTCCTGATTCTGACGCGGGGACGGACGGCGATCAAGTTGATGCCGTCGAGCGGCGTCCGTCCGAAGCGATAGAGCAACGATCGCCCGCTGAAGCGGTGCTCCATGACCACGAACCCCCGACCCACGAGCTCGGATTTGAGCCGGTCGCGAACCCGCTGATGCGCTGCGGTGCCGACGAGCCGGGGGACAGCGATGACGGCCAGGAGGGCTCGATAGTCCGTCACGCGGCCACGAGTTTGGTCACCCGCTCCCGGTCGGCCGCGCCCACGGGAGCGAGCGGGGTGCGCACCGGTCCGCCGTACAGCCCCACCGCGTCCATGGCGGCCTTGACGCCGGCAGGGCCCAGCCTTCCGACGACCTCCTTGTCGAGCGGACCCAGCCGCTCTTGCAGCTTCCCCGCCTCGGCGCGGTCTCCGGCCTGGAAGGCCGCGTACACCTGGGCGGCGAGCGCCGCAGCGAAGCAGGCCACGGCGAGGATTCCGCCGTCGCACTTGAGCTCGAGCGCCTGGTAGAGGAGCGAGCCCGAGCCGACGAACACCGACCAGTCAGGTGCCACGTCGCGATACGCCGCGAGATTCTTAGCGTCGCCCGAAGAATCCTTCACGCCAACGATGTTGGGGTGTGCGGTGAGCTGGTGCAGCAGCCCCGCGGCGATCGCCAGGTGCGTGTACTTCGGGATGTTGTAGACCAAGAGCGGAATCGGGCTCGCATCGGCCACGGCGCGGTAGTACTCCGCGAGGGTTGCGGGTGAGAGACCGGCCGAGTAGTAGGCGGGAGGCCGCACCAGCACGGCGTCGGCCCCCTCGGCAGCCGCCGCGCGCGTGAGCGCCACGGCCTGCCGCGTGGACTCACTGCCCGTGCCGGCGAGCAGCCAGCGGCGGTCCGGCAACACCTCACGTACCCAGGCGACCATCCGGCGCTGCTCGTCGGGGTCCAGCAGGGCCGACTCGCCCGTCGAGCCCGCCACGACCACCCCGTCGAGTCCGGCCGCGAGGAGCCGGGTGACGTTCTGACGGAGGTGCACCGGGGCGACCTCTCCGGTGGCGCGGTCGAACGGCGTGGTGATGGGGGCCAGGACCCCCGCGAGCGGCCGATCCCCCCCCGCCCCCCCCGCCCCCCCCGTCACTGGCCGGGCGCGGCGACACGCGACCGGCGCCGCAGCGTCCGCATCTGAAGCTCGAAGTCAGCCGGATTGGTCGCCGCCGCGAGCGCGGTCTCGTACGTCACCACATCGTCCGCCACCAGCTCCATCAGGTGCTGGTCGAAGGTTTGCATTCCATATTGATCCCGGGCGTCGCGGATGTAGTCCCGTAGCGCGGCGATTCGCTTGGCGTCCCGGATCAGGTCCCGCACCGTTCCGGTGCAGATGAGGATCTCGACCGCCGCCACCCGCCCGTGGCCGTCGGCGCGCGGCAGGAGTCGCTGGGAGACGACCGCCTGCAGCGCTTCGGCCAGCCGCAGCCGCGCGACCTCCTGCTCCTCCAGCGGGAACATCGAGACCACACGGCTCACGGTGCTGATGGCGTCAGGGGTGTGCAACGTCGAGATCACGAGGTGACCGGTCTCGGCCGCTTTGATCGCCGTGTCAATCGTCTCCGCATCGCGCATCTCGCCAATCAACACGACGTCCGGATCCTGGCGGAGGGCCGCCCGCAGGCCCGCCCGGAAGTCGTCTGTGTCCACACCGATCTCGCGCTGCGTCACCGAGCAGCTGATATCGCGGTGCAGAAACTCGATCGGGTTCTCGAGCGTGACGATGTGCTTGTTCTGCGTCTGATTGATGTGATTCACGATCGCGGCCATGGTCGAGCTCTTCCCCGAGCCCGTCACCCCGGTGACGAGGATCATGCCGCGCTCTGCGCCGGCGACCGTGGAAAGGATCGACGGCAGGCTGAGCGATTCGAACGTGGGAACGTCGAATGGGATCACCCGCATCACGATCATGAACGAGGAACGCTGCCGCAGGATATTCACGCGAAACCGCCCGACGCCCGGCATGCCCCAGGAGCAGTCGTAGTCGCGGAGCCGGTCCAGGCGGCCGCGATCCTCGTCGCTCGGGAGCAGGTGCTGCGCGATGGCCTTCGTCTGCTCGGGCGTGAGGCGCTGCTTGGTGAGCGGGACGAGCTTCCCGTCGATGCGGGCGCGAAACACGTCTCCCGCCTTGATGTGCAGGTCGGAGGCGCCGCGATCGATGGCGGCCTTGATGATCTGCTCGATGCCGCGCGGCTGGGTGACGCCGGCGCTCGCCCGAGCACCCTTGTGCTTCTCCTCCACTAGTATCCGGCCTCCGGGTCGACCGTGTTCGCGAGCGGGGACCCTGCAAGATAGCGCTTGATGTTCTCCACGATCAGCCCTGTTTCACGCTCCCAGAAGCGCGCGGTCACCGCCGCCACATGGGGGCTCACGAGCACGCGCGGGTGACGCCAAAACGGGTGCGCCCCGGGCAAGGGCTCGACCGCAAACACGTCGAGCGCCGCGCCGCGCACCCGTCCGGCGTCGAGCAGCTCGAGCAACGCGGTCTCGTCCAGCAGCGTGCCACGCGAGACGTTGACGACGATCGCGTCCTGCGGCAGGCGCGTCAGCACGTCTCGACCCACGGCGGCCCGTGTGTGGTCGGTGTGGGGCGCCGCGATGACCAGACAATCGCTTTCGGCCGCGAGGCGCGGCAGATCGGCCAGGCCACCCACCCACGCTACACCGCGCGGCCCGCCACGCTCCGGCCGGCGCCGGATGCCGATCACGTGCATGCCCAGCGCCACTGCCCGGCGTGCGATAGCCGCGCCGATCCCGCCCAGACCGAACACCCCCAGCCGGAGGTCGGCGAATTCACGCACGGGAACGTGGAGGTCTGTAAACTCGGGCCGGGCCCAACGTTCCGCCGCCTGAAATTCGCGCATCCGGTCCAGGCCCCGCGCGAAGTAGCCGATTGCGGCAATGGCCCAATCGGCGATCGGCTCGGCATGCACCGCCGCCGAGTTGGTGAGAACCACGTCGGTCCCGGCGAGGTGACGGAGGCTTGCCCCGATGCCCGCGGTCCCGCTGTGCACCCATCTCAGCGATCCGCGGCCCGCCGCCACCACACCGGCCGGCACGCCGTACCCGAGGTAGATCTCGGCGCCGCGCGCCGCCGCGGCAGCCTCTGGGGTGCCGGAGCCGCCGTCCCCATCAGAAGCAGCCGGTGCCTGGACCTCGACCACTTCCCACCCGGCGCCCAAGGCGTCGCGAATCGCCTGTACCGCGCTCGGGGGGATGCGCCAGGCGGCGCGCGGCGATGCGAGGTCGACGACGAGGCGCCGACTCACTCTCCCGTGGACACGGTGCGGACGAGGGGGTGGTGCAGGATTGAGATCATGGCCTGCTCGTGCAGGCGGCGCGGGCCCCGCAGGTCGAGCTCGACCACGAGGTCGACGTTCTCGCGGCGTGACTCGGTGCGCTCGATCTCGACGCCGGCCCGGCGCACCAGTGTTTCGAGCTCCTCGAGGGCCTGGGGCTCGGGTCGCGCATGAATCAACAGGTGCGAGCGGGTCAAATGGCGACCGGCGAAGCGCTCCACGTAGCCGAGTCCGTACAGCACGACCATCACGAGCGCCGTGGTTCCCAGGGCGTCGACGTATGCGCCGGCGCCCACCGCCATTCCGATCGCCGCCACCACCCAGATCGTCGCCGCGCTCGTCAGGCCCGTCACGGCGCCACGGGCGTGGAGAATGGTGCCCGCCCCGATGAAGCCCACGCCGGTGGCAATCTGCGCAGCGACGCGCGTGGGGTCGCCGTGCCCCGGACCCTGGAACGCCAACCCTATCGACATCAGCGTGAACAGGGTGGCCCCCACACAGATGAGGATGTTGGTGCGGAGGCCGGCGGGCTTCCCGGCCAGCTCCCGTTCGAGCCCGATCGCGCCGCCCAGGAGGACGGCGAGCCCGAGCTGGACCAGGACGCTCAGATGGATCGCTTCGGCGAACCCCGGCATCATGCCTCCGGAGTGCCGAGGAAGCCCATGCGGCGGCGCACCCGATCCATGGTCCGCCGAGCGATCGCGCGCGCGCGATCCGCGCCGGCCCGCAAGAGGTCGGTCACGGTGCGCGGGTCCGCCTGTAACACCGCCGCCCGCTCGCGGATGGGAGCGAGCGCGGCTATCATATTGTCCGCGAGCACCCGCTTGCAGTCGAGGCAGCCCCAGCCAGCGGTCCGGCAATTGTGCGCTACCAGCTTGAGGGTGTCCGGCGGCGAGAAGCCGTGGTGAATCGTGAAGATATTGCAGATGTCGGGATTTCCCGGGTCCTTCCGCGTGACGCGGGCCGGATCCGTGGCGGCGGGCTTGAGTTTCTCCCAGATGGTCTCGGGCGGGTCGAGCAGGCCGATCGTGTTGCCGAGGCTCTTGGACATCTTGGCCTGACCGTCGAGTCCGAGCACGCGCTTGGCGGTGGACAGCAGCGCCTGCGGCTCCGGGAACGCGAACCCGTTCGCGAAGCGCGCGTTCCAGCGACGCGCGATCTCCCGCATCAACTCGAGGTGCTGCAGCTGGTCCTCGCCGACCGGCACGAGCGTCGCCTCGTACAGGAGCACATCGGCCGCCTGGAGCACCGGATAGTTCAGTAGCCCCGCCGGCACGCTCTCCTGACGCTGGGACTTGTCCTTGAACTGCGTCTGCCGCTCGAGCTCGCCCAGCGGTGTGACGGTGTTGAGCAGCCAGTTGAGCTCGGTGTGCTCGGAGACGTGCGACTGGACGAACACGATCGCGCGCGCCGGCTCGATGCCGGAAGCGAACAACCCGATCGCCATGTCGAGGGAGCGCTGCGCGAGGGTGGCGGGATCGTAGGGCTGCGTGATGGCGTGCAGGTCGACCACGCAGAATAGGCAGTCGTGCTGGTACTGCAACTTGACCCAGTTCTGGACCGCGCCCAAGTAGTTGCCGATGTGCAGCTCGCCCGAAGGCTGGATGCCGGAGAAGACGCGCGCCATGGGCCCACAACCTACGACGGTGGAGGTCGGCGACGCAAGGTGCGTGAACTCAAAGACTTAGTCGATGTCGCGCGGCGCACCGCGGCCCGCGCGGCGGGCGAGCTGCGGGGGCTCACGCCGGCCGCGGCGCCGAGCTGGGTCGAAAAGGGCCGCCACGATTTCGTCACGGACGCAGACCGGCGCGCCGAGGCGCTCATTGCCGAGGCGCTCACGCGCGACGTTCCCGGATCGACCGTCGTGGGCGAAGAGCTGTCTCCCGAGGCGCCCCGGGCCGGTGCGGTAGTCTGGATGGTGGACCCGCTCGACGGCACCACCAACTTTCTGCACGGCTACCCGCAATACGCCGTGTCGATCGGCGCGCTGGTGGACGGAGTACTGCGAGTCGGCGCGATTCACGATATCGTGAGGGACGTGAGCTATTGGGGTGCGGCCGGACTGGGAGCGTGGCAGGGCGATCGCCGGCTCGCCGTCTCGGAGCTCACCGAGCCACGGCATGCCCTGGTGGGCACCGGGTTCCCATTCAAGCACCTGCCGGTGCTGCGCCGCTACCTCGATCAATTCGCCGCTGTGATGGGTGCGACGAGCGGCATCCGTCGCGCCGGCTCGGCCGCGCTCGACCTCGTCGACGTGGCCGCCGGCCGGCTCGATTGCTTCTGGGAGCTGACGCTGGCGCCGTGGGACGTGGCAGCAGGTGTGGTGCTCGTGCGCGAGGCTGGAGGCACCGTCACCACCCTCGAGGGCGACGATGCGACGCTGGAAGCCCTGCGGCGGGCGATCACCGGCGTCCCGGGAGCGCGGCTCCTCGACGTGCAGGCGGACGTGGCGCACAACCGCTCGGTCTACACCTTCGTCGCGCCCCCGCACGTCGCCATCGAGGCGGCGCTTGCCGCCATGCGCGTCGCCACGGAACGGATCGACCTGACCCGGCACCGAGGGGAGCACCCCCGCATGGGGGCGACGGACGTCGTTCCGTTCGTACCGGTCCGCGACGTGACGCTGGACGACTGCGTGACACTCGCCCGCCGGCTCGGCGAGCGCGCCGGCGCCGAGCTCGGACTGCCGATCTACCTGTACGCGCGGGCCGCGACACGACCCGAGCGGGAGCGCCTGCCCGACGTTCGCAAGGGCGAATTCGAGGGACTCCGGGAGCGCATCGGGAAGGATCCGGGCGCCGATCCCGACTTCGGTCCCAAGCGCATCCATCCGACGGCCGGCGCGACGGCCGTCGGCGCACGCCCCTTCCTGGTGGCGTTCAACATCTATCTCGACTCGCCGGACGTCGCGATCGCCAAAGAGATCGCCAAGGGGATTCGCACCTCGAGCGGCGGACTTCCCGCGGTGCAGGCATCCGGATTCGAGGTGCAGGGCAAGGCTCAGGTGTCCATGAACCTGCTCGACATCGATACGACCCCGCCGATCACGGTATTCGCCGCCGTGGAGCGGATGGCCCGGGCGCGTGGCGTGGACGTCTTAAAGAGCGAGGTCGTTGGGCTGATCCCAGAGCGCGCGCTGCGGGGCGCGGGAGCGACCGCCTTGAAGCTGCCCGATCCGGCCGGGCACCTGCTAGAGGCCAAGATCCGCGCGGCGGAGGGCGGAGCCGCGACCGTGGACGCATGGTTCGACGAGCTGAGCAGCGCGGAGCCGGCGCCGGGGGGCGGGAGCGCCGCCGCCTTCGCGGGTGCCATGGGCGCGGCACTCGTCGCCATGGTAGCCCGACTGACCATCGGCCGGAAGGCATACGCTGGCGTCGAGGCGGAAGCCCAACGGGTGCTCGAGGCGGCTACCGAGGCCATGAACCGCCTCAAAGGCCTGGTCCAGGCCGACGCGGCCGCCTACGGGCTGGTACGCCTCGCGTACCAGACGTCGAAGACGGACCCCGGTCGCCAGCAGAAGATCGACCAGGCACTGCTCGGCGCCGCGCGGACTCCCCTCGACACCGCACGGAGTGCCGTCGCCGTGATCAAGCTCGCGCAGGCGATTCGCGCGATCGGCAACAAGAATGCCCGGTCGGACGCGACCGTGGGGGAGCACCTCGGGCGCACCGCGCTCGCCGGGGCGCTTGAAAACGTCCGCGTGAACGTCGCCGGGCTGTCGGATCCCGGAATCGGAAAGGCGCTGCTGGAAGAAGCGGAACGACTGGCGGGAGAGCTGCGCGACGCGTAGGGGCGCGCCTGAACGTAGGGGCGCGGCATGCTGCGCCCCTACACGTCACACGGGCTTGGTGAGAATCCGGGGCGGCGTGTCGTTTTCACCGACGGCCACCGTGTGCTCGAAGTGGGCGGAGAGCGAGCCGTCTTCCGTCACCACGGTCCACTTGTCGTCAAGGGTCCGAATCTCGGCCCCCCCGACATTCACCATCGGCTCGATCGCGATCGTCATACCGGGGACGAGCCGGGGACCCCGCTTCGGCTTGCCGTAGTTGGGCACCTGCGGGTCTTCGTGAAACGCGGACCCGATGCCGTGTCCCACGAGCTCCCGCACCACCGAGTACCCGGCCCCCTCCGCCACTTCCTGCACGGCGTGACCGATGTCCCCGACGTGATTGCCGGCGCGGGCCTGGGCCACGCCGGCCGCCAGCGCCTGCCGGGTGACCGCGAGCAGCCGCTCGGCTTCGGGGCTCACCTTGCCCACCGGGAACGTCGCCGCCGAGTCTGCGTGCAGGCCGTCCAGCCACACGCCGACGTCCACGCTCAGCAGGTCTCCTTCTTTGAGCACACGGCGCGGCGAGGGAATGCCGTGCACGACCTCCTGGTTGAGGGAGGTGCAGAGCGTGGCGGGAAAGTCGTACAGCCCCTTGAACGAGGGGCGGGCGCCTGGGTGCGAGCGGATGAAGTCCTCCGCGACGCGATCGAGCTCCTCCGTGGACACGCCGGGTCGCACGTGTTGGGCCACCACCGCGAGTGTTGCCGCCACGATGCGGCCCGCGGCGGCCATCGTTTCGATCTCGCGCGGGGACTTGATGGTGATCATCGTCCGATGACCCGCTTGATCTCGGTGGCGATGTCGTCCACGGCCCCGATCCCCGGGACGCGGTGCACGATCCCCCGCTCGGCGTAGTGCGCGACGAGGGGAGCCGTGTCGCGCTGGTACACCTGCAGGCGCGTCTTGATGGCGTCCGGCGTATCGTCCGAGCGCCCTTCCTGCGCCGCCCGACCCGTCATGCGCCGGATCAGCTCCTCCTCCGGCACGTCGAGCAGCACGATGTGGTTCAAGCGCTGTCCGCGCTCGCCCAGCGTGGCGTCGACCAGCGCCGCCTGCGCGGCCGTGCGGGGAAAGCCATCGAAGATGGCGCCCTGCGCGGCTTCGGGCTTCGCGAGCTCTTCCTTGATGAGCGAGAGGATGACGGTGTCGGGTACGAGCTTGCCCCCATCCATGAACTTCTTGGCCTCGAGGCCCAGCGCCGTCCCGGATTTCACCGCCGCGCGCAGGATGTCACCGGTCGTGATCTTCGGGAGCCCGAGCCGCTCGGCGAGAATCTTTCCCTGCGTGCCCTTGCCCGAGCCCGGCGCGCCCAGCAGGAGGATAAACACAGGATCCCTACATGTACTGCCGGCGACCGCGGAATTTGACGCGCCCTTCCTTCATGAAGCCGTCGTAGTGTCGCAGCAGGAGGTGCTGCTGTACCTGCTGGACCGTATCGAGCGCCACGCCCACGACGATGAGCAGCGCGGTGCCCCCGAAGCCGAACGGCATGTTCAGGATGTTCGACACCACGATCGGCAGCATCGCGATGATCGTCAGGAAGATGGCGCCCGGGAACGTGATGCGGGACAGCACTTCGTCGATGTAGTCCGCCGTCGCGGCTCCGGGCTTCACGCCGGGAATGAAGCCGCCCTGCTTCTTCAAGTTTGAAGTACTCGGCGAGGTGCTTGAGCGTCTGATTGCCGCTGAAGGCGGCGAACGTCCCCGGGACGATGATGATCGACTGCGCGAAGATGATGGGCATCACGTTCGCCGTGTTGAGGCGGAGGGGGATGAACGTCTTCTGTCCCTCGCGGATCCGTCCCCGCCCCATGACTTTGCGCGGGATCTGGATCGGAATGCGCCGCGCCGCGACCGTCACGGCAACGGTGCCTGCGACCACCAGCACCATGATCGCCAGCACGAGGAGGAGCACCGGGAAGGTGAGGGCGTGCGCCTGCAGCGCGTCGATCGTCCGGATGGTCTCCGGCCAGATCCGCTCCACGATCGAGAAGAAGATGAGGAGGCTCGCGCCGTTGCCGATGCCCCGCTCCGTGATCTGCTCACCCAGCCACATCACGAACACACCGCCGGTGGTGAGGGTCAGCACCGTCGTGAGTCGGAAGAAGAACCCCGGATGCCCCACGGCGCCCGGGATCTGCTCCGTGAACAGCGCGTAGCCGTAGGCCTGGAACAAGCACAGCACGACGGTGAGGTAGCGGGTCCACTGCGTGAGCTTTTTCCGACCCTCCTCGTCCCGCTGCATCTTTTCGACGATCGGGAACACCGGCGCGGCGAGCTGGAACACGATGCTCGCCGAGATGTACGGCATGATGCCGAGCGCGAATACCGTCGCCCGCCCGAAGCTGCCGCCCGCAAACAGGTCGTACAGGCTGAAGAGCGTGCCCTGACCCTGGTTGTGGAGGAAGTCGGCGAGCGCCTGGACGTTGACGCCGGGGGTCGCGATGTGCGCTCCCACGCGGTACACCAGCAAGCACAGGAGCGTGAAGAGGATCTTCTCCTTCAGCTCCGGCACCTTGAACAGATTGGGCAGGCGGGGCGCGGTCATCGGATCAGCTCGCGATCGTGCCGCCCGCCTGCTCGATCTTCGAGCGGGCGGACGCGGACACCGTGACGCCCTTCACGCTGAACTTCCGCTGCACGTCGCCCATCCCCAGGAGCTTAACCGGACGGTCAGGCCGGCGCACGAGCCCGGCGCCGAACAGCGTCTCGGGGGTGACCTCGACCCCTTCGGCGAGCTGGCCGAGATGTCGCACGTTGACGACCTGCGCCGGTTGCTTGAACGGGTTCGTGAACCCGCGCTTGGGAATCCGGCGAATGAGCGGCATCTGGCCGCCCTCAAAGCCGGGACGCACCTTGCCGCCCTGCCGCGCGGTCTGGCCCTTCCCGCCCCGACCGGCGGTCTTCCCGATGCCCGAGCCGGGCCCCCGTCCCTTGCGGATGCGGGCGCGGTGCGAACCGCGCGGCGGCCGCAGGCTCGAGAGAGTGAGATGCGGTGGCTCCGCCTTCGACGCCTCCGCCGCCTCCGCCCGGGGTTTGGCCCTCGCCCGTGGCTTGGCTTTCGCCCGTGTCTTCGGTTTCGCTTTCGCCTTCGCCATTGCTAATCCTTAGCCTTCGCGGGCGTCACCTCGACGAGGTGGCGCACCTGACGGAGCATGCCGCGGAGCGATGGATGGTCCTTCTTCACCACGGCGTCCTGATGATGCTTGAGGCCCAGCGCCTCGAGCGTACGGCGTTCCAAGGCGGGCCGACCAATCCCCGAGCGGACCTGGAGAATCCGCAGCTCGCCCTTTCCTGGAGGGGGAAGGGGCCGGTCGCGCCCAGGTTTGCGCTTGCGGTATTTCCGCGTGGGCGGTTTTCTAGCCACGGACCGCCTCCTGCCGGGCCTTGTACGGAATCGCTTCGAGCTCGACGCCGCGCTCCTTTGCCACCCGGCGCGCCGTGGTGAGGTGCTGCAGGGCGTCCACCGTGGCCCGAACCATGTTGTGCGGGTTGGTGGAGCCGAGACTCTTGGTCAAGATGTCGCGGACGCCGGCGCACTCGAGCACGGCGCGCACGGGACCCCCGGCGATGACGCCGGTCCCGGACGCCGCGGGCTTCAAGAGCACCCGCCCCGCGCCGTGGTGACCCACGATCTCGTGTGGGATGGTGGTGCCGGCGAGGGGTACCTCCATCATTCGCCGCCGGGCGGCCTCGACCGCCTTGCGCACCGCCTCGCTGACTTCGTTCGCCTTCCCGGTCGCGATGCCGACGCGCCCTTGCCCGTCGCCCACCGCCACGAGGGCGTTGAAGCCGAACCGCCGCCCACCCTTCACCACCTTGGCCACACGGTTGATCGAGATCACGTTCTCGACCAGGCCGTCGCCCTCGCGCTGGCGGTCGCTCGAGTCGCGTCGCTCGCCCCCGCGCCCCCGACCACCGCCCCGACCGCCGCCGCGACCACCCCGGCCGCGGCCCCCGCCACCGCCCCCACCGCCCCCACCGCCGCCACCACTGCCACCACTGCTACTACCGCCGGCACCTGCCGGTCGCTCCTCGGGACGGCCCTCGCCCCCGGCGTGTGCCGTCTCGGCGGGTTCGATCGTCGCCGGGCCTGACGGCCTCGGCTGTTGCTCGTTCTCCATTAGAGCTCCAATCCGCCTTTGCGGGCGCCGTCGGCCACGGCCTTCACGCGCCCGTGATACTGGTACCCACCTCGGTCGAACACAACTTTCCCGATCCCCTTCTCCTTGGCCTTGACGGCGATCAAGCGTCCGAGCGCGAAGCTCCGGGCAGTCTTTCCCTTGCCATCCACCTGAATGCCTTCGGAGGTGTCTCCGGCGCCCAGCAGCGTCACTCCCCGGACATCGTCCACGACCTGGGCGTAGATGTGCTTCGACGAGCGGAACACCACCAGCCGAGGACGCTCCGCACTACCGGCGACCTTGCGTCGCACGCGCAGGTGACGCCGAAGACGGCGGTGTGCCTGCGTCCGGATCTTATGGATCTTGCGCATGGGTTATTTCGCCGCCGCTTGGGCGGTCTTGCCGGCTTTGCGCCGGACCTGCTCGCCCGCGTAGCGGATTCCTTTGCCTTTGTACGGCTCGGGCGGCCGGATGGCGCGGATTTCCGCCGCCACCTGCCCCACGAGCTCCTTGTCCACGCCCTCGATTTTCACCACGACGTTGTTGTCGACCGAGATCTTGATCCCGGTCGGCGCGTGATACGGCACCGGGTGGGAGAACCCGACGACGAGCTGCACGCCGAACGGCTTGGGCTCCGCCTTGTATCCCACCCCCTGGATCTCGAGCGCCTTGGCGAACCCCTTCGTGACTCCGTCGACCATGTTCGCGATGAGCGTCCGGGTCAGACCATGGAGCGCCTTGTGCCGGGCCTCGTCGGAGGGACGTCGCACGACGATCGATTCGCCGTCCAAAGCCACGGCGAGCTCGGGGTGGACGAGCCGACTGATCTCGCCTTTGGGGCCCTTCACCGTGACTCGCAGTCCCTCGAGCTGGGCCGTGACGCCCTTCGGTAGCGGGACCGGCTTCTTGCCGATACGCGACATGAGGTCCCCTACCAGACCACTGCGAGGAGCTCACCGCCCACGCGGGCGGTGCGGGCTTCGCGGTCCGTCATCAGGCCTTGCGGCGTGGAGAGAATCGCCATGCCGAGGCCGTTCTTGACGCGCGGGATCTCGCGCGCCTTCACGTAGCGCCGCAGGCCGGGCGCGGACACGCGCTGCAGCTCGCGGATCACGGGGGCGTCGTTGTGATACTTGAGATACAGCCGCAGCAGTCCGTGACGCCCGTCGTCCAGCACCTTGAAGTCCTGGACGTAGTGGTTGTCGCGGAGCAGCCGTGCAATCTCGACTTTCAGCTTCGACACCGGCATGTCGACCCGACGGTGCCCCGCCTGGCAGGCGTTGCGCACCCGGGTGAGCATATCGGCGACGGGATCAGTCACACTCATCTCGCGTACCGTCCTTTACCAACTGGCCTTGCGCACGCCGGGAATCTCCCCGCGCAGCGCGAGCTCCCGGAAACAGATGCGGCACAGCTTGAACTTCCGGAGCGTGCCGCGACTGCGCCCGCAGCGCTGGCACCGGTAGTACGCCCGCACCTTGAACTTCGGCTTCCGCTTGACCTTCTCCATCCACGCCTTCTTGGCCATGACCCGGACTCTCCCCCTTAACCGACCGCGACCGGGGCTTCGCCCCGGAAGGGCATCCCCAGCTCGCGCAGCAGGGCCAGCGCGGTGTCGTCCCGGCCGGCGCTCGTCACGAACGTGATATCCATCCCGTGGATCTTCTCGACCTTGTCGTAGTCGATCTCCGGGAAGATCATCTGCTCCTTGATGCCGATCGTGTAGTTCCCGTGACCGTCGAAACTGTCGGTCGGCAGCCCGCGGAAGTCGCGCATCCGCGGCACGGCGACGCTGATGAACCGGTCCAGAAACTCGAACATCCGGCCGCCGCGGAGCGTCACCGCGCACCCCACGGCCATGCCCTGCCGCAGGTTGAAGTTCGCGATCGACTTCTTCGCCCGCGTGACCACGGGCCGTTGGCCCGAGATCGCGCCGAGCTCGGCCACGGCGGCCTCGAGCCCCTTCGGGTTCTTCGTGGCGTCCCCCATCCCGACGTTGAGCACGATCTTCACGAGCTTCGGGATCTGGTGCGGGTTCTTCAGGCCGAACTGCTGGGTCAGCTTCGCTCGCACCTGCCGCTCGTAGTAGTCGAGCAGCCGGGCGCGCGGAGCCGGCTCGGGCGGCGGGCCTTCAGGCTCGGCCGGAGCGGCCGGCTTGCCCTCTGCCGGCTTCTTGCCTTTCTGCTTTTCCTTCTGCTTCGGCTTGGGCGCCGCCGGGGCCTCCGCGGGGGCGACGTCGGCGACCTTCGGCTCCTGACCCTGGGGCGTCGTCCCGGGGTCAACCGCGGGTTGCTCGGCCGCCGGTTCACCCCGGGGCACGGCCCCGGGGTCAGCCGCGCGACCCTGCTTGGGTTCCTTTTCCTTGGTATCCGCCATGACTATTTCGCTTTCACGCGCGGGATCGGCTGGCCCGACTTCACCGCCACCCGCTCTGCCGTTCCGTCCTTGTCCAGGCGCCGCCGCACTCGTGTGGGTTCGCCGGACTTCGGGTCGAGCAGCATCACTTTCGACGCGGCGATCGGCGCCGTCAGCTCGATGATGCCGCTCTCCTCGTTCGCCGACGCGGCCCGCTTGTGCTTCTTCACGATGTTCACGCCTTCCACTTCCACCCGGAATTCCTTGGGGAACACCCGGAGGACCTTGCCCTCCTTGCCGCGATGCTCGCCGGAGATCACGCGCACGGTGTCGCCCTTGGCGATGTGCATCTTGTGGCGCTCGGGCTCCTGGCCTCGAGCGGCCGCCCGGCGGCTCTTCTTGAAGACCAGCGGCTTCATGTCAGATGACCTCCGGCGCGAGCGACACGATTTTCATGAATCGCTTCTCGCGCAGCTCGCGCCCCACCGGTCCGAAAATGCGGGTCGCCCGAGGCTCGCCCTGGTCCGTGATGAGCACCGCGGCGTTCTCGTCGAACCGGATGTAGGAGCCGTCCCGCCGCTTGGTCTCCTTGGCCGTGCGGACGATCACGGCCTTGGCCACCTCGCCCTTCTTGATCTGGCCCGTGGGAATGGCGTCCTTGATGGCCACGACGACGATGTCGCCGAGCCCTGCGTACCGGCGCTTGGATCCGCCGAGCACCCGGATCACGAGCGCGCGCCGCGCGCCCGAGTTGTCCGCGATCTTGAGAATCGATTCCTGCTGTACCACGGTCCCCTCCCCCTCCCGCTACTTCGCGCGCTCGACGATTTCGACCACCCGCCACCGCTTGGTCTTGGACAGCGGACGGGTCTCGACGATCCGCACCGTGTCCCCCGCCTTGGCGCCCTGCTCGTCGTGCGCGGCGACCTGCTTGGTGCGCACGATCTGCTTGCCGTAGAACCCGTGCGCGAACCGGCGCACGAGCGACACCGTGACCGTCTTCTGCATCTTGTCGCTCACCACCACGCCGGTGCGAACCTTGCGCCGCCCCCTCATCCCTGAGCCCTTTCTCTCAGAATGGTCTTGATCCGCGCGATCTCGCGCCGGATCCTGCGCAGCTGGATCGGGTTCGGCAGCGCCTCGGTGGCCCGGCGGAACCCCAGCCGAAACCGCTCCTCGGTCAGCACCACCAGCTGCTGCTCGAGATCCTCGTTCTTCATCTCGCGCAGCGCCTCGGGCTTTTTCGTCGCCATCTACCGTTCCTCCCGCCGCACGAACTTCGACTTGATCGGGAGCTTAGCCGCCGCGAGCCCCAAGGCCTGCCGCGCCAAGTCCTCCGCGATGCCCTCGAGCTCGAACATCACGCGCCCGGGCTTGACGACCGCCACCCAGCCCTCCGGATTCCCCTTGCCCTTTCCCATGCGCGTCTCGGCGGGCTTCTTGGTGATCGGCTTGTCCGGGAAGAGCCGGATCCACACCTTGCCGCCGCGTTTCATCTCGCGCGTGAGCGCCACGCGTGACGCCTCGATCTGGCGGTTCGTGATCCAGCCCGGCTCGAGCGCCATGAGCCCGTAGTGGCCGAACGCCACGGTGTTACCGCGCGTGGCCATGCCCTTGGTGCGGCCCTTGAACCGCTTCCGAAACTTGACGCGCTTCGGTGCGAGCATGGACTCACACTCCGGTCGAGTACGTCCGCCCCGACAGCTCCTCCGTCATCTCGCGCGTGAAGATCCACACTTTCACGCCGATGGTGCCGTAGGTCGTCTTGGCGGTCGACATCGCGTAGTCGATGTCGGCGCGCAGCGTGTGCAGCGGGACGCGCCCCTCGTGATAGCCCTCCGTCCGCGCGATCTCGGCGCCGCCCAGCCGGCCGGCCGTCTTGATCTTGATGCCCTGCGCCCCCATCCGGATGGCGCTCTGCACCGCGCGCTTCATGGCGCGGCGGAACGAGATGCGCTGGTTCAGCTGATGGACGATGCTGTCGCCCACAAGCTGCGCGTCGAGCTCGGGCCGCTTGATCTCCTCGACGTTGATCCCCACTTCCTTCCCGGTGAGCTGGGCGAGCTCGTCCCGCAGCTTGTCGACTTCGGCGCCGCGCTTGCCGATCACGACGCCGGGTCGGCCCGTATGCACCGTGACCGTGACCTTCCCCGGCTTTCGCTCGATGTGGATATCGGCGATGGCCGCGTGGGAGAGCCGCGTCTTCAGGTACCGGCGGATCAGGTCGTCTTCCTTCAGGAGCTCGGGGAAGTCGCGGCGCGCGTAGTAGCGCGAGCGCCACGGCTTGATGATGCCGAGCCGGAAGCCGTAGGGGTGCGTTTTCTGGCCCACTTACTTGCTCTCTTTCTTCGTCTTGGACTTGGAGCCCGCAGCCTTCTTGGCGCGCGTGGGTTTGCCCTTCTTGGTCCCCGCCCTCACGGGCGGGGCTTTCGCCTCGGCCTTGGCGGGCTGGACTTTGGGTGCGCGTGATTCCGCTTCGCCCGCCACCCGGATCTCGATGTGACTCGTGCGCTTTTTGATCGGCGTCGCCCGGCCCATCGCGGCCGGGGTGAAGCGCTTGAGCGTCTGCCCTTCGTTCACGACGGCGTAGTTCACGCGCAGGTGGTCCACGTCCAGCGCCTGGTTCTCACGCAGCGCCCGCTGCTCGGCGTTCGCCACCGCCGACTTGAGCACTTTGTGGATCTGCTTCGCCGCCAGCTTCTTCGAGAAGCGCAGGATGGCGTAGGCGTCCGGCAGGCCGCGGCGGCCTCTTCGCGCTCCTGCGCCGAGCCCTTGGCCGAGTGCCCGCGGAACAGGCGCGTCGCGGCGAACTCGCCGAGCTTGTGGCCGACCATGTTCTCCGTGATGTACACCGGGATGAACTTGTTCCCGTTGTGCACCGCGAGCGTGTGCCCCACGAAGTCAGGCGTGATCGTCGAGCGTCGCGACCAGGTCTTGAAGACCTTCTTCTCGTTCTTGTCGTTCAAGGCCTGGATCTTCACCATGAGCGAGGGCTCCACGTACGGCCCCTTCTTGACCGAGCGTCCCATTATTGCGTCGCCTTCCCGCGCTTGCGTCCGCGCACGATGAGCTTCGTCGACGACTTCTTCTTGTGCCGAGTCTTCTTCCCTTCGACCTTCCCCCAGGGATTGGTGGGTGGCCGGCCGCCGGACGACTTGCCCTCACCGCCGCCGAGCGGGTGGTCCACGGGATTCATCGCGACGCCCCGCACGCGGGGCATCCGCCCGAGCCAGCGGCTCTTGCCGGCCTTGCCCACCGACAAGAGCTCATGCTCTGCGTTCGACACCTCGCCGATGGTGGCGAGGCATTCGCCGCGCACCATACGCATTTCCGTGGAGCGGAGCCGCAGCGTGACGTAGTTGCCTTCCTTGGCCACCACCTGCACGCCGGTGCCGGCCGACCGGGCGAGCTGGCCGCCGCGCCCGATCTTGAGCTCCACGTTGTGCACCGTGGTGCCGAGCGGGATCTCGAACAACGGCATGGTGTTTCCCACGCGGATGTCCGAGCCCGGTCCGGAGACCACCGTGTCGCCCACAGCAAGGCCTTTCGGCGCGAGGATGTAGCGCTTCTCACCGTCCGCGTAAAACAGCAGCGCGATGCGCCCCGTGCGGTTCGGGTCGTACTCGACCGCCGCCACCTTCGCCGGCACGCCGAACTTCTCGCGCCGGAAGTCGATGCGGCGGTACTGCCGCTTGTGGCCGCCCCCCCGATACCGGGCCGTGATGTGACCCTTGTTGTTCCGGCCCCCGCTGCCCCGCAGCGGCTCGAGGAGCGACTTCTCCGGCGTCCCCTTCGTGATCTCCTCGAAGTCCGACACCGAGCGGAACCGCGTGGCCGGCGTCACCGGCTTGAACTGTCGGATACCCATATCAGCCCTCGAACACGGGGATCGTATCGCCCTCTTTGAGGGTCACGATCGCTTTTTTCCACGCCGGCCGTCGGCCCGCGCGCGCCACCCGCAGACCGCCGGTGCGCCGCCTGGCGCGCACGACCAGCGTCCGGACGTCCGTCACGGACACCTTGAAGAGCCCCTCGATAGCCGCGCGGATCTGCGGCTTCGAGGCCTCCGCGTGCACACGGAACGCGTACTCTTTGCGCGCCTGATAGGCCGCC
>QHUC01000165.1 GCA_003221045.1 Gemmatimonadota bacterium | reverse complement strand
GTGGGAACGGGGGGGGGGCGGGTTATCCTGTTCGGCTTCCGGCCGCAGTACCGGGGTCAGAGCATCGCAACTTACCCGTTGTTGTTCAATAGCTTACAGCTAACCGCAAAGTAGTGTGATTCCCGTCTCTTGTCGGATTTGAGGGTCATTCCTATCGTGTAGCCCCCTTTATGGCTGTGGTCCGGCAGGTAGTCGCCCTCTTGCTGGCCGCGCTCTTAACGAGTCGCGGCCTTTTTGCACAAGAACCCGTCGACTCGACGCCGCCTGCAGATACTTCGATTCCCGCCGCCGAGGCCATCGAGACCGCCCCGGTCGATCAGTTGAAAGTCCTGCTGCGCCCCACGGAGATCCGCTACGTCCAGCAGGAGTCCGTCCTGCTGCCGCCGAGCGCCAACATCAAGGGGCTCTACGTCAACGCCTGGGCGTTCGGCACGTCGAAACTCTGGCAGCTCGTGCGCCTCGCAGACGAGACCGAGATCAACGCGTTCGTGATCGACGTGAAGGACGACACCGGGTGCCTGCTCTACCCGTCCCAAGTCCCGACGGCGGAGCAAATCGGGGCCAACAACTGCGTGCGGGCGAAGGACGCCAAGGCGCGACTCGACACGCTCACCGCGCACGGCATCTACACGATCGCGCGTATCGTGGTCGCGAAGGACCCGCGCCTCGCCGAGCGCAAGCCGCAGTGGTCGGTGAAGGAGCGGGGGACTGGGGGATTGTGGCGCGACCGGATCAACATCGCGTGGGTGGACGCGTACAACGATTCCGTGTGGATCTATTCGGCCCAGCTCGCCCAAGAAGCGGTACGGATGGGATTCCAGGAAGTCCAGTTCGACTACGTTCGCTTCCCCGACGAGCCGCGCGAACGCATGGCGACGGCGATCTTCCCCGCCCACAAGGCCGGTCAGACCCAGCGCGAGGCGGTCCGCGAGCACGTCGCGCTCTTGAAGGATCGCCTGAGGCCGTACGGGGTTCCGGTCACGTTCGATATCTTTGGGCTCACCGCCTCAACCACGTCAGGCGATCTCGGGATCGGACAGGTGTGGGAGGACTTCGTGAGCGTCGCCGACGTCGTGCTCCCGATGGTGTATCCCAGCCACTACTATCGAGGCGCGTTCGGATACGCGTGGCCGAACGGCCAGCCCTATCACATCGTGCGCTCCGCGCTCAAGGACGCCCTGCAGCGTTCCCGCCCCTTGCCCGGCTCAGCCGAGATCCGTCCGTTCCTGCAGGCGTTCACGCTGGGTCGCCGCCTCCCCCGCTACACGCCGTTCGAGATCCGCGAGCAGATCCGCGCCGCGGAGGACGTCGGTATCACGTCGTGGGTGCTGTGGAATCCACGCAGCGTCTATCAGCGCGGTGCCTTGCGCCCGAAGGGCGGCGGGGCCTCGCCGGTGGAGCGAACCGCCTCGAACGCGAGCGGCGGTCGCTAGACCGCCTCTGCGACATCGGTCCACCGGACGGGATGGACGGACACACAGTCGCCGCCACCGTTCGCGGCGATCCGGTGTCGTACGGCAAGCCCTATCTCATCGCCCTGAGCGGGTATGGACAACCCGCCGACACGGCGCGCGCCCTGACTACGAGCCCGCGAGGACCCTCCCGGGCTCCCAGATCGTGATGTACCCCGCGATGGCGGACGCGGCGACGGTGTACGGATTGGCGAGATACAGCTGTCCCGGCCCCGAGCGGCCAGGGAAGTTTCGGTTGATCGCGCTGATCGTCACTTCATCACGCGTCTTCGAGACCCCGGGCCCGGCATTGATACAGGCGCCGCACGATGGCTCGAGAAACGTCGCGCCCACCTTCTGGAATAGCTCGAGGTAGCCGCGCGCCTCGCAGTAACGCTTCACATCCTGCGAGCCGGATTGGATGAAGAACCGCACCCACGGGGCCACGCGCTCGCCGCGCTCCGCGGCTTCCGCTAGCACCCGGGCGTACATATCCATGTCTTCTTTTTTCCCCGCGGTGCACGAGCCGGCATAGGCGATGTCCACCTTGATGCGCGCCGCCGCTTCCTCGATGTGCTGCCCGTTTCCCGGATCGCCCGGCAGGGCGATCATGGGTCGAATCGTAGAAGCGTCGATCTCGATCACTTCGCAGTACTCGGCGCCGGGATCGCTCGCCAGGTCCCGGCACAGGCGCGTCGCGTCGCCGCGCGACATCCCGCGGTACTCCATGAGGTAGGCGGCGGTCTTCTCATCGGGCGCCACGTACCCGGTGAAGCCCCCGACTTCGGCCGTCATATTCGTCATCGTCGCCCGTTCATCGACCGAAAGCGACTCGACCGCATCCCCACAGTATTCCACGAGCTTCCCGATCGCCTGGCCGCTCTTCACGTACCGGTGCCGTAGAATCTCGAGCATGAAGTCCTTGGCGGTCACGTTGGCGGGCTTGGCGCCGCGGACCACGACTTTCACCGTTTCAGGCACAGTGAGGCGGACGTCCTTCGTGATCCAAGAATTGAAGATCGCAGTCGTGCCTACGCCGAACGCGATGCAGCCGACGGCGCCTGCGTGCGGCGTGTGGGAGTCGCTCCCGATGATCATCATCCCAGGCTCGGCGTGACCCTCGAGGATCTTCGAGTGGCAGATCGCCTCGGAGCCATGGTGTCCGAGGCGGAGCTCGCCGTACAGCTTGATCCCCTGCTTTTCCGCGAAGGCTCGCTGTTTTTTCTCGAGCTCGAGCGCTACGTCGAGCAGGCCTTCCTTGACCCGCTCGGGGGTCATGGCCTCGCCCAGGAAGGTGAGGTGATCCCGGAACATCAGGATCGAGGCCGGGTCGTAGACCTTTTCGTCGGCGCCCACGAGCTGCTCGAAGAAGATCGCGGCCATCGGTGTGACGTACTCGTGGCTGAACCTGATGTCGGTGACGACGAACCCTTCGTCCCCGGGTTTGACCGCGGGAACCCCCACCTTGCCCTGGGAGGGGTCCACTACCCAGTGGCGGGCGATGATCTTCTCGCCCAGCGTCATCGGGCGCGGCCGCGTGTTCGGCGGCGTGAGGACGACCTTCCCCTGGAGTCGAGCGACGTTGAAGTTGAACAGCCCGCCGTACTCGATGATGCCGCGGGTGATCTCGCCCTCGTCCGCGGTGAACGCGCTCAGCGGGATCGCCTCGCCACGCCGTATCTTGTCGATGATGGAGAAGTCGGTGGTGGCGAGCACGCCCAGATTCTGGCAGTTCTCGCGATAGATGCGCTCGATGTTCTCGGCGATGACGAGCCTGATGCCGGCGCACATCTCGGCGTACGGCGACTGCTCGCGGGAGGAGCCTTTGCCCCGCCGCTTGCCGCTCACCGAAGCGACGAACCCGCCGCGCTTGACGGATCCCCGGGTGATGGGAAATTCCTCCCCGCACTTGAGTCCCAGATACGGGAAGTCCCCCAGGGTTTCGTCGTAGTAGTAGCAGATGTAGGCGGGAGTGATTTCGTCGGTGGAGATGTTGTCGCGCAGCGTGGTCCCGGGACGCCAGTCCAGATCCTGACCGTCCAGTTGCCGGCGGACGAGGCCCGCGTCCTCCGTGAGGAACAGAATACGCCCCTCGAGCTGGACTTGGGCGGGCAGTTTCTCAACGCGACGGGTGCGCAGCGCCTCGAGCATGAGTCAAAGATATCGGATTTCACCATGAGAGGAACGCATCCGATGCGCATCGTCACCCTGCTTCTCGCCGGCGCCGCGGCATGCGGGCGCGCGGCGCCCTCGGCCCTGCCCACGCCCGCGTCCCAACCGGCGGCGCTCCCCGCGGTGAGCACCGCCGCGATGGACGCGCACCTCAAGTACCTCGCCGACGACCTGCTCGAAGGCCGCGCCCCGGCGACGCGCGGCGGAGAGCTCGCCGCCAAGTATGTCGCGGCCCAGTTCGAGGCGCTCGGTCTCGAGCCCGCGGGCCCGGACGGGTCGTACTTCCAGCCAGTGGCGCTCGTGGGCATGATGCCGCACCCGTCCCTCGCCTGGGGCAAGGCCGGCGCGGCGCGACCGCTCGCCTACCGGGAGGACTTCGTGGCGTGGGCCGAGCGCCCGGAGAGCCACATCGTGGCCGACGGCGCCGTGGTCTTCGTCGGCTACGGCGTGCAGGCGGCGGAGTGGCGGTGGGACGATTACAAGGACGTGGACGTCCGCGGCAAGGTGCTCCTGATGCTCGTGAACGACCCCGGTCTCCAGGACTCGACCATCTTCAACGGGCGCGCGCTCACCTACTACGGCCGCTGGACCTACAAGCTCGAAGAAGCGGCGCGGCGAGGAGCGCTGGGGGCGATTCTCGTCC
>QHUC01000164.1 GCA_003221045.1 Gemmatimonadota bacterium | reverse complement strand
GTTCCTGTATATCTGGGTGCGTTGGACGTTGCCGCGCTTCCGCTACGACCAGTTGATGGCGCTCGGCTGGAAGGTGATGCTCCCGCTCGCGCTGCTCTACCTCACCGTGATTGCGACGCTCATCTGGTTCCTGCACGCGCGGCTCGGTTGGGCATACGACACGCGCTTTGCCGTGGTCATGTTCGGGGTGAACCTCCTGCTCGCGGTCCCGCTCTTCTGGGTGCTCGACCGGGGCCACATCGTGTCCGGCTCCGTCACCGAGGAGCGCGCCTGATGGCGATCGGCGTGAAGGTGATGAAGCGACCGGGCGCTCGCGCCTCGTACGTCCGTGCCACCCTGCAGGGGATGCTGCTGACGCTGCAGCACATTTTCCGGCCCAAAGTCACGATGCAGTACCCGGAGGAGAAGAGCACGGCAGATTGGGCCATCGCCCCGCGCTGGCGCGGCACGCACCGCATGCTCACGGACGAGCAGGGGCGCGCGAAGTGCGTGGCGTGCGGGTTGTGCCCCCAGATCTGTCCGGCGAACTGCATCAAGCTCGTGCCCGGCGAGGACGAGCAGGGCAATCGCTATCCGCTGATCTACGAGATCGACGAGTTCCGGTGTGTGTTCTGTGGCTACTGCCAGGAGGTCTGTCCCGAAGAGGCGATTCACGTGGGCGTGCACTACGAGAACTCGGAGTTTTCGCGCGACCGGTTCGTGTACGACCTGGAGCGGCTCTGTGCGCAGACGCACCCGGTCTCGAGCCTGTGGGACCCTTCCGACCCGAAGGGCGAATAGACGTGACCCCGACGTTGATCGTCTTCTGGGCGTTCGCGGTGCTCGCCATCGGGAGCGCGCTCTTGTGCATCACGCGGCGTAATCCGGTCGCCAGCGCCCTGTGGCTGGTGGTGACCCTCTTCGCGCTCGCGGCCCTCTTTGTCCTCCTCGACGCCCAGTTCATCGCGGTCCTCCAGGTGCTCGTATACGCCGGCGCCATCATGGTCCTGTTCCTGTTCGTGATCATGCTGCTGAATGTCGGCCGGGCGACGCGCTCCGACATGAAGGGTCCGCTGGGTCTCGGGGTAGGGGTATTGCTCGCCGGCCTGATGATGGTGCAGCTGCTCGCGCTCCGCTTCGGCGCGCCACCGCCTCAGCTCACGCTCGCCCCCAACGCGATGGCGCGCGCCGCCGCGGAGCAGGGAATGGTCGCCGCGGTCGCCCGCCCGTTGTTCACCACCTACCTCGTGCCGTTCGAGATCACGAGCATTCTCCTGCTCGCCGGCCTGGTCGGGGCGGTCGTGCTCGCCAAGCGGCGGCTCTGATGCTCCTCGCACCAGCGCTCGGCGTCTCGGCCGTCCTGTTCACGCTCGGCGTCGCCGGCGTCCTGCTGCGGCGCAACGCGATCGTCATCTTCATGTGCGTCGAGCTCATGCTCAACGCCGTCAACCTGACGTTCGTGGCGCTGGCCCAGCAGCTCGGCGTCGGCGGACAGATTTTCGTGTTCTTCGTCATGGCCGTCGCGGCCGCCGAGGCCGCGGTTGGGCTCGCGATCCTGCTGGCGATCTATCGCCATCGACAGACGCTCAACCTGCAGAACATCAACCTGCTCAAAGGCTGATGCCCGCGCTGCCGCTCTCCATGGTGTGGGTGGTGCCGGCGCTGCCGCTGTTCGGCTTTGTGCTGAACGGAACGCTCGCCCTCACCCGGCCCGGCGCCAAGCGCGCCGTATCGATCGTGGGCGTGGGGACGCTCATGCTGGCGTTCGCGGCCGCCGCGCTCGCCGTGATCGAGTTCGGCGCGCAACATGCGGCCGCTCCGCTCGTGTTCCATTACTGGGATTGGCTCCCGTCGGCGGCCCTGCAGGTCCCCTTCGCGCTGCAGCTCGATCAGCTCTCGGCGGTGATGATCCTCATCGTCACCGGCGTGGGCGCGCTGATCCACGTGTTCAGCGTCGGCTACATGCACGACGATCCCGGCTACGCGCGGTACTTCGCGTACCTGAACCTGTTCGTGTTCTTCATGCTCACGCTCGTCCTCGGGGCGAGCTTTCCGGTGATGTTCGTCGGCTGGGAGGGAGTGGGGCTCTGCTCGTACCTCCTGATCGGGTTCTGGTTCAACGAGAAGATCAACACCGATGCGGGCAAGAAGGCGTTCATCGTGAACCGCATCGGCGACTTCGGGTTCCTCGTGGCGATGTTCCTGATCTTCTGGCGCGTCGGGTCGCTGGACTTCGCCACGGTATTCGCCAAGGCCCCGGCCGTATTCCCGCCCGCTGGTGCGCTGATCACCGCGATCACGCTGTTCCTGTTCCTGGGCTGCACCGGCAAATCGGCCCAGATCCCCTTGTACACGTGGCTCCCGGACGCCATGCAGGGCCCCACGCCGGTGTCGGCCCTGATCCACGCGGCGACGATGGTGACCGCGGGTGTCTACCTGGTCGCGCGCTGCGGCGTGCTGTTCGCCCTCTCGCCGATCGGGAGTGCGACCGTGGCCGGCGTCGGCGCGCTGACCGCGCTCTTCGCGGCCACGATCGCGCTCAAGCAATGGGACATCAAGCGAGTGCTCGCGTACTCCACCGTTTCGCAGCTCGGGTACATGTTCGTCGGCGTGGGCACGGGGGCGTACGCCGCGGGCATCTTCCACCTGGCGACTCACGCGTTCTTCAAGGCCCTCCTGTTCCTCGGCTCCGGTAGCGTGATCCACGCCATGCACCGGGCGTACCACGCCACGCACTCGCACGAGGATGCCCAGGACATGCGAAATATGGGCGGGCTCGCCCGCTCCATGCCTTGGACCGCCCCCCTCATGTGGATCGCGACACTGGCGATCGCGGGCATCCCGCCCTTTGCCGGATTCTTCTCGAAAGACGAAATCCTCGGCGCGGCGTTCGCGGAAGCGGCGGTCCGCCCCGCCTGGTACGCCTTCTGGGCGATGGGGATCGCGGCGGCGCTCTTGACGGCGTTCTACATGACTCGCCTCATGCTCTACACGTTCCACGGTCCGAACCGCACCGGGGAGCGCGAGCGCGAGCACCTCCACGAGGCACCCTGGATCATGACCGGGCCGCTCGTGGCGCTCGGGGTGCTGACCGTGATCGGCGGCGCGCTCAACGTGCCACCCCTGCTCGGTGGCGGCGCTTACCTGGAGCATTGGCTCGAGCCCGTCACCGCCGCGGCGGGCCAATTGAGTCCCCTGGTCGAGGCTCCGCCCGCCACGGAGTGGGCCCTGGTGGTCGGAGCGGTGCTCGTCGCGGGGCTGGGCATCGCGGGCGCGTTCCGCATCTTGAGACCGGAGTCGCTCCTGCACGCGCGTCTGGCGCCACCCGAGTCCGGCCTCGGCCGAATCCTGTGGAAAAAGTGGTACGCGGACGAGCTCTACGACGCGGTCATCGTGCGGCCGGTCATGTGGGTCTCGCGCGAAATCCTGTGGAAGGTCGTGGATGTACGGATCGTGGACGGCCTGCTGGTGAACGGCACCGCCGTGTTCACCAGGGCTCTCGGCTGGATCGGGAGCCAGCTCCAGACCGGCGAGGTCGGAGCGTATGTCGTGCTGTTCGTCACCGGAGTCCTCGCCGTGCTCTTCTCCGCCTTGAGGTAGCCGATGTACCGCGACTGGGTGCTCACCGCGCTGATCGTCTGGCCGATCGTCGCCGCTGCCGGCGTCCTGGTCGCGCCGCCGCGCTGGGCCAAGCATCTGGCGCTCGCCGCCAGCCTCGTCGAGTTCGGGCTGTCGGTCCCCCTCTGGTGGACCTTCGTGCCCGAGGGCGGCGTGCAGTTCATACGCGACGCGCCCTGGATTCCGGGCTGGGGCATCGGCTACACGGTCGGGGTCGACGGGATCTCGCTGTTCATGGTCCTCTTGACCACCTTCCTGGTCCCGCTGTCCGTGCTGGGCAGCTACAGCTACATCACCTCACGCGAGCGCGGCTTCTACTCGCTCCTCCTCGTCCTCACGTCGGGCATGCTCGGCGTGTTCGTGGCCCTGGACCTGTTCCTGTTCTACGTGATGTGGGAGCTGATGCTCATCCCGATGTACTTCATCATCGGGGTGTGGGGCGGGGAGCGACGTCTGTACGCCGCCATCAAGTTCTTCATTTATACGTTTTTCGGCTCGCTCCTGATGCTGGCGGCGATCCTCGTGCTCGTCCACGTCGTGGGTCAACGGACCGGAGTCTACTCCTTCGCGTACGCGCACCTGCTCGCACACATCGGCGGGCTCGGGTCGCTGGCCTTCTGGCTGTTCGGCGCGTTCTTCCTCGCGTTCGCGATCAAGGTGCCGATGTTCCCGTTCCATACCTGGCTCCCCGATGCGCACGTAGAAGCGCCCACGGCGGGGTCGGTGCTCCTGGCCGGCATCCTCCTCAAGATGGGGACCTACGGCTTTCTGCGG
>QHUC01000163.1 GCA_003221045.1 Gemmatimonadota bacterium | reverse complement strand
GTGTCCCGAGTCGAACAGCGCCCGCCAGCCCCGGCGGCCGCCCTTGAGGTCGTGCCGGAAGAAATCACCCGGCGTGAGCCCGATCAGGTCCTCGCGTCGGGCTCGGAATTGCGCCGCCATCGCGGGATTGACCTTGGTCATGCGCTGATGGGCGAAGACGTAATCCAGCACTGCATCCTTGTCGGCTCCCGGCCCCCATTCGACCGGTTGATCGAGCATCATGAAGAAGAACCCGTCCTGGGAGCGCTCGAAGAACGCTTCCAGGAGGGCAGGGGTGTTGAGCGCCGCTGGCTCGGGTAAGGCCTGGGGCATCGGAATCTCCTGACCCGGAAAATGGGGAGGGTGCCTGCCGCAAGGAAGGAGGCACCGCTTCCCGTAATGTCTAGCGCAGCGGCCGCGGCTCGCCGTAAACGAAATCGTCCATGACGACCAGATCCTTCGTGCCGTCCGCGGACACATCCTGCGTGGTCGCGTCCAGCGCGGCTTCACCGCTCGTGATCAGCACCCGGGCGACGATCGCGGAGTCGAATACCGCGCCGACGAAGGTGAACCCCTGGGCGCCGAGATGGGCCGGCGACGCGATGCTCGCGAGCTCGACGCCGTTCGCGTCGAAGTACTCGACCCGCGTGGCGGCCGCCTTGTCGACGTCGGAGAAGACGACGCCGAAGCCCTTGACCACGCCGTTGGTCGTCGTGCCCGCCAGCTTGAAATCGACCTCGACTTGGTTGCTGCCGACGGACATGAACAGCTTCTTGGGCGAGAAGGCCTTGAACTGGTCCGCCAGCGCCGGGTTGAACGACGCAAAGGCGCTGGAGTCCACCCGGAAGCCCGTGCCGGAGGTGGAGAACACGGCACCCCGCTTCGAGTTGACGTTGAAGAAGTTCGCCGGGAAGGTGTCGACGTTGGTCAGGGCGGCGGGCACGCCGTCCCAGTTGATCTCTCGGCGACCGCTGTCGGCGGGCGGCGAGTTCGGCGCGTTCAGGCTGCCGCCGAGCGCAGCGCGGAACTTGTTCAGGGTGTCGGCGATCGCAAGGCTATCGCCCTGCGCCCGGATGACCGTGAAATTCGCACCCGGGGGCACGCTGGTGGTGGGCGAATAGAGATTGTTGCACGCCGCGAGGGTCGCCAGGGTCACAAAGAGGGAAAAGACCGTCGGTTTCATCGTGCGCTCCATCGTGAAATGGGATCGATCACTAACTGGGGCAACGTTAGTGATCGCTCCGCGATGGCTGTATCAGACGCGAGACCTGAAGTGGGGGTGAAACGGAGGAACCGACTCGTCAGCCGGAGGACTACACGAGGGTCGCGCCAGCACCCTCGTGCGTCTCCGATTGCGTTTCCTACTGGACCACGATCACTCCCGTCATCGCTGCCCCGTGGACCGCGCACTGGTAGGGGTACGTTCCGGGATGCTGGAACGTCACCGAGTACGTGTCGTTGGCACCGGACATGACGACGCTGTTCCTGAAGATGCCCGGCTCTTGGCCGGTCGACTGAATGCTGTGCGACCCCGCGGCGTTCCAGGCCCACGTCACGGTGCTGCCCGCCGGGATCGTGTCCACCGCGGCGTTCTGGCTTCCGTTGTGGGCGCTGCGGAAGAAAATGTTGCCCACCACGACCTGCCCGACCGCGCCCCCGCCCCCACCGCCCCCGCCGGGCGACGTCATGCCACCACCGCACGCCGCCAGGGAGAAGAGGGTCGCTACCATGAGCCGTGCTGTGTATCGCATAAAACCCTCCATGCAAGGTGATTGGGACTGCGCGATGTTAGCGATCGCTCCTCGATGGAAGTATCAGACGCGGAGCCTCGGGGGGGCGGGAAATAGCGGAACCAGCCTATCAGACGGAGGACTACAGGACGGCAGCGAAGGGAACGGAGGGGACCGCGAGCACGGTCCCCCCTTTTCCGTGTGGCTGGCATTTACCGGTTGAAGTGCACCAGCGCTTCTCCGCAGCCAACGCCCTGCACCCAGAGCGTCTGATTCCCCGGGATGTCGGGCGCGATGTCGGTGTCCGAGACGATCATCTGCGCGGTGAACGACTCGTCGATGCCGTCGCCAGCGCGGTAGAAGTCGGCGAGTGCAGCGGAACCCACCGCCCGACTTCACGTCGGTCTCACTGGGCACGACGTTCGAGGCGGTCGCGGCGTCGAACGACCCGCCGCCAGTGAGGAATACCGCTCCGGTCGGAAAGCCGCTCACCCTGCCGTTGAACCCGAAGCCGCTCCGGGCCCCGCCCCCGGAACCTGCGGCAGCGGACAGCTGCGGGAGGCCCGAGGCGGAATACGACGTGCTCGCAGGCGCCGTGGAGGAGTCGTTGCATGCGACCCCCGCGAGGGCGGCCAACGCAAGCATTCCAGCCGTGATCGTTTTCATTCCATTCTCCTTTCGGTTGACGATGATGATGCCGTGGAGCCGGTGTGAAGCACCGGCCCTACGACCCTTCCTGCACTTCGATGATTTCGTCCGGAATCAATCCGTGCGCCTCCCGGTGCACGCGGATTGCCGCCTCCTTATTGGGAGCCTCGACGAGGCAAAACACTGCACCCGACCTCTCGTTGAACCAGTATTTCAGGTACTTCACGTCGTGCTTGTCCTGCGTGGCGAGGTCCTTCTCGTGCGCGCCGGCGACGGCGTCCTCGGTTAGCCCGGGAACGTGCTTGTGGATATCAATGAAGAGTGGCATGGCTTCGGCCTCCCGCCGATGAATGGGTGTGCCATCTGCTAGCGGACGACGACGGTGCCGCTCATCGCCGCGCCGTGCACGGCGCAATCATACGAGTAGGTACCCGGCGTGGTGAACGTGACCGAGTACGTCTTCCCGTCGCCGGCCTGGATGGCGCCGCTCGCGAAACTGGTCGACCCCTGCGACTGCACGCTGTGCGAGATCGATCCCGTGGCGGTCCAGGTCCACGTGACGGTGCTGCCGACCGCAACGGTGTCGATCGCTGGGTTCTGGCTCCCGTTGTGGGAGCTCTTGAACAGAATGTTCCCGACGATGATCTGGCCGGCCGGGCCAACGCCGCCACCGCTGCCACCGCCGCCACCGCCGCCGCCCCCCCCGGAGGGTGAGGTCGCACCGCCACACGCCGTCAGTGATAGGGCCGCTGCCACGATCCATGTTGTGTATCGCATAACAACCTCCACGCAAGGTGAAAGAGATTGTGCGACGTTAGCGGCCGCTGCTCGATGGAAGTATCAGACGCGACGGCTGAGGCGGGCGAGAAATAGTGGAACCAGGGTATCAGACACAGGACTACAGGACTGGAACCGTTACGAGGTCATCCGCGTGCCACCAATCTGTAATCGTGTGTGCACGCGTGCGTCATTCGAGTGTCTTACTGTAGAGCAAGGGCGAGCCCGTGGCCGGGGCGCTGGTCGAGGCGACGGGGTCACAGATCGACGCCTGGACGGACCGGCAAGGGCGCTTTGATCTCCATGGGCTCCCGTCAGGGCGGAACCACCTCGAGGTCCGGGCCTTGGGCTTCGACCCACTCGACACCACTCTCTCTCTTCGGCGCGGGGAGCAGGTGGTATGGAATGTGATTCTCGACGAGCGAGACTGGGAGGTCGAGCGCGAGCGGGCGGAATCCGCTCTCGTCGCCGCCGGCGGACTCGACAGCGTGGCCGCCGGTCTGGTGTCCGCGGATACTTCGACCGGCTTCACCTACGAGCGGTTCGGCATCCGTCTCCTGCGCGCGGCGGTCGGGCACTCGAGCCCCGACAGCAGCTGCGTCCTGTCGCCGCTCAGCGCAGGTCAGGCCTTGGCACTCGCCCTCGCGGCCGCGAAAGACTCGACCGCCTTCTTCATCGCCCAAGCCCTGGATCTCGGCGGGTTAGGATCGGAAGGCATCGCCGCGCGAAGCCAGCGGTTCAAGGACGCCGTGCGGGTGCGTCGGGATATCACGCTCAAGATCGCCAACGCGCTCTGGGTCGATACTAGCGCGACGCTCCAACCGCAGTTCGCGACCTGGGCCCGCGAGCGCTACGGCGCCGCCGTGCGGGTGCAGCCGCTGCGCGTGCCGCAGGTCGTGTCGGTCGTGAACCGCTGGGCGGACAGCGTGACGAGCGGCGCGATCCCCGTGATTCGCGACACGCAGTTCGCCGATTCCGTGGTCGTCGCGCTGACGAATGCCGTTTATTTCAAGGGCCGGTGGCTGGAGCCGTTCGACTCCTCCCTCACCCAGAAGCGGCCGTTCACGACCGCGAGTGGAAACCGCATCGAAGCACCCATGATGGAGAGCACGACAAAACTGGCCTATCGGCGCGGGTCAGGGTATCAGGCGGTACGTGTCCCATACTCGGCCGGTCTGACAGCGATGTATATCGTGCTGCCCGACTCCGGTGTGAGCCCGGCCCGCGTGCTCGACGACCTGGGCACAACGGGCTGGCCCATGCCCAATCCTCGTAAAGAGACGAGGAGCGTCCAGATACGCCTCCCCCGATTGCACGTGACGCAGGCGACGAACCTGCGACCGGCGTTCACGGACCTGGACATGGGCATTGTGTTCGACTCGGCGCGCGCCGACTTCGGCGGGCTTGTCGTGCCTCGGCCGGAACGGCCGCCACCGTGTCCACCGTTGTCGAGCGGCTTCCGTCCCGATCCCTGCACCAGCTACCGGATCGCCGAGGCGGCGCAGCACGTCTTTCTCGACGTGGATGAAACAGGCACGACAGCGGCGGCGCTTACGGCGCTTGCCTTCGAGCTTGTGGCCACGTCTGCCGGTCCACCGCCGATCAAGTTTTTCGTGGACCGTCCCTTCCTGTTCGCGCTGCGGGATGAGAAGACCTGGACGGTGTTGTTCGTGGGCTTTATCGCCGGGCCATGGCAGTAGCTCGCGGTGTTACCGGCCCGGTTTGCGACAGATCGGACACGGCCCCATCCGCGGTTCTTCTCCAAAGACGAGCTCCACCGGCCCTAGAGTGACGGCTGTATCCGTCAGCGCGACGGTGAGGGTCATGATATGGCCGTCCGTCCGGCCGAAGAACCGCGCGGGATGGTCGGGACCCCGAGCCACGGGATAGAGCGTGATGTTGTAGAGACCGGTCACGTCGAACCGGCCGGCGGAATCCGCCACGAGCGGCTGCTTCGTGTCGCCCGCCGTGCACCCGATGTGCACGTGCGCGCTCGAGTCGGTCACGATCGCGCCCGCGTTGTCGCCGCCCCACACACCGGCCTCGATCGGCCCCGGTGGGACCGACATCGTGCCGTTGCACGCGACGAGCGCCGCCAAGGCGGCGGCGCACCGCACGCTCACCCCATCCAGCGCCCCCCATGGTCCTTGAGCAGCTCGTCCACGATGTCGGGCGCGGTTCGCCCACCTGCCTCTGCCGCGAAGTTGATCACCAGCCGGTGCGTGAGCACCGTCGGAGCCACGGCCTTGAGATCGTCGTAATCGGGCATCGGCCGGCCGTCGAGCGCGGCCCGCGCCTTGGCGCCGAGGACCAGATATTGAGACGCGCGGGGACCCGCCCCCCACGAGATGAACTCCTTGATGAACGCGGGCGCTTCCGCGTCCCCCGGGCGGGTCATGCGGACCAACGTCACCGCAGCCTGCACGAGCGGCTTCGGCGCCGGAATGCGCCGCACGAGATGCTGCAGGGCCAAAACGTCTTCGGCGGTCAACACGGGCGCGATCTCGGCCGCGAGGTCCCCGGTCGTCGCTTCGACGATCGTCTCTTCCTCGGCCTTCGACGGATACCCCACCCGCAGCTCGAACATGAACCGGTCGAGCTGCGCCTCGGGCAACGGATAGGTCCCTTCCTGCTCGATCGGGTTCTGCGTGGCGAGCACGAAGAACGGCGCCGGCAGGGGATGCGTCTGACCCGCCGCGGTGACCTGATGCTCCTGCATCGCCTGCAAGAGCGCGGCCTGGGTCTTGGGGGGCGTACGGTTCACTTCGTCGGCGAGCACGATGTTCGCGAACACCGGCCCGCGCACGAACCGGAACCCCCGCTTCCCGGTGGACTGATCCTCCTCGATGATCTCCGTCCCGGTGATGTCCGTGGGCATGAGATCGGGCGTGAACTGGATGCGCGAGATCTTGAGATCGAGCGTCTGCGCCATGGTCTGCACCATCAGCGTCTTCGCGAGCCCGGGCACCCCCAACAGCAGGGCGTGACCGCCCGAGAAGATCGCCGTCAGAATCCCGTCTAATACGTCGGTCTGGCCCACGATGCGCCGGCCCACCTGCGCCAGGAGGTCGGCGCGGGCGCGGGCGAGGCGCTCGAGCAGCTCGACGTCCCCGAGCGGCGGGGACGAGGGGCGGGGGATCGGGGAGGGATTGGGCGTCATTTCAGTGCAAGGTTACAACATCATACTCCCAAGCGCCACATAAGTTTGCGCGCTCCGGACTTTGCTTGCGAAATTTTTCACAAGCGCGTATGTTCCCGTCCGCATCATGCCGGACGACGACAAAAACCGGTTCGCCCAGAGCTTCGGCGAAGGCTACTCGTACGTCGCGCTCGGCTTCACGTTCGCCTTCGCCATCCTCTTCTTCGGCGCGCTGGGATGGCTGGTGGACGGCTGGCTCGGCACGCGTCCCTGGTTCGCCCTCGTGGGCGCGGGTGTGGGTGGCTTCGGCGGATTCATGAGCATCTATTACCGCGTCCAGCGCGATACGAACCGGGAAAAGACCGGGGAAGGGGGACGGGGGAAGGGGAAGGAGTGAGGCCGTACCTCCTTCTTGCCGCGCTGGGCGTCGTGCTGGTGATCGTGGTGGCGGTGTTCGGCGGCCGGCCGGCGGCAATCGGGGGAGCCGCGGCCCTCGTCGCGCAGCTCGCGGCGGTCGCGCTGCTGCGGCCGGTGATGCAGGCATCCCAGCCGGTGTTCATGGCGCGCTGGCTCGGCGGGATGGGAGTGCGGGTCCTGGCGCTGGGCGCCGTGCTGGCGGTCGCGGCCACGCATCGCGCCGCGCTGCCCCCGCTGCCCGCCTCGCTCGGGTTCCTCGGCGTGTTGCTGCCGCTGCTCTTTCTGGAGACGAGATTCTTGCGATGATCCAGGCGCCCGACATCGGCAAGGTCATCTTCGAGCACACGTCGGACAGCCACGTGGTCGAGCTGCCGTTCGGCCTGGGCGAGTGGCACCTGCCCACCGGCTGGTATGTCTTCGGCGTGGATCTCTCCCCCACCAAGCACGTCGTGTTCATGGTGCTCGCCGCGGTTCTCGTGTTTCTCACGGTGTGGTACGCCGGCCGCCAGGTGCAGCGGCGACAGCAGGAGGGCAAGGCACCGGGAGGCTTCGGTGCCGCGATCGAGGCGATCGTCCTGTTCATCCGGGACGACGTGGTCATCGGGAACATCGGGCACGGGGGCGAGAAGTTCGCGCCCTACATCCTCACCCTCTTCTTCTTCATCCTCTACTGCAATCTGCTGGGGCTCTTCCCCTGGGGGGCGACGCCCACCGGGAACCTGGCGGTGACGGGCGCCCTGGCGCTCATGGCCTTCCTGACGATCGAGATCTCGGGGATCGTCGCGCTGGGCCTCAAGGGCTATCTGACGACGATCTTCTTCGTGCCCCCGGGGATGACGGGGGCACTGGCGGCGCTGATGCTGGCGATCATGACCCCGATCGAGCTGATCGGGAAGCTGGTGAAGCCGTTCGCGCTGTGCCTGCGGCTCTTCGCCAACATGACCGCCGGGCACTTCGTGATCCTCGCGCTGCTCGGCCTCATCTTCATCTTCGCCAGCTGGGGCGTGGCGGTGGGCTACGCCGAGGCGCCGAGGCGCCGAGGGGGGGGGGAATGACATGCACGACATGGTGACGCTGCTCCTCAACGTGGCCCAGCAGGCTGACACCACGGCGTTGAACTCCGCCCAAGCGGTCGCGAAGAACGCGAACTCGCTGCTGGGTGCCGGGCTCGGGCTCGGTCTCGCCGTGATCGGCGTGGGGCTCGGCATCGGCCGCATCGGCGGCCAGGCGGTGGAGGCGATCGCGCGCCAGCCGCAGGCCTCGGGTGACATCCGCGGCGCCATGATCCTGACCGCGGCGCTGATCGAAGGCGTGGGGCTGGCGGCGCTGGTGTTCGCGCTGCTCTTCAAACTCATCCGGTAATGCCGGCTCTGCTGGTGGTGCTGCTCCGGGAGGCCGATGGCCCGGCCTTCACGCCCTTCTCCATCAACCCCGGCGTGATCCTCTGGACCGTCGTCGTCTTCCTGCTCCTGCTGGCGTTGCTGTGGAAGTTCGGGTGGCCGGCGATCCTCAAGTCCGTGGAAGACCGGGAGAAGCGGATCCAGCAGCAATTGGACGAGGCCGAGCGGGCCCGTGCGGAGGCGGCGCGGCTGCTGGAGGAGCACAAGAAGACCCTGGGGAATGCCCGGGGTGAGGCCCAGGAGATCATCGCACGCGCGCAAGCGCTGGCTGAGAAGGAGCGGCAGGGGATCCTGGAGCGGGCCCGGGCCGAGCAGGAGCAGCTGCTGGAGCGGGCGCGCAAGGAAATCGAGGAGGAGAAGGAGAAGGCGCTGCTGGCCCTGCGGCGCGAGGCGGTGGACCTCTCCATCGCCGCGGCCTCCAAGCTGATCGAGCAGAACCTCGACTCGGCCGCGAACCGCAAGCTGGTGGACGAGTATCTGGACAGCCTCGAGAAGCGGCAATGAAGAACGCCACGATCGCCCGCAACTACGCCGAGGCGCTGCTGGCGGCGGCGGCGGCGACGCAGCAGGTGGAGCTGTTCGGCCGGCTGATCGACGCCGTGGCCGGGGCGGTGCAGGCGGCTGAGCGGATCGCGGTAGTGCTCGAGTCGCCGCGGGTCGCCAAGGGCGTCAAGGCGAAACTGCTCGAGGAGGCACTGGCCGGGAGCGCGCCGCCGGAGTTCGTGCGGTTTCTGCAGGCGGTGGTGCGCCGCGGCCGGCAAGGGCTGTTCGTCGACATCGCGCAGGAGTACTTGGCGCTGCTCGACGTGAGGCTGAACCGGGTCCACGCCGGGGTGACCCTCGTCGACGAGGCGGACGACCAGCTCGAGGCGCAGATCGTCGAGCGGTTGGCCAAGGCGATCGGCAAGGAGGTGCGGGCTCACTTCCGCGCCGACCCGCGCATCCTGGGCGGGATCATGGTGCGCGTGGGCGACCGGATCTACGACGGCACCGTGCGGCGGCGCGTGGCGGCGTTGAGGCGAAGAATGCTGACGGGTGAGTAGGTAGTATTGTAGCCCTATGACCTCCCGCAAGCGCGTTCCCTCTCAAGACTCTCGGCATGCGGCAGCGACACCGGCTCTCCCTGGGTACGAGGAGCGATTCCGCCTGCTGGTGGAGACTGTCAAGGACTACGCGATCTTCATGCTCGATCCTGAGGGACGCGTGGCGAGCTGGAACGCCGGTGCCGAACGGATCAAAGGCTACAACGCCGAGGAGATTCTCGGTCGGCACTTTTCCTGCTTCTTTCTTCCGAAGGACGTGGAAGCAGGCAAGCCTGGTCGAGAACTCGAGGCTGCTGCCGCGCAAGGGCGGGCTGAGGACGAGGGCTGGCGCGTCCGCAAGGATGGTTCCTACTTCTGGGCGAACGTCGTCCTCGCGGCTATGCGGGACGAAGCCGGGACTCTGGTGGCGTTCGCGAAGGTCACGCGCGACCTGACCGAGCAACGCCGGGCGGCAGAGGTGCTGCGGGCGGGCGAGGAATACGCGCGGCGGATCGTGGATGCGGCGTACGACGCGTTTGTGGCGATCGATCAGGACGGGGTGATCAACGAGTGGAACCGCCATGCCGAGGACATGTTCGGATGGTCCCGCGAGGAAGCGATCGGGCAACCACTGGCTGACACCATCATTCCGGCGCAGCATCGCGATGCTCACCGCCGTGGTCTGAAGCATTTCCTGGCCACGGGCGAAGGCCCGGTCTTGAACCGGGTGATCGAAATCACTGCTGTGCGGCGCAGCGGGGTGGAATTCCCAGTGGAGCTGACGATCTCCCCGCTGACCGTCGGCCGGAAGTACGTCTTCACGGCTTTTCTGCGGGACATCACTCAGCGGAAGGAAGCCGAGGACAAGCTGAAGCGCTACACGGCGGACCTCGAGGCGGCCAACGCCGAGCTCGACACGTTCGCCTACTCCGTGTCGCACGACCTCCGGGCGCCGCTGCGGAGCATCGACGGCTTCAGCCAGGCAGTGCTCGAGGACTACGCCGGGAAGCTGGACGCTGCCGGCCAACAGTACCTGCAGCGCGTGCGGGCCAGCAGCCAACAGATGGCCACGCTGATCGACGACCTGCTGAAGCTGTCGCGGGTGACCCGTGCCGAGATGCGCCGGGAGCCCGTCGACTTGAGCGGTATCGCCCAAAGCATCGCCGCGGACCTGCAGCGGAGCGATCCGCAGCGCCAGGTGGAGTTCGTCATCGCCTCAGGACTCGAGATCAGCGGTGATCTCCGACTGTTCCGCCTAGTACTCGAGAATCTGCTCGGCAACGCCTGGAAGTACACCGCCAAGCATCCTCGGGCGCGCATTGAATTCGGGGTCACCCAGCACGACGCGAGGCTGGCGTACTATGTGCGTGACGACGGGGCCGGGTTCGACATGACCTACGCCGACAAGTTGTTCGTGGCGTTTCAGCGCCTCCACGCCCCGGGCGAGTTCGAGGGCACCGGGGTCGGGCTCGCGACCGTGCGCCGCATCATCAGCCGGCACGGTGGCCGCGTGTGGGCCGAGGGGGCGGTCGAGCGGGGGGCCACGTTCTACTTCACCGTGTGACGGCCCTAGGGACTCAGGGCCAGGAGATCTTCCCTGCCCACTCCTTCAGGGTCGTCGGCCGCACCCTGTACTCCTTCGCGACAGCCGGGATGTCCACGTCGTACCCCACGCGATCGAACCACTCGAGCATCAGAGCGTAATCCATGCTGGCCTTGCGGACCTCGGCGATCGGCACTGGCTGGAACGTGATGGTGCGCCCGGCGGCCTGGCTCAGGATCCGCGCGGTCTCCGGCATGGTGTGCGCGTCCCCGGCGATGTCAATCGCCCGGCCCTGCAGCTCGACGTGCTTCTCGAACGCCAGGCGGCCGTACTGGCCGATATCCCGGACCGCGATCATCTGCACCACGGTGTCCGGCTTGAGCCCGATCATCAGCTTCCCCTGGTCGATGCCGGGCTTGAACCACCCCGAGATCCAGTTCTCCATGAAGAACACCGGCCGGATGACGACGTAGGACGGGAAGCCAAGGCGACGCACGGTTTCCTCGACCCGCCACTTGTTGTCGAAGTGGGGGATCCCGGTCTTCCTGTGTGCCGAGCCTACCGAGGTGTATACGAAGTGCTCCACGCCCCGGCGCTTGGCGAGCTCGGC
>QHUC01000162.1 GCA_003221045.1 Gemmatimonadota bacterium | reverse complement strand
CGTGGCGCTGGCTGAGCCGCCGGCCGTGAGCCTCATGGAGGCAGCACCGCAGCTCCCCGATGGCCTGTCGGCGACCAACGCCATGCCGGCCAAGTTCTGGTACTCGTTGTAGCGCGCGGTTACTGCCGCCACCGAGCCTGCTTCGAAGTCTTCGTGCCAGACCACGTCCGGATCATTGCCGATCCCCTGATCACAGGGGTAGCGGTCGGCGAGAAAGCTGCCCGAAGGCCTGTTCATGTCCGAGCACCCTGCGAGCCAGAGCCAAGCTCCTAGGACCCCACGCCAGCATGAATAAGGAATCCGCCCGCGGCATGCGTGCGTCATGAAGCACCTGAGCCTTGGTGGTGGTCGACAATGCTTACGCGGAGGCTGTGCCGGATGCCGGTGACACGGCTCACGCCGCGCCGCGGTCACGTGATCCCGGTCACACGCAGGCGCGTCTGCCGTCGCCGAATGTGTAGCGATCAACCGAGAGCGAGGTGGGAGGTGCGCCGAGCCGGGACGAGTGTGTTCATGACCTGCGTGTTGGTCGCCGCTGGAGCGGCGGCCCAGAGGCATAACGCCCCGCGAGAACCGGCGTGGGTCGGCGACGCGACCGTCGCGACGATGTCGTTCTCCGATAGCACTTCGCTCGGCGCCGTGGGCGGAGTGATCGCCTACCGGCCGTTCCCGTGGCTGACGCTCGGGGCGGCGCCGACGGTCTTGCAACGCAAGGCAGGGGCAACGTGAGCAGTGGGTTTGGAGACCTGCCGTTGGTCGCCGCCGCATCCACCAATCGCGGCAGCGGCCGAGGGCCCAACGTAGGTGCCGCGGTGATGTTAGTGCTCCCGACGGGCAACGCATCCATCGGGCTTGGCAGTGGCGTGACGAGCGTCGGCGTAGACGTGGGCGCAGGCGTGTCGCCGACGGGCCGGTTTCACCTTTCGGCGGACGCGAGCCGTGGCCTCTCGGCCGTCCCCCTGTCGTCCCTCGACGCGCCAGGGTCCACGTGGCTCGACGTGGACGCCGACGTCGATCTCTTCGGGCCGGCAACGGCGACCGCGTCACTCGGCGGCGATTTCGGCGGCGCGGACACGACGGCGCGGGCCCGGGAAGTAGGGGCCGGCGTGCGTTACGTGCTGCACGGGCCGCTCACTCTGAGCGTCGCGGTCACCCACCGCCTCGCCGGCGACTCGCCCGTCTGGGGCCTGGCCGTGACGCTCGGGACCGCGGGCATCGGGGTGTCGCCCTTGAACCCCGGCTCGCCGCTGCAGGGACAGCGCCAGGTAGTCGGTGGCGGGGTCGCGGCCGCCTGCCACGGCAGGTCCAGAGTGTGCCCCTAGGCGCGCATGCCCGTGCCCGCGAGGAGCATCGGGGCAGTGCTGGTCGCGGCACTGCTCATGAGCTGGCCGGCCGTCTACAACGGCTATCCCTTACTGTATCCCGACTCGATGTCGTACCTGCGGCAAGGGGCACCCGTGGCAAGGGCGCTCTTCCTGCACCGATTTGCCGGATACTATGGCGGGCGATCGCTCATCTATAGCGTCGGCATCCTCCCGTTCCACTGGAACGTCACGCCCTGGCCCGTCGTCATCTTCAACGCGCTTTTGACCGCGTACGTGCTATGGCTCGTCGTCCGATCCCTTCAGCCGGGGCGAACGTCCACGACCTATCTCGCCCTGGTCGCGCTGCTCAGCGTTTTCACCGGGCTGGGGTGGTTCGTGGGCTGGATCATGCCCGATATTTTCGGCCCGGTCCTGTATCTCGCCGTCTACCTCCTCGTGTTCGCTCCTGAGACCCTCTCTCGTGCCGAGCATCGAGCCGTCGTCCTGATTGCCTGGTGGTCGGTGGCTTCGCATATCACACATCTCATGCTCGCCGCCGGCGTGTGCGTCCTCTTTGTCGCCCTCCTGGCGGTCCGACGCCAGCTCACCCGGCGCACGTTGCGACCCGTTGGCACAGTCGCGCTGATCGTCCTCTGTGCGGCGGCCGCCCATGTCGGGGTGCACACATATCTGTTTGGCGAGCCGTCGCTGAACGGCCAACGGCCGCCGTTCGTGATGGCTCGGATGATCGCCGATGGTCCGGGCCGGTGGTATCTGCGACAGCACTGTCTTGCCCTTCACGTCGAGATCTGCCGCCACAGCCGCGACCTGCCCGACAACGTGGACGATTTCCTCTGGAGCGCTCACGGAATCTGGCAGAGCGCGTCGCTGGCCCAACAGGAGCGGATAAGGAAGGAGGAGACGCGGATCGTGCTGGGTACGCTGCGCGCCTACCCTCGAGAGGAGCTGGTGGTGTCCGCCGGACACTTCTGGCGACAGCTCCACGCGTTCGGCTTGTGGGATTACGACCCGAACCCGTGGATCCTGGCAATGGCCGACACGGTGCTGCCGGGCGCCCGACCGCGATACCTGGAAACCCGCCAGGCGCACGAGACCCTCCATGAGGACTTCTTCACGTCGGTACAGGACTGGACAGTGGCGCTATCACTGCTGGTGATCGCCTGCTGGGGATTGTTCCTGCGTCAGTATTGGTCACCGCGAGTAATCGGGCTCGCCACCATCATCGGCTTCGTGGTCGTGGTGAATGCCGCCGTCACGGGTGTGCTGGCCAATGTGGAGGATCGCTACCAGGCGCGCGTCATCTGGCTCGTGCCGCTGCTCGCCGCTGTGCTGGTATTGACGTGGATCGATGAGCGACGCCGCACGCGGTCACCTGGAGCCTTCCAGCCGTAGGGCCGTCTAGGCGCGACTCCCCGCCGGCAGCTCCCGGCGCACCAGTACCGTCAGCACGACCGCGGTGAGGAACAGCGCCGCCACGTCGCCCCACAGGTGCCCGATCTGACCGGGGTCGGTCACAGAGTGGACCGCCATGACAGCCCCGTGCACGATACTCGACCAGACAGTGAACCAGATGACGCTCAGGTTGCGGGCCGGGTCTCGCGCGGCGAGTAGGAGGAACACACCGAGCGTGGCGTAGATGCCCCAAATCATTTGCAGATAGGCCGGCTGCTCTGGCGACCACGCCCAGCCGCTCGGCCAGATGCGATTGAATAGGGGAATGCCGAAGATGAAGATGAGACCGAAGAGTCGGAGCACCGGCCGCAAGATCGAAGCGGGAGAGGGGCCGTTCATGCGATCCTCCGGTGGAAGCGTGGCTAGTGGTGAGGCTACCCGCTGGCGCGCCGATCGGCCAGCAAGCCGGTGGCGGTGAGAACCATTCCGAGCCCGACGATCGCGGTCAGCACCAGAAACAGGGGATCGCGCGACGCCAAATAGAGCGGGACCATCGTGCCGACCAGCACGACTCGCACGACGAGCGTCGTCGGGTAGAGCACTTCCACGCGATGCCGCACGATCTGACCGACCAGGATGCCAAGCGCGAGCAGCAGGGCGCCCATGAACCGCACGAGCACCGGCGGATAGCTTCCCGTCGCGCCCAAGAGCTGCAGCGCGAGCGCCGGCGCGAAGACCAGGCCAAGTCCGCCGAAGGTGAGATAGCCCACGAGGTAGAAGAAGCTCAAGCGCGTCCAGCGCATCACGCACGCACCTTGGTGAAGTCCAGTACCGCTCGCACGAACTCGTCGGGTGCGTCGAGTGCCAGGAAATGTCCGGCGTCCTTCACGGTGCGCAACTCGGCGCCGGGGATCGCTTGGCGATCCGCTTCGCGCTCGGCGACCCGCGACCAATCATGATCGCCATACACGAGAAGCACCGGTCGGTCGATCGACGTGTATTCCGACCGCGCCCGCTCCCATCCAGCCCAGTGCCGGACCAGCGACATGAAGGCCCGATAGTGACCAGGCCGGTTACCGACTTCGTACATCTCTCGCGCTAGGGCCGGTGGCATCGAGGCCTGCCGATAAACGCCGCCCTCGAGGATGCGTTTCACGATCGGGTACTGGCGGAGCCTCGTGAACGTGGCGCCGAGGATCGGCACGTCGTTGAGCGCGAACAGGAAGTTTGCGATCGCGGAGCTGCGCCGTATCCCGCGCCCGCCGTCGTAATCGTACGGATTGACCGCCACGACTCGACGCACCGACGGGTGATGCCGGGCGCCGAGCAGGAGCGCGATACTCCCGCCGATTGACTCTCCCACGACGACGGCATCCTTGATCTGCAAGGCCTCGAGGAATCCCGCGACGCTCGCTACAAAGAAGTCAG